>JAAUTG010000311.1 GCA_012031785.1 Saprospiraceae bacterium | reverse complement strand
CCCAGGTGTGTCGCCGGTGAAGCAGATGAGGGGGGATCATCAGGGTCTGGGGTGATGTCCGTGCCTCTTTTTTTAAGTTCAACCAGTTTTTCCTGCGGAAGCCCGACGTACTGCTCCTGGAGCTTGCTGCGTTTTCAATAAGCACATAGCCCAGCGACGGGGCGGTGTGGATCGTCTCAAAGGCGCGGAGGTAGTGGTTGTTCTTGACTTCCTGGAGCTGGTCCGGCTCCATGGCAATGACGTTGTAAGGCGTGCGCTGGTTTTCGATATCGACCCACGCTTCCATCAGCCGGTGGATCGGCATCGCCAGCGGCTTGGGGCAGAGGACGGTCCCCGTGCCATGCCCTGAAAATGTCGCTGAGAGAAGTAGTACGCCAGCCCGGCGACGTGGTCCATGTGGCCGTGGGTGAGCGCGACGTAGTTGGAGGGCAAAGCAGCGCGCGGGCAGAGGCCGATGTCAAAAGCGACATCAAACTCCGGGAGGTGGATGCAGGTCTCCTCGCCTGCGATAGACAGGCCCTGGATGCGGAACGGCGGAATGAACAGGAACCCAAGCTGGGGACGGCGGGGCGGTTCTTTGGGAAGCATGGGGGCAACAACTCACATCCAACGGCCAGCGTCGGGGTCTTGCAGGTGGCAGGTTCTTATCCAAGCCGCTTCTGGCTCTACCAAAATATACTCTCGAAACGTCGGAATGGTGCAGTACCGCTCAAACTTTTCTCCCTTGTCCTCCAGTCGCGTACTATCGGACAACACTTCCACCACCACAAGTGGATTAGTGATGATGTCCCGTCGTTGCCTGCCTTCCGCCGTAGTGTAATATTGCGGTCTGCCATCAGAAATTGTAATATCGGGATAAACGAACTTCTGTTCGCTTGGAATCCATACTTTGGTATCGCTGTTCAGCGCGAAATGCGGCAGCGCGCTTGATTTCAAAAATACATTAATGTATGTAAAAATATCGCCTTTTATCACGTTGTGTGCTACTGTTCCACCTGCCATCGCTGTTATGATTCCGTTGTGAAATTCATGACGCATGGCTGCTTCGTCCTCCAGTTGCAAATATTCCTCAATGGTATAAACCCTTGATTCGGAAATGCTTATACCTTCGACGGCTTCTACTTCGTTTTGCAGTTGTGCTATTCCTTGTGCCATGTTGTCTAGTTTTACTTACAAAGATACGAAAAAACGCAACACTTGCTCATTTTTATTTACTACACAACGGAAAGTTGTCCAGTAAATAATTAACTTATTGAAAACCAGACCCCCGATGGACGACGTTTCCTAACGTCGGCTAAAAATATCCTGCTCGTTTCTAACGAGCGGGTGTTAACTCGTTTGACGCTCGTTAGGAAACGAGCTGGATAAGTGGGTCGAGTTAGGAAACTCCGACCATCAAGGTTAGGAAACTTCGACCAATGCGCAGCACAGAACAAAACAAATCGGCAGATGGACGACGTTTCCTAACGTCGTCTAAAAATATCTTGCTCGTTTCCTAACGAGCGGGGATTAACTCGTGTGACGCTCGTTAGGAAACGAGCTGGATAAGTGGGTGCAACAAAGAAACACAACACCATCTTCGATTGCCTACCAATGGTGTTGCTCGTTTCTGATGTTCGTTTGGCAAAAGCCAACACTGGAAGTAGTCTTGGACTTATTAATTGCTCACTCTTTTCCTCCGTAAAAAGAAAAAACACTGGCGAAAATAAAACTTGGATACCCGGAAACCGTTGTTGTTGTTCCGATTGTTTGGATTGTTCCTGTTGCGGTTGGAAACGCGACAATTCCTTGTATTGTTGTTCCACGAGCCGCCCCGAAGATCAATATACAACCACGTCCTTGCCGTAAATGTCGTAATAAATTTTCTTTCTCAACCTAAAAGTATCAGAAAAAGCGGCATGGGCAAACCACGAACGGGTACATTGGTAAAACTCAAACTGGCTCATGGTGTCATTATGGTAGGATTCAATGTATTTTCGAGTTCGCTTCCTGAATCTGCGTACACTTTCCGAATTGACCAGCTTAAAATCAGGGAATACGCGATGTCCTAGAAAAGTAACGCCGTCTTTGGTTGGATATACACGGCTCTTATTGGGATGAAGAATTAACCGATAAGTAGTTAAAAATTGGCTAATTGATGATTTAATTTGGTTTAGCTCGCTTTTATCGTCGCCTAAAATGACAAAATCATCCACATACCGAACATAATACTTGCATTGTAATTCTTCTTTTATAAAATGGTCTAACGCACTGAGGTAATAATTGCCGAATAGCTGGCTTGTTAAATTCCCAATCGGCAAGCCTCGCCTTCTTTGATGGGGGGTAAACAAATCATCATCCGGAAAGTATTGGATGTGTTCTTCTTGCTCATTGCTGTTGTCAATAATACGGTCAATTAGCCACAACGTGGATTTACAACCTATTTTTCGGCGAAGAATTTGTTTTAAAATTTCATGGTCAATACTTGGAAAAAACTTTCTGATGTCGCATTTCAGCGCGTAGGCGTTTTTTCTACAAAACGCCTGATAACGGAGAATAGCCTTGTGCGTACCTTTTCTTTTCGATTCGCATACGTATCAAAATCATGCTTTGCTCTAGTATGGGAGCAATAATGTTGCACAGCGCATGATGCACTACGCGGTCGCGATAAGGTGCAGCGCTAATCATTCTTGGCTTGGGTTCGTATATGTAAAATTCTTTGTACCTGCCTGGTTGATAGGTTTGCCCCTGCAACTGCTTTTGTAAACGAAAGAGTTCTTTTTCCAAATGAAAATTGAAATGGGCAGTGCTATCTTCAAATCGTTTGCCTCGCTGCGCTTTTTTCGCCGCCAATAGTAAGTTCTGATAATCGGTAATGCTTGGATAAAGGTTTTTATGTGTTTTCATCCTAGTTGCTGATGCTTTTTAGCCATGCTCCTACTTGTTGCCCAATTTCATTAATTTTGCTCTGTATATACTCATAACGACGCAAATCAATACATCTCAAATCCTTTGCTAAACGGATTTGGTAGCGCATTTTTTCTAAGGCGATATTCACCTTGTATAGCAAATTTTTCTTTTGTTCCCCCTTGGTGTAGTAAGCCTCTAAAAGCATTTCTAGCACCTCCATCAACTGCACTTGTATCCGATCCGCCAGCAAAAATTTCTGACTTCTGGGAAACTTATCCAACTGCGGCACCATATACAGCAACAAATCATACGTCAACGTTACTACATTATCTTTTTCCACTATTATCACTTTTTTTCAAAAAAAAATTTCGCCTTCGGCGAACACTTACAAACAACACCTACAAAGGGTAAAAAGGGTAAAGCCTGCTACCGCAGGCTCAAGGGCAGAGGGCTAAGCCCTGGATACCCGGAAACCGTCGTTGCCGTTCCGATGGTCCGGATTGCTCCCGATGCGGTTGGAAACGCGACAATACCTTGAACCGTCGTACCACGAGCCGCCCCGAAGAACGCGATATTCCCCACTCGCTGCACCTTTTGGATTTTGCGCGGGGCTGGATTTATAATAATTATCATCGTACCAATCGCTACACCATTCCCAAACATTCCCACTCATGTCAAAAATACCCAACTCATTCGCTTTTTTCGTGCCTACCTCGTGCGTTTTACCCCTGAATTGCCATTATGCCAAGCGACTTCGTCCACATTATTGCTGCCTGCATATAAGTAATTTTGACTGCTTTGCCCGCCCCTTGCAGCGTATTCCCATTCGGCTTCGGTCGGCAGACGATAAGTTCTGCCTGTTTTTTCGCTGAGCCATTTGCAGTAAGCAGTCGCACCATACCAAGAAACTTCTACTACGGGGTGCTTTGCCATATCCGATTTGGGTTGAAATTTGCTGCCGCTTTTTTTCAATGCCACAAGAACTGCTTTCTATTTCCAGCCAAGTTGTTCCACCTTCGGTTTGGTTGCCTTTCTCATTCAAAAAAGTACAAAATTCTTCGTTGGTTACTTCGTATTTGCCAATAGCAAAATCACTCAACGTTACTTGGTGCGCTGGCTTTTCATCATCCTCACAGTCACTATCACGTCCGTCCTTACAACCCATCGTGAAAGTGCCGCCTTTTACTTGTACCATTTCAGGAACAGGGAAGTTGAAGGTAGGCACTTTTTCATTGCCGGTGCTGGAAGCAGTAATTTTAAACTTGGCAAAGACCAATATTTTAAAAGTGTTGTTGTCTTGCAGCACAGGATAAACCCATAGCTGGTCAATACTTCTGAAGAGGGTAATGTCTTTTTTGGCTTCGTAGTCGGTCACTTCAAAGTCCTCTATTCGGACGCGCTCTTGGGTTTTGGATATTTTGCCCGCCTGCTCGCCCAGCGTTTGGTGGAGTTTCATGCTCTCCACCGCAATTGAAGCGGCTGGGTTGCCTTCTATGGTGGTGATGGTTTGTTTCGGGATGATTTCTTGTGCTTTGAGGTGTTTCCAGTCCTGGTCGAGTTTGGTGAGTTGTTGCTGGAAGTAGTCAAAAGCCCTTTGCGCAGAAGCATCCAGGTTGTTCGGCTCAAAAAGCAATTGGTATTCCTTGCAAATGTTTTTGATGCGTTCGCTGCGCTCGTTGAGCAATCTGCTGGCTTCCTCGATGTCCCTTTCGAATTTAGTGATTTCTAGTTCCCCTTTTTCGATGATGCCGTTTTGCCGCGTGCGATTGTTTTCATTTTCCTGTTGGGAAAGCTTTAGATAGGGCAAGGCATCAATACGATGGTGTTCAAATCCTCATCGGATACATTTTTTTTGAGCAATTCCCCCTCAAAGGTGTCATTGAGTTTCATCACAAACACGGCATTGCCAAAAGTGGTGTTTTGTCCCTTGAAGTTGGGGTCGGCGAGCGGCAACACACTTACTTGCGCCACATAGAGGAAATACTTGCGGGCAAAATTTTGTTTATCCACAAATATTTTTTTGTCGGATGCCCCACCACTCGTAAAGGATTCAATGATGTCCTTTACACTTTCCAAGTTGGAAACACTGCTCAATCTTCTGATGTTCACCCCATTCAAGTCCTCAATAGCGTAAGGATGGAGGGCGGCTTGGGCTTTCTGCACTAAGGCATTCTTGTTGTCGAAGGGGTCAATGTCCGTCAGCACCACCAAATAGACCCCCACTTGCGGGATTTGGCTGATGCTTTTCTGGAGTTCTTGCTCGGCATTGACTAAGTTTTGCTCCAGTGTTTGCAAACGCTGGCGCAAGGAAGAAACATCCTTGAAGCGGTACAACTCTTGCGCTTTGAGCGAGGTGGCAGCAATCTCATTTTCAATGCCTTGCAACTTGATTTCCAGTTGGCTGTTGCATTGCCTAATTTTTGAGATTTCCTCCTCGGCTTGAGGTTCCGTGTAAGTAATGCGCTTTTCGGCAATCAAGTTGCGCAAATTCTGCTCACTGATTTGATTCGCCGATAAAGTAATCGGGCTGCTTGGCAAGCAAGTTTGAGCAACCGCAATGTGGCAGCAAACGCTCCAAGCAAAAGGGAAAATAGGATGGCTCGGAGCGTTGTACATACGATTGTTAATTGCACTTCCAGCCGTTGGGTCCTGAATCGAGTTTGCCGATTTTGCTTCATTAACCATCGATGCAAC
>JAAUTG010000310.1 GCA_012031785.1 Saprospiraceae bacterium | reverse complement strand
TTATTACAAAGATGAATATGATAATATACTTATTCAGAGTGAAGTTTTTCTAACTGCAAAGGATAGAAGTACAGGTATAGAAATTATGTTAAAAAAATATTGATAAAGAAGAAAAAATAGCTATTAAGAAAGCTGATGATAAGTTGTTTTACTTTATCATCAAGCAAGATGATCATTCGACGATTGCTAGAAGTAGTATGTTTGATACCGACGAACAGGCAGAACGAGCTTTAGTAATTTTTAGACAAAAAATCGCTCTTCTACTAAAGGAAATAGAACACAACAAAACTGCTGTGGTGCCTACTTTGCAGCAACAACTAGAAGATTCAAAGCCTCAGCACGACATAGTGCCAAGTCGTTTCTCATTTAGAATAGATTTATACCGCTCAGAAGATGAGCAGCAACTCTTTGGAAAAATAGAATATCCTTTGACAAAAGATAAAATCCATTTCAAAGGCTTGAATGGAGAAAAAATTTTAAACTTTATTCATTCCAAATTACCAAATGAAAACATTGACAATACCCGTAATATTGAAATTTCTACACTTGCTTTACCCGCTCCAGAGACGCAAGTTGAAAATAGCAGTAGTGCCACTAGCTCCATTGATAGCCTCCAAACCAGTCCTCCAAAACATTGTACAATATTGATAAGTAAGCAATTAGCTATAAACAGCACTTGCGAAATGCAAGTGCTGTTTATAGAACCTCTGAAAGAAAACTATTCTCTTCATATTTTTGCAAAATCTTTGCAAAGTAGGCATTACATTGAGATACAAGCTACTAAATTAACGCAGCTTGAGCATAAAACCTTGATAATCAATTTCAACACAGGAGTAATTAGCTTAGGTTTGTACAGGCTGACGGTGACTTTGCTAAAAGTTAGCAAACCACATTCTTCTTTGTACGAAGGTAATTGTTATGTTCAAATTGTCTAATGTTATTCGTGCTAGCACCTCAACGGCTACGCTCAGTTGTCAGATATGGTGTGCTCACTGCCCAACAGCGGAAAATGCTCTCCTTTGTGAGGGATATGGCTATTTTTATCATTTGTTTTCATTTCACCCGTTATCCAGTTCATTTTGCGCTGGTAATCACATTTTGGGCAAGTAAAAATAATCCAATCGCCTTCTTGATGACCAATACAAGTATGCTTTTCAGTGTAGTCCTGGTTTAAATCAATGTTTATCATAAATACATAAATTAAAAATAAATGATGCTGTTCACTTGAATTCATTAAACGGTTACTTGGGCATATTTTGTCAAGTTAGGTGGAGTGTTCAATCGGATGGTTACAAATTTATTTTTTGATAATCAATGAGTTACAACCTAAGTAAATACAGGACATTTGGCACACTTTCTCTATTTAAAGAATTGAACTAACATATCATTAACAAAATTAGTTAATTCATTTAGAACTATTTACGCTTACTTAGACGTTATGTTATTGTTATTTAAGATTTTAACTTTAAATACAAAATATTACTGAAAAACATGAGAACAAATCCTTCTTTTATGCACTACCTATTGTGCTTGGTACTATACGAGTTATTGCTATTTGAACTAAAATTAAATTCGGTTCAATTTTGTATGCTATCAATTGCTAAACCACAAAAATTAGATTTAAAGAGTTGAATTAAGTTTGTCTTATAGCCGTTAATAAATTCTTATTCTTATTTACTAAACTAAATCTTGTATTTGACAGCTTGTCGCAATACACTTGTGACAAGTGGTATTTCTTTAATACCATTTCCAAAAAGGTCTTGCTATTATTTAAAGCGATTCATATTTATAACCAAATTTTAATCAGATGAGTACACCTAAAGTACTAGTAGTAGGTAGAGATATTGCTCTCATTCATCAAATTAAGTGCGTTTTTGGGAGTTGTTGTCAGGTCACTCCCGTATCTAGGTTTACAGATTTGACAGAACAAGACCAGCGTACTCCTGATGCGATTATTTTATTGCATCATCCGCCAGAAGAAGATGGATTTGCTAGGTTACAAACGATTAAGGAAATCAATTCGTATGTCCCTATCTTTTTCGTGGGTTACACCATGTCAAGCGATGAAAAGTTAATTGCTATTCGTAAAAAAGCATTGGATGCACGCAACTCTGTAGAGTTAGAATCACTTCATCTAAGGTTGTTTGAAGAAATTCAGGGTTACCATTCGAAGAAAAAATCGCTAATGGCACGCTTCAAAAAATCGTTGAGCAGTATTCCGAAAGAGTTTTTAGGTATAGCTGCTACATTAAGTCCTTACACTAGCGAACCGTTTATACATCAGGCCACGCACGACTTATCCGTGCAATTGTTGGGAGAATTTAGAATAGTGGTTCGCGGCAAAGTGGTGAAGCATCCTTTACCTAACAAAGCCAAAATTTTACTTTCCTATCTGATGATGAATAGAGATAAGCGAATTTTGCGTGATAACTTAATAAGAGTTATTTGGAAGGACGTGACTGCTGATTATGCCAAAAATAGCTTGAACGTCACCATACACACCCTGCGAAAGTGGTTTCAACACATAGATAAAGAAAATAATTACATTCTTTCCAAAGGAGACCATTATGAAATCAACCAAAGTTTGCGCATTGAGACGGATTTAGATTATTTTAAATTGGCTTGTAGAGAGGCAAAAACAAAAGAACAATCAGGGGATAAAATGGCGGCGATGGATGCTTACTTCGAGCGTATGCAAATTATAGAGGGGATTTCGTAGAGGGAATAACTCAGGAAGAATGGATTGAATCAGAACGTAACAATTTGCAAGAACAATTTTTAATAGTCTTGGGGCAATTGACAGAAGGATTTACGCAAGAAGAACAATATGAAACTGCTTTGAGTGCAGCAAATAAAATGATTCAGTTGGACAATTGTTTAGAAAATGCGCATCGCGCCATGATGTATTGTTATTGGAAAATGGGCGATAGAATACGTGCCTTACGTCAGTTTGAACAATGTAAGTTGGCTTTAAAAAGGGAACTAGGTATCAACGTCAGTGCCAAGACCTTGAAACTGATGGAGGAGATTCAAGAAGGGTAGGTGATTGAGTGATTTAATTTCTAAAATTTTTTAAAGCCAGTTAAGACCAAGTAGTAATTAAATCACTCAATCCCTTACTTATTTGCTCATTGCGCATCCACCACTGAAATAGCAATCATATTGACTATTTCCCTAGTGGTGCTTCCCAATTGGAGCAAATGCACGGGTTTGTGCAAGCCAAGTAAAAAAGGACCAATTTTTTCTATGTTTGCAATCTCTTTGACCAAGTTATAGGCGATATTAGATGCTGATAAGTTGGGGAAAATCAATATATTAGCACCACCTTCTACGAGACGAGAGAAAGGATAATTTTCTTTCAATAGTTCTACTTGAAAAGGTAGGTGTGCTTGCATCTCTCCATCCATCATCATTTCTGGATGTAGCTGTTGCAACAATTCCACTGCTTTTCTCATTTTGATAGCATCTTCGCCGTCTGCGCTACCAAAGTTGGAGTAAGTCAATAATGCCACCCTTGGCTTGATGTTGTATTTTTCCACCTCTTTAGCAGCTAAAAAAGCAATTTCCACAATTTCTTCTGCACTAGGATTAAAGTTGACCGTTGTGTCTGTCAAAAAAAAGCGGACCAAAAACGGCTCATGAGGATGTACATACCTGATACTTTTTTTACACCTTGCTGTCTGCCAATTACTTGCAAAGCTGGTCGAATCGTATCTGGGTAGTTGCGTGTCATACCTCCCACCATAGCATCTGCTTCTCCTGTTTCTACCATCATGCACCCAAAGTAGTTTCTACGGCGAATCATGTCATGAGCTTCCCCCTTGTTGTAACCTTTTCGCTGACGTTTTTCAAAAAGTAAGTCGCCATATCTTATCAATCTGGCTTTTTCTGCTTCGTTTGCCGGTAGCATTGGGTCAACAATTTCGATGTCTGCCAAGTCCAACTGATGTTCACTGATTAGTTGCTGAATCACTTGTATATTGCCTAGCAAAATTGGGATAGCAATACCTTCTTCTCGAACCTGCTGAGCTGCTTTTAAGACAGCGATGTTTTGGGCATCTGCGAGTACCACGCGCTTGGGCTGTTGTTTTGCTTTGTTAACGATACCACGAGTGAGGGTATTATCCAAACCTAATCGCTTTGAAAGCTGGTTTTCGTAGGCTTCCCAGTCGCTAATATGAATTTTTGCTACACCTGTTTGAATTGCTGCTTTCGCTACTGCTGGAGCTACAGTGGTGAGCAAACGCGGGTCAACAGGTTTGGGAATGATGTATTCTCGACCGAATATCAGGTTGCTGTTTGCGTAAGCCATGTTTACGATGTCTGGAACTGGCTTTTTGGCGAGTTCTGCTAAGGCATAAACGGCTGCCAGTTTCATTTCTTCGTTGATGACTTTCGAGCGTACATCCAAAGCACCTCTGAAAATATAGGGAAACCCTAAAACGTTATTCACTTGGTTGGGGTAGTCGCTACGACCTGTTGCAAAGATGATATCCTGACGCGCCGCCATTGCTTCCTCATAAGCTATTTCTGGCGTTGGATTTGCCATAGCAAAGATGATGCAGTCTTTTGCCATAACTTTTACCATGTCTGGATTAAGGATGTTCCCTTTAGATAAGCCGATGAATACATCTGCTTCTATCAGGGCTTCCGCTAATGTAGTTTCGGCTGGCGCATGATTGTTAGCAAATTCGCGTTTTTTGCCATCTAAGTTATTGCGACTTGGATGAATTAAGCCTTTGGAATCAAACATAAAGATGTTGGACTTCTGTGCCCCTAGCATACAGTACATATTGGTGCAGGAACTTGCTGACGCGCCTGCACCATTGACGATAATTTTTACTTTTGTGATGTCCTTACCTACCAACTCTAGGGCATTTAACAGTGCTGCGGCACTTATAATTGCAGTTCCATGTTGGTCGTCGTGCATCACTGGAATATTGAGTTCTGCTTTCAGTCTTTCCTCTATTTCAAAACATTCAGGAGCAGAAATATCTTCTAGGTTCACTCCTCCAAAGGTAGGTTCTAGAATTTTGACCGTTCTGACAAATTCATCTACATTTTTGGTATCTAATTCTATATCAAACACATCAATATCAGCATATATTTTAAACAGTAATCCTTTGCCTTCCATCACTGGTTTGCCTGCTGCTGGACCAATATCTCCTAAACCTAAAACAGCGGTTCCGTTAGATATAACAGCTACTAGATTGCCTTTTGCAGTGTATTTATAGACATCTTCTGGATTTTCTGCAATCGCTAAACATGGTTCTGCCACACCAGGTGAATAGGCTAGGGTGAGATCGCGCTGCGTAGCAGTCTCTTTAGAAGGAATCACTTCAATTTTACCAGGACGACCCTTTGCGTGGTAAAAAAGTGCATCTTCTTTAAGTGTTTTGTTAGAATTCATATTTACGTGATAAAGATAATTTTATTGAAATAATATTTCGTAAAACAACAAAATTTATTTAAAACAAACTCCTAATTTTAATTAGAAATAAATTTTGATGAAGATTTGCAAAAATCGTAGAAAAGTAGAGAGAAGACTGGTTTTGAGCTTGGTATGGCTTTCTTGCTATCAGTTA
>JAAUTG010000309.1 GCA_012031785.1 Saprospiraceae bacterium | reverse complement strand
GCTTAAAAGCAGATATTTTAATTGGATGCTTTGGCTACAACGAATCCTTGAAGGCGCAGCAGGGGTAGAGAACTTCAAAGCAGAACTAGAAGCCTTTATCTTGCATACACTTAATCAGCAATACAACGGCATCACACCACCTCAACTAGCTATTGTCTCTCCAATTGCTTTTCAAGACCTTTCCAATCAACATGATTTACCCAATGGCGCGAAAGAAAATGAACATCTTGCAATTTACACTGAAGCCATGCGCGAAGTAACAGCTCGCCATCAGGTGCTTTTTATAGACGCTTTTAATCCATCAAAAAAATGGTTCAGCACTGGCGAACAATTAACGATTGACGGCTCGCAACTCAACGACGCGGGCTACCAAAAGTTTGCTCAATTGCTCACGGATGGGGTTTTTGGAAAATCAAAACCTGTGGCTGAACAACATCGTCAACTGGTGCGCGAGGCGGTGTTAGAAAAAAACTGGTTTTGGCACAACGATTACAAAATTCCCAATGGCGTTCATGTGTTTGGTCGTCGTTACGCTCCGTTCGGACCTGACAATTATCCTGCCGAATTGACCAAAATCCGCGAAATGACCGCTATTCGAGATACAGCGATATGGAAAGCCGCGCACGGCGAAAAGATGGACTTAGCGGCGGCGGATGCTACAACATCTCCACTTCCGCCTGTCGAAACCAATTACAAAACTGGCGATTATGGTAGAGGGCAAACCAGCTACCTATACGGTCAAGAGGCGTTGAACAAACTGCATGTGCCAGAGGGCTATCAAATTGATTTATTTGCTTCTGAACAGGAATTTCCTGACCTAGCAAAACCTGTACAAATATCTTTTGACGACCGAGGCAGACTTTGGGTAGCGGTGATGCCTACGTATCCACATTACAAACCTGGCGACCCAAAGCCTAACGATAAGTTACTCATCCTAGAAGATACTGATAAGGATGGTAAAGCGGACAAACAAACGATTTTTGCAGATAATTTACACATTCCTGTTGGCTTTGAGTTTGCGCCAGAAGGGGTGTATGTCTCGCAAGGCACCAATCTCAAATTACTGACCGACACCAACGGCGACGACAAAGCAGATAAAGAAGAAATCGTCCTAAGTGGCTTCGATGACCACGATACACACCACGTTATCAGTGCTTTTTGCGCGGATCCTTCGGGCGCAATTTATATGGGAGAAGGGGTATTCCTTCATACCAACGTAGAAACTTCTTACGGACCTGTACGCGCTACTAATGGCGGCTTCATGCGCTACAATCCACAACGCCGACATTTGGAGCGAACTGCACAACTAGCCATTCCAAATCCATGGGGAATCGCTTTTGACGAATGGGGACAACCTATTTTTGCAGAAACTTCAGGACCTGACGTGCGTTGGATGATGCCAGGCACTGTGAAACCTCGCTACGGTATCGCTACGCACAAGTCCTTCAATCTGATAGAAGACAAACACAAAGTGCGCCCAACTTCAGGACTGGAATTTATCTATAGTCGCCATTTTCCTGACGAAGTACAGGGAGACTTTATCATCAGTAATAGTATTGGCTTTTTGGGTACAAAACAGCATCGCTTGGAAGATGATGGTACAGGGTATAAGTGTACGTTTCGACACGATTTAGTTTCGAGCGACGACAAAAACTTTCGCCCTGTGGACATGGAATTTGCTCCAGATGGCTCACTTTACTTGGTTGACTGGCACAATGTGTTAGTGGGACACATGCAGCACAACGCTCGCGACCCTTTGCGTGACCATTTGCACGGACGCATTTATCGCATTACCTATCCCGCTCGTCCACTGGTCACGCCAGCAAAGGTGCATGACGCTAGTATTTCAGAACTGCTCGACAATTTAAAACTACCTGAATATCGCACTCGCTATCGTTCGCGTCGAGCCTTGCGTGCCAGAGACGCTAAAGAAGTATTAACGACCCTCAACACTTGGGTGGAGCAACTAGACAAAACTGCCCCGCGCTACGAACATCATCTGTTAGAAGCTCTTTGGGTAACTTGGGGATTAAACAAAGTGGACGAGGCACTTTTACGCCAGTTGATGAAGGCGCAAGATTTTAGAGTGCGTGCTGCTGTAGTGCAGGTGCTGCGTTATACAGGACATCAAATTAAAGACCAACCCGCTTTATTGCAACAAGCAGCAGGTGATACCAACAGTCGGGTGCGCTTAACAGCTATTGTGGCTGCCTCTTGGTTGTCGCAAGCCGATGGTTTGGCTGTTTTGGCGCAAGCGGCTAAACAGCCATTAGACCAATGGATGATACATGCTTACCAAACCGCTGAAGCCCACTTGCAAGGCAAAGCCTTAGAAGAAAAAGCTAAAGAAGCTGATCCTACTCATCTTAAAGGGAACGACCTTGCCCTTTACAGCAAGGGGAAAACGATTTACGAGCGCGAAGGCTATTGTAGCACTTGCCACCAACCCAACGGGAAAGGATTAATTGCTTCTGGCTTTCCGCCGTTGGCGGGTGGAACTGCTTGGGTACTTGGTAATGAGGAGCGACTGATTAAATTGACTTTGAATGGTTTATATGGACCTATTGAAGTGCTTGGGCAACCTTATCCTGGTCAAGTACCTATGACGGGCTTTGGCAAACTGCTCAATGACGAGGAACTAGCTGCGGTGTTGACTTATGTGCGCAATGCTTTTGGAAATAAGGCTTCTGTGATTGTACCTGCTAAAGTCAGAGCCGTCCGAGAAGCCACTAAAGATAAATCTGGATTTTACACCCCGGCGGAGTTACTGGAAATGCACCCATTAGAACGGATGGTACAGTAGTTTAAACCTGATTATGAGAAAATTAGGTGCATACGCGGTGAAAATAGCCACCATGTATGCACCTAGAAAATAAAATCAATTTGGATGTTCTTGCACAAGGAATAAATAGTAAATAAAACAGCAACTTGTTTTCACACTAAATTTATAATCAAGGAATTAACTTATAATTTATAGCTAATGTGTGGAAGATACTCTTTAGTCACTACTGATGTTGCAGTTCAAATTCAGTTGGGGAATATGCAACTAGAACTACCTTCGATAGCACGTTACAATATTGCGCCTACTCAGTTCGCTCCCGTCGTTACAAATACGCAACCTGGCTTATTTCAGCATTTCACTTGGGGTTTGGTGCCGTTTTGGTCAAAAGACGGAAAAAATACAGGTAAAATGATTAACGCCCGTGCAGAAGGCATCGAAAGTAAGCCTTCTTTTCGTCAACCTATTCGAACAAAGCGGTGCCTAGTGCTGGCAGATAGTTTTTATGAATGGCGAAAAACAGGAACGCAAAAACAACCTTATCGCATCTTACTCCAAAATGGAACATGGCTGGTGTTTGCTGGTATTTGGGAAGAATGGCGTGGCGGGGAGCAGCCCATGCGTTCGTTTTCCATCATCACTACTACGCCTAACCGGGAAATGGCAACGCTACACGACAGAATGCCCGTTCTTTTGCTAGACGCAGCTACACAGCAGCAATGGTTAAGTGAAAACAGCCTTCCCTCAATTCTTGCTTTGTTAAAACCGCCACCTGACGACGTTTTAACTTACTATCCCGTTAACCCTCTAATGAATAAAGCCACTTTTGATGCTCCCTCCATCCATACTCCTTTTTCAGTTGAATTTTAAAGGACAAATATCAAACTACGAATGTTAACGTTTTTCAAACTCCTTGCATTTTGAGAGGTGATATGCTTTATCCATTACAATTTGTTTGTACCTTTGCACATGGAAACACGAGAAATTCTTCAAGCTAAGTTTTTGGGTGAAGCACTTACCTTTGACGATGTGCTTCTAATTCCTTCGTATTCAGAAGTATTGCCACGCGAAGTGGATATTTCTACTAAGTTGACGCGGGAAATTAAGTTACAAGTCCCAATTGTGTCCGCTGCCATGGACACCGTTACAGAAACAAAGTTGGCAATCGCAATTGCTCGACAGGGTGGCATGGGAATTATTCATAAGAATATGACCATTCAAGAGCAAGCTGAGCAAGTCCGTATGGTAAAACGTTCGGAAAGCGGTATGATTATTGATCCCGTCACGTTGCCCGTTACCGCAGTAGTAGGAGATGCTTTACAACTGATGCGTGAGTACAGCATTGGTGGTATTCCTGTGGTGGACAAAGACAAGCGTTTATTGGGTATTTTAACCAACCGCGACCTTCGGTTCGAGACACGTATGAATCGTCCAGTAAAGGAGTTGATGACTTCCGAGAATCTGATTACAGCTCCTGTGGGAACGGATTTGAGCCGCGCAAAAGAAATTTTGCAGGGATACAAAATCGAAAAGCTACCAGTAGTGGATGAAAACAACATCTTGGTGGGGCTAATTACGTACAAGGACATTATGAAGGTGCAGAACTATCCCTATTCCTGCAAAGATTCTTTCGGAAGATTGGTAGTGGGTGCAGCCGTTGGAGTCACATCTAACATGTTAGAGCGCGTAGAGGCTTTAGTGCATGTTGGCGTGGATGTAGTAGCGGTAGATACTGCACATGGACATTCCAAAGGCGTGCTAGATGCGATAAAATTAATCAAACGTCGCTATCCTGACCTGCAAGTGATTGGCGGAAACGTGGCAACTGGTGCTGGAGCGAAAGCCTTGGTAGAGGCTGGTGTGGATGCAGTGAAAGTAGGTGTCGGACCCGGCAGTATCTGTACCACGCGAGTAGTGGCTGGTGTGGGTGTGCCACAATTGTCTGCTATTTACGAAGCAGCTTTTGCTATTCAAGGTACTGGCGTACCTGTGATTGGAGATGGTGGTATTCGATACACAGGCGATATTGTCAAAGCGATTGCGGCTGGGGCAAGTAGTATTATGGCTGGTAGTTTGTTTGCTGGCGTGGAAGAAGCACCAGGCGAAACTGTAATTTTTGAAGGAAGAAAGTTCAAAATTTATAGAGGAATGGGATCGTTGGATGCGATGAAAGAGGGTTCAAAAGACCGCTACTTTCAAGATGTGGAGGACGACATCAAGAAACTAGTACCAGAAGGTATCGAAGGTCGTATTCCTTTCAAAGGTTCAGTTGAAGAAGCGATGGTGCAATATATTGGTGGTTTGCGCGCAGGAATGGGGTATTGTGGTGCAGCCAACATTACACAACTTCAAAAAGCAAAGTTCACGCGCATTACTTCATCAGGTATCCATGAAAGCCATCCGCACGACGTGATTATTACCAAAGAAGCTCCAAACTACTCGACAAGACGTTAGTATCGTGTAGTTTAGATGGGTTAGTTTTGGCTTTAGTGCTTAGAGATGATGCTATGCAACTGGTTATTCGTGGGTTTGGTCATTTGGTTTTCTGTCAGAAGATTCAAAAGTGTACCTTGTCAAATAACTTTACAAACAAATAACCAGTTGCATGACATGAGTGAATAAGTTGCTTTTACAACTTATTCATTATCAAATAATAAACTTATAGCTCATTACTTATGTCAAATACCTTTCGAGACCTTTTAGGAATTAATGCAGGAAAAGAATGGGATCAACTCTACAATGATGCTAACCAATATGGCTACAATCGTTTAAAAATGTCTTTCGCCTACGTCCGGCTCTTTTCATTTGATGGAAGAT
>JAAUTG010000308.1 GCA_012031785.1 Saprospiraceae bacterium | reverse complement strand
TAATGCAAATTTAAAACCAGAGCTACACGTTGAATATGAATTGGGCTTAGAGGGTAAATTTTTTCAAGGTCGTAGTAGGGGCTGAAAGCCACAGTTTACCGTCGCAATACTACGGATTTGATTACTAGTTCTCCATTAGATGCTGCCACTGGATATACTTCTACTACTATCAATATTGGAGAAATTCGTAATGAAGGAATTGAAATAAATGGAAATGTTGTGCCAATATCCAATGATAAATTCTCTTGGGATTTGAATTTGGTGTATGCGCGCAACGTACCTAAAGTGATTGATTTGGGTGGAACCTTACGAGAAGTGCAGATAACTGGTTTCGGTGGAGCATTAGGAAACTATGCTATTGTGGATAAACCTTTCAATATTATCCAAGGTACAGGTTATCGCCGCGATGACGAAGGACGCTTGCTAGTAGATGCTACAGGAAACTTGCAAAGCACTGCTACGCCTATCATACTTGGCGACCCGAACCCTGCTTTTACAAGTAGTTTGATTAATACTTTAAGCTATAAAGGACTTACTTTTGAGTTTCTAATTTCCTATCGCCATGGTGGAGCTATGTACAGTAGTACAGCAGGTGCGTTAATGGGTAGAGGTTTGACAGTAGATACTGGTACAGAAAATTACGACCGCTCTCAAACTTTTATCTTCCCGGGTGTAAAAGCAGATGGTACGCCAAACACCACGCAGGTGACAGCATCTGATGTCGGGTTCAACAACTTATACTTCTTTGGGGATGAAGGTCGTATTTATGATGGAACTACCTTGAGGTTGCAGGAAGTATCTTTATCTTATGCTTTGCCTAAAAGTATTATTTCAAAGACTCCGTTCAAAGGAATTTCTTTGCAAGTGACAGGTAACAACTTGTGGTATAAAGCCTTTAACTTTCCTGAAGGTCTGAATTTTGATACGGATAACTTAGGTTTGGGAGTAGGTAATGGTCTTGGTTTTGAGTTCTTGACAGGACCAAGCGCAAGAAGATTGGGCGGAACTTTGAAATTAACCTTCTAGTTAGGATTAATTTTAGAGCAAAGTACCTAACATTTTTTAACAAAAAAAATTATTAATATGATACATAGAATGAAAGCAATATTTTTGATGTTGCTCGTTGTAATGGTCAGTGCTTGTGAATTGGATTTATTAGACAATCCCAACCGAGTAAATACCAGCAATGCAGATGTGAATTTTATTCTCAATCGTATTGAATTGGATTATTCTATGAATTTCAACCAGTTCAGCGATCCTGGGATGCGCTTGACGCGAATGTTGAATCAAGGCGCAGCCCTATACGATAATGCGGTTACTCCTCCAGGGTCCGATGGAAGATGGAGTGTTGCTTACGCTAGTATTCTAACGGATGTAGCGACCATACTACCTATTGCGGAAAGCGCTCAATTGTTTGTTCACGCAGGCATCGCTCGCACCATTAGAGCATCCGTTTTAATGAACTTGGTAGATGCTTTTGGCGATGTGCCTTATAACGAAGCAATCAACCCTGAAAACTTCAATCCTAAAACGGATGATGCAGCCTCTGTGTATGCGGCAGCTTTAGCTGATTTAGATGCAGCACTTACTAATTTTACTGCTGTATCTAAACTTGGAGCTACTAATGATTTGTTTTTTGCTGGCAAAACAGACAACTGGATTCGGGTAGTAAACAGTTTAAAGTTGAAATACTACTTAAACAGAAAACTTATTGATAAATCTGGTTCTACTACTGCTATCAATTCGTTGATTGCTTCCAACCAGTTAATTACTACAAGTACAGAGAATTTTGCATTTAAGTTTGGTGCTAATCTTTCAAATCCTAATACACGTCATCCGAAATACACTGATCAATATCTACCAACGGGTGGTGGAGATTATCAATCTAACTCTTACATGGGCTATCTTTACAGTGGTAAAGGGTTTACTGATCCGAGAATCCGTTTTTATTTCTATAGACAAACGATTAAAATCCTACGGATGTAAATCAATTAAGATGTATCACTAATGCCAAACCGAATCACTACAGTGACACTGATGTCTATTGTCTTCCTTCAGATGTTGGTTATTGGGGACGCGATCATTTAAATAATGAAGGTATTCCACCAGATAACTTATTGCGTACTGCTTGGGGGCTTTATCCTGCTGGTGGTCTATATGATGATGATGCCGGCAGAGGCGTTTCTTTAGGTGCAGGTGCAGGTGGTGCAGGTATTCACCCGATTTTGATGCGTTCTTTCATAGATTTCATGTTAGCAGAAAGCGCTTTGACTTTAGGAACAACAGGAGATGCTAGAGCATTGCTTAAATCTGGAGTGGAAAAATCAATGGCGGATGTGCGTAGTTTGGCTTTAGGTTCTACGGAAGCAGCCAAGATTAATACTTTTGAAACAAGCAAAGGCATCAATTGGGCAAGCGAAGTAGAACAATACGTAAATAAAGTATTGCAGGACTATGATGCTGCCACTACTGATGATGCGCGATTAAATGTGATAGTCACAGAATATTGGTTAGCACTACATGGTAACGGTATTGAATCTTACAACCTGTACCGCAGAACTGGCAAACCAGAAGGGCAGCAACCAGCGTTAGATCCTAATCCTGGTTCTTTTGTGAGATCATACTACTATCCAACGGGATTTGTGTCAAGAAACTCTAATGCCAAACAAAAATCTGATGTTACGGTACAAGTTTTCTGGGACAATAATCCAGCTAATTTTATTAAGTAATCCTCTTCGGGATTGAATTACTAAACTAATTAATTGTATGAAAAATATTATAAAATTAATCGTTTTACTCGGTATCTTCGTAGCTTCTGCTTGCGAAACTGAAATTGTGGAGCGAGTTGATGAATTTAGCCTTGAGTCTGGAGGCTACATGCGTACTATATCTCCTTATCCCGTAGTGGCAGCTTCCACATTCAAAGTAAGTAGGGCTAATATGGCAGGAACTAAGTGGGAGATTGTAGCCGAGGCGGTTACACCTAATTTAGGAGCAAATTTTGAATCTTATGATTTAATTGTTCGCTTTGTAGATGCTACAGCTGCAAACGGTACAAACAGCGTAAGTGATGTGCCTTTGAAGTCTTTTTCTTCAACTATCTATACTAAAGATGCGGTCACTGGTTATCCGCGTGCTACACTTGCCGTAACAGGAAAAGAAATGCAGGATGCCTTAAAAATTGGTGATGCACAAATTAGTACTGGCGATCGCTTTGAGATAAGAGCAACTATGAGATTGAAAGATGGTAAATCTTTTAATGCAGATAATTCTGATCCAGACATTTCAGGTGGTGCGTTCTACTCTTCACCGTTTTTCTATCGCGTGAATATTGTGGATTAATCGTCTTTTGAGGATTTGAACTAAATTTGGGATACTATTATACAAATAGTCATCCATCTTTCCTACCTACTTCCCCTTGACCCTAGCCAAGCCTGACTTTGCACTTTGATGCAGCGAAATTTTATGCTCACTGGGCTTAATAGTAAGGCACTCTTGAAAGGCATTTCGCGCTTTTTCGTACTGTCTTTGGGTTTCAAAGATGTTGCCTTTTTCCAAAGCAGCGCGGCAGGCAAAGTACCAAGGTTGCGCACGACCAGCAGTCACCGTGCTGTTGTAGTATTTGATGGCTTCGTCATAGTGTTTGAGTTGATGATTGGTGCGCCCTAAAAAATAAGTATATTCCAGTTGAGTTTTAGTAGAAGTGAATTTTTGGTCGCTTTGCAAAAGTAAAGTATTGTAAGCGCGCTGAAAATAACCACCATCGAACAGCAGTCGCGCTTTGAGTACCCCAATATGAGGCGTGATGCCTTCTTGGGCTTCTTTTAAAGCACTTTCATCTGCTCCTACATTGACAAAACCTTTTTCTGAAACTTCTTTCATGTATTGGTTATAGCCTTCGGGATTGTCTTTGAGTAGTTCATGCCAAGCCAATCGGCGGTAAGTTTCTTTGATAAAATTCTGCCCTTTGAACTGTTGTAAGTATTTCTTGAAGTAAATATCTGCATCGCTATCCAACCGCTGCTGCTTGGCACGACCGAGCATAAAGTCCAGATAAACAAACGGATAGTAGGCTTCGCTGGTTGGACGATTTTTGAGTAGTTCAATAGCTTTATCGTTCCGTCCTGTGCGCATGGCGACATTTGCCAGCACAAAAGCTGCTGTCGGACTGGTTTTAGGATTGAGTTTGCTTTCATTAATAATGCGCCAAGCAGCGTCCTCATCGTTCCCAAATTGTAGCATTACGTAGGAGTAAAGAATGTAGGTCTCTTGTTCAAAGATAAAATCGTTTTTTTGGCTGTATGCAATCACCTGTTGCAGCTCGCGTTTACCTTTTTCTAAATCACCTTCTAAATTGGTTACCCAACCTACGCCCGAAGGCACAGAACTGACTACAGCGTGGAGAATACCCAAATCTTTTTGGTTGGGCATGAAGTTCGGAAATTTTGCAGCGTTTTCTTCCAACAGAGCAAAAGCCTTATTAATATCCCAAAAGGCTTTCCAGTAATCTTCAAATTTAAGTCTAGCTAACGCCCAATGTAGGCGAATATCTGCTTGCAAAAAAGGTAGTAGGGGGACTTTTCATCGCCTTGCGCAATTTGTGCAATCCGTTTTTCCTTTCCTGGTTCTAGCCGCTTGAACTCATTGAAGTCTTCGTTAATATAGACTTTGAAAAAATCCATATAATCCTCTAAGTGCAGGACAATGGCGTTGTCAGGTTCTGTATTTTTAATCTCTTGTATGATGATGGCTGCTTCTTTGAAGCGTAGGCTCATAATACTTTCATAAGCCTGCTTTGCTTTGACAGAATACTCAAAATAATATTTTGCGGATACGGGAACGCTCCACACAAACAACAAAAGGGCGAATATATATTTCATGCTAACGGAAGATTATCCAAACTCGAAGACGAAGTTAGACATAATTCAAAGAAAACCAAGATGAGGGAAGTAATTAGTTGTGAGGAGTGAGTAAGGAGATTCATAGGGCATGGCAATAAATTGATACTTTATTTATGGCTCATTCCCTGACCATATTTTTTAATAAAATATCTGTTTGTTTTACTGATATTGCACAGGCTAGGCTTCTGGAATGATTTGGAACTTTGAAATGTACAGGCTACTTTTGTGGTAGGATTGAGTGAGTGATTTATGAAACTGAAACGAAAACAGTGGATAGGTATCGTAGGCATCATTATTTCTGTGATTGCTTGCTATGTTGTGTTTGAAGATATTGATTATCAGACGCTTTTAAAAACTACGCAACAAATTCCTTTCCTTTATTTGCTTATCATTGGTTTGTTTTATCTTGCCACTCCATTGCTTAGAGCTTATCGCTGGCAGCTTACACTACCTAACCATCAGAAGTACCTCAATGGCGTGGTGATTGGTTTTGCAGGTAATAATGTGTTGCCTGCTCGCGGTGGCGAACTCGATGCGGTGCTGGGCGGCGTCAGAGCGGCAAGGGCAGCCGGAATGGCGGTGAAGATCAACACGGTGGCGCTGAAGGGCGTGAACGAAGACGAAAGGCAGGGCAGCTCGTCGGGCCTGGGCGCACGGCTGCGGCGATGGACATGACCTTCAGGCCTCGCTCTCGGCCTTCTTGCCGACG
>JAAUTG010000307.1 GCA_012031785.1 Saprospiraceae bacterium | reverse complement strand
ACTATATTCTAAGGCAATGTATCAATTTTCACTGAAAACTCCGAAAATTCTAAATTTAGCGATTTAAACCTTTCACTAAAATCATAAAATATTCATTATTGATAGTTTGTAACCGTAATTTTTTGCCAAGTATTATCTAAAAAAGCTCGTTTTGAACATCTTTGGCGTTTACAGAAAATATAATAAGGTTTGGAGGGATTCATCTAGTACACAAGAAAATTCAAGGAATTGGGTTTGTATTACTCAGACAACCTGGTGATAAATGAAAGTCTTAGCGGTACAATAAGCTACCAAACATGATTTTTTACCTGTAATTTTGACCCATTATCCATTCACAAGCGGGCGCGTGAAGCAACTTTACTTCACGCGCCCGCTCTTCGAAGTTTAGACCCATGCTTTACGCTTTTACTCCTTTTTCCCCAACCAACGAATTAATGGAGGAATCAACAACATATCGCTAAAATAAGCACTGAACAGGGTCAAACTAATCAGCCAGCCGATGATAACGCTTGGTGGATGGATGGAAAAAAGCATCACTAGGAAGCCAAAAAATAGAATAATGGTGGTTAATGTGATGGCTTTACCAGTTTCCAAAAATGTAATTTTGAGAGCGTCGTCCACAGAATATCCTTTGGATTTGACGAGTTTGTATTTGCTCAAAAAATGGATTGTATCATCCACTGCGATACCAAAAATCACAGAAAAGACAATCGCTATGCCTGCCTCCAAATCAATGCCAAAGAATCCTAGCATCGCACCCGCTAACATCAAAGGGAATAAGTTGGGAATCAGCGAGATAATGAGCATACGCCAATCTCTAAAAATAGCAACCATGATCAAACCTACAATAAAAACTGCGCCACCAAGCCCTAGAAGTAAACTTCTTCGGACGTAGGCTGCATTTTTGTCAATGATAAGTCCTGTGCCAGTTCGTTGAAATTTAACGATTGTGCTATCGGTGTTGGCGGCAATCCAGTAGTCAATTTCTTCGCCAATTGCTTTGATGGTGTCCGCACCAATATCATCAATCCGAGAGGTGATTCTTGCTTTTTTACCGTCTTTACTTTCCAGGATGGCAGTATTGAAAGCGGGTAAGCGGTCTGCTAGTTGTTGATAGCGAGCGAAAAGCGCAGGATTTTCAGGAAAGGTGTAAGCATTGACGCGGTTGCCATTGTTCATCTGATGGATACTTTTGTACAACATGGTGTTGGAGGCTACTGCTCGAATGCTTGGGTAATCTTTCAGTTTTTGCTCCACCTTGTCTATTTCTCGTAGCACTTCGTAATCGCTTACTTTGTAATCTTGTTGCGCAATGGCTGCAAATTCCATAGGACGGAAACTGGTCAGATTTTCTTGATAGTACAAAAAGTCTTCTGTGATTTTACTGCCGCGTGGCATATTTTCTGTAATGTTGTAATTCGTAGAAATCTGTGAAATACCAAGGAGTGAAATGGCAGTGATTGCTAAAGAACCTATTCCAATCGCACGGGACTGATTTTTTGTAACATCATAAAACCACTGCATTAGGCGCGTCCAGAATTTGTCTTCTCTTTCTTCTTGCACTAAGTATTCTTTTTCAGAAACGACAAGATAACTGTTGTAAAGGCAATCACTGTAAAGTAAGCAATCATCACGCCTATGGCAGAATTGATACCAAAATCCCGAATCGGTAGAATGCGGCTAGAAATCAAAGAAAGGAAACCGATAGCTGTGGTTGCGGAAGTCATAAGGGTAGCTACTCCAATTTCTCGAATAGTGACTTTAATAGCTTCGTGTGGCGAAAGTCCTTTTTTCAGCTCGTCAATATGTTTGGAAACAATATGAACCACATCAGAAGTGCCTACAATAATCATCAACACAGGGTACAAGGCAGACATGGCGTTAAGTTCTCGTCCCGTCACACCCATAAATCCCATGAACAATAACATACCCAAACCGATAGAGAACAGCGAAGTCAAAATGCTGAGTGGCTTGCGGAAAATGAGAAACATAATGAGCGAGACTAAGATTCCAGATACAACAGCGGACACTATCACCTCGCGCTGCTGCATGGCAACTAATTCTTTCTGAAAGTATGGGCGACCTAAAAAATGGTAGCTTTCAAACGAATAGCCTTTCACCAATTTTTCCAGCGCGCTCATCAGTTCCCGGGATTGGTCGAGGTTGATTCGTTCAATTATTTTTAAAGCCACCACTAGCGTAGTAGCATCTTCTGAAATCAGGTTGTATAAAAATCGCTCATCTGCTAAGGCGCGTTGTTTGTCCGCCTCGTAGCGTTCTGGTTCATCGAGGTGAATAACGGGTATTGCTGTTATGCCAAAAGGCGTTTTGAGAGGATAGGAAATTTTGGTCAGCGACTGGCTTTCCACTACGTGTGGTAGTCCTTTGGATTTGATTGTAAAATCGTGAAATTGTGTCAAAAACTGCTGTTCAAACACTCCCTCTTTTTTTCGGACTGCCACTAGCAAAAAGTTATCATCTGTTTCAAAGGCTTCCGTAAATTCTTTAAAAAACTCCAAATCAGGGTCGCCAGTAGGGAAAAACTGTTCAAAATCAAAACTAAAATTTAGGCGAAACAAGTAGATCGTGCTGACAATAGCAGCAATCGTAAAGAAAGATAGAGAAACAATCCGAAAACCTCGGTTCATATTGGATTTTAATTTTTATTGAAGTCGAAACAGGATTCTGAACCGAAGGTTGGAAAAAAGGACAAGAGATTTACTAGGAAATGAGGGGGGTACATGGACTATAAAAAACAAAAAAATCTGTGGAAAAACCATTCTTCCCACAGATAAAATGCAAAAAAAAGTAACAGTTTTATTAAAGTTGGAAAATCTAAAGTATGGCTTACTTATATTTTGCTTTGATTAACTATGTCTAAAAGTTCGTCGCGGTAGTTTTTCCCAATGGGCAGTTGTTTTTCCTGTCCTTTTTCTTTCACTTCCACCATGTTGCCGACCACCGCTTGTATTTTGTCCAGTGCTACAATGTAGGAACGGTGAATGCGCTGAAAACGGCTAGAAGGCAATCGGTCTTCCAAACTTTTCATCGTTTGTAAAGTCACAATTCGGTGGTCTTCCAAACGAATGATGACATAATCCTTCAATCCTTCTATATAGATAATGTCATCGTAATTGATTTTTACAAGTTTTTTATCTGCCTTCACAAAGAAAAATTGTTCCTCCACCTCTACGCGCTCTGGGCTGACTTCTTTGCGTTCCAGTTGTATATCCTCGACGGCACGATTGACTGCCTTCATAAATCGCTCTAAAGAAATAGGCTTCAAAAGGTAATCCACTGCGTCCAACTCAAAGCCCTCAATGGCGTAATTCGCGTAAGCGGTGGTGAAAATGACCTTTGGCGGGTGCGCCAGCGACCTCAAAAAGTCTATTCCAGAAAGTTGTGGCATCTGAATATCCAGGAACATCAAATCTATGGTATGTTCTTTCAGGGTTTGGTTGGCTTCGATAGCGTTGTTACACTTTTTTACCAACTTTAAATCAGGCATTTTTTGGATATAGGTCTCTAATATATCCAAAGCTAGCGGCTCATCATCAACAATTATTACGTTTATCATGGTTTATGCTCCTTGAAATATCAAAAAATGAGTGTCGTTTTTGCGCACTAATTATAAACTAGTTGCGTCACGGGAATTATCAGTTGTGCTTTTACTTTGGCTCTTTGCAAACAATCAATTGTATTCAACGAGCCATTGCTCAACAATAATGCACTCAATTTGCGAAAAGTGCATCAAAATTTCGATGAATAGCATAAAATTATCGAAATGTATTCATCTGAGGAAGTATTTTCATCAAATTATTGCTTTTAGGAATATATTTTCAAATTTAACGCTCCATTCGATTTATTGATGCAACGGTTGAAAATTAGTTTTGTCTCTATGCTTGAGCTATTCTTGAATACTTAGGTTATTATTCTTCGAGGTGCTACCACTTGAAATCTTCTCCTGATGCAATAGGGTTAAAAATAGCCCAATTCGTAACATTAGCGATGAGACGTAAGTGATAAATTTCGAGCTTATTATTCAATAATCAATGAGTTGTAAAATTTAATTATCAATTTATTTATTGCTCATTCGTTAGTTAAAACAATCAAAATAAAGATGATGAAGAAAATTATTGTTTTTGGGCTTGTTTGCCAATTTTTATTTTCTGCGCTTCCTACTTTTGCTCAATGGGGTTGGAGTGGCATTACTGGAGAAGGTGCGGTGGTTGCTAAACAACTTTCCCTGCCCACTATCAAAGGTTTAGCACTTTCTATCAACGCTACCGTGCATTTGAAACAAGGAAATCAACAAAGGATTGAAATTAAGGCACAACAAAACATCATTGATAACATCAAAAAGGAGGTGAAAGATGACATTTGGAACATCTCTTACAAAGAAAATGTCCGCGACCACCGAGCCTATTCACGTTTACATCACGCTTGCTAACCTAACAAAGGCAACAATTTTAGGAAGTGGAGATATTATTGGCGAAACCAAGTTCACTAATTTAGACAATCTGAAACTTGCCATCAGCGGCTCTGGTGACATTAAATTAGAAGTTTATTCAAAAACTACAGTAGCAGCCATTACAGGTTCTGGCAACATGTTGGTTAAAGGAAGTGCAGACAGCAATACGGTGAGTATCACTGGTTCTGGGGACTTTAATGGCTATGATTTCCTTGCAAATACTTCAAAGGTTCAAATCACAGGCTCTGGCGATAGTCAAGTCACTGCAAAAGAAAGTTTGGATATCAGCATCACAGGAAGTGGAGATGTCTATTACAAAGGTACGCCAAGTTTGAAAAGCAGAATTGTAGGCTCTGGCGATGTGTACGCTAAAAATTAGCACAAAACGACCACTACACTCAACTAAAGGGAACGCCATTGTATTTCGTTGAGAAAGATACAATGGCTACTCTTCCTAATTCGCTTTTGCGACAACAGGCTTTTATCAATGGTACTTGGACGGATGCACACGACAGTACCACCTATCCCGTCATCAATCCTTACAATCAAAGCATCCTAGCTTTTGTCCCAAATATGGGGGAAGCAGAGACAAACCAAGCTATTGAAGCAGCTCAAGCTGCCTTCGAAGGTTGGAAAATCAAACTAGCCACGACCGCGCCCAGTTGTTAAAAAAATGGTATGAACTCCAGATAACGCACCTAGAAGAATTAGCTACTTTGCTTACTTTAGAGCAGGGAAAACCCCTTACTGAGGCTCGTAGCGAAATAAAATATGGGGCTTCTTTCATAGAATGGTTTGCAGAAGAAGGAAAACGCACCTACGGCGACGTGATTCCTAGTCCTACTCTCCAAACTAGAATTGTAACCATTAAGCAACCTATTGGCGTGGTAGCGGCAATCACGCCTTGGAATTTTCCGCACGCTATGATTGCACGAAAAATTGCACCTGCTTTAGCTGCTGGCTGCACGGTAGTGGTGAAACCCGCCGAAGATACGCCACTTACTGCTCTTGCCTCCACGCTCTGCAGGCAGCGCGTCCCTCAGCTCGTCAAAGAGCTCCTTCATCTCCTTCCTTCGCTTTCGCTCCGCGAGTTTATGGCTGACTCGAAGTTCTGGTGTGCGAGAATACGGAGTGGCAGTTGCTGGAACGCCTAGACTCGAG
>JAAUTG010000306.1 GCA_012031785.1 Saprospiraceae bacterium | reverse complement strand
AGCAAATAACCCCTTTCGCTCTATTTTGTTCCAGCGCCTCCACAGCACTTTTATCCAACTTAAACTCCAACGCATACACATGCGTATTCGTCTGTACTACCGCATCGCACCTGCCTTTGGAACTATGTACCTCGCTTTGCACGTAGTTGCCCAACAAACTGAACGTCAAATGAACCAAGGCGTGGTAATGCAATTCACTCGCACCTCGCCACAAATCGTACGGTATCGTCGAAAATACACTATTGATGATGGCGATGACTTCTTCCACGTCTTTGCTATTTAGGGCTTCACTCATTTGTATCACCAATGGTAAACCACCTTGTTCGTGTTCATAGCGGTAACTATCTATCAAAAATTGCTCCAAACTCGCTTGAACTTCTTTGTTCGGATATTGCAGCTTACACCAATTTTTCTCAAAATTAATTTCCTTCAACGTCAAATAGCCCGTTTGAAACAAGACAGATTTAATGTTTCTCAACCGCTCATCAAAACTAGACAAAGACAATAATGGAACATATTGATTTTCGTCTATTGTAAATTGATCTGTCGCTTTCATGCGCTCCACTAAAAACGTCGGCGTGCCCGTATGAAACCAATAATTCCCAAAATACCCATCCTGCATAAAATTCAACAGCGAAAATGGATTATACAGCCGTTCTTTCCCGCCAAAGCTATACCCGTTGTACCAATCCTTCACATCCAACAGCAAGGTTTCATAGGATTTATCTTGTTCCTTTGCAATCTCTTGCAGGCGTTCCTCAAATATTGCTCCACATCTAGCTGGCTGATACCTACCAAACTATTGTAATGCGGATGGATACTAATATCCTTCAAATTATTCAAATCCGAAAAAATACTCACCTTTTGAAAAGCGGCTTACGCCTGTCAAAAGGAAAAAACGCAAATACGAATCAGAGTCTTTGATGACAGAATAAAACTGCTTCAATATGGAGCGGTTTTCTTCCATCCTATCCAATAAACTCAGATAATCTATCATTGGTTTATCGTATTCATCCACCAAAAGAACAACTTGCCCCTGCTTACTTCCCACTGCTAACAGTTCTTCAAAACGCTCCTTCAAAGTCACCCGTTTCAATTCAATACCTAATCCAACTGCAGCTCGCTCCACCTCATTCAACAACGCCTGCTCCAAACCCAACCGCTGATAATCACTTCTTGACATCTTGATATGCACCACAGGATACCGCTCACTCCAATCCCAATGGTTCTCTATCCAAAGCCGCTCAAACAACCCTCGCTCCCCTTGATACAAATACTCAATAGTGGACAACAACAACGACTTCCCAAATCTGCGCGGACGAGATAAGAAGTAATACTTTCCCATATCAAGCAGGTGGTGGATTTGCTCCGTCTTATCTATATAAATGTAGCCGCCTCGTCTTATCTCTTTAAAGTCCTGAATACCAATTGGGTATTTTTGCATTTGTTGGATTGTTTTGTCAAAAGTCTAACGCGGTCTTATCTAGCACTCGCTTTGTAGCTTCCAAATACGCCTTACCAAATTTTTGACACGGCTCCAAATGATTACCTTCTGCCCATTCGTTCCAAGCATTGATAAACACCAAATTTTCTTCCTTTGAATAAGGCTCAAATCGCTCCATAACCTTGCCAAACCAATACTCATATACTTGAGGCGAAGCATTCCTAAAAATAATCGCCCGTGTCTTTCTTCTTGCGGAATTATCCCACATCGGTGTTACACAAGGAAATCGCTTGTAAGATACTGGGGAATCTGACAATGCAGCCTCTACAAATTCTGGAAAATCCAATACCTCATTATCCATAAATACAGAGTCCATCAATCCCAGTTTCCTTAATCCACGAATAAGCCAACTTGGTCGAAAAGGTTTAAAATGTCTTTTAAAGTTAGGCTGAAATTCTTGCGCTGCATCAAAACCAATACTTTCAGGAGTAATACCCTCTTTGAAACTTTCTACCCTTATCAAGTACAACTCAAAACCTTCCTGAGCTGCTAAATTTCGCCAAGTCGCTGCCGTAGCTTGAATATCCGGAAAATGCTCTGTCCGATAAATCAAAAAAACAGGTTTCCCGTCAATCCGAATGTACCGTTGATCTTTAAAAAAAGGCAACAGATACTCAAAATGTGCTACATCATCTGCTTCGCTATAATCTTGTTTCAACAAGACCTCCTGCTCAAGTCCATCCCAGCGTCTAGTCCAATTTTCGTTAGCCCAACAAAGACAAAACGGAAAATCCGGTTCACCACTTTGTAATATAGCTTCCACTGGTTTCTCCAGCACTTTTTTGCCGTTAAACCAGTAATGGTAATAACAAAATCCATCAATCCCATAGGATTTTGCCAAATCGGCTTGTGCCGCTCTGGCTTCGGGTAATCTCAAATCATAAAACCCTAAATCTGCTGGTAAATGTGGCTGGTAATGCCCGTTGAAGCGTGGCGTTGCTTTGGTCACATTCGTCCATTCTGTAAAGCCTTTGCCCCACCACCTGTCATTTTCAGGAATTGGATGAAATTGCGGGAGGTGAATGGCTAAAGTACGAATTTTTTTCATTTTGTTCGATAACTACTAAAAAATAATTTATTAATCAACCCCTTTTGCAATGCTTTCCACGAGTAAGTCACACTATGATACTTATCCAACTCCATAAAAGTTGCTCTATAATCTTTGGCTAGACGATATTCTGGTTTCGAGAAAATATATTCCACAATCTTATCATAGTTAGGTTTAGTATCTTGATGCACCATCGAATCTCCTCTGACTCTATACTCAAACAACACTTCCGGTATATAGTAGAACTGCCAACCACGCATGGCTACTCGCATCCAAAATTCCCAATCTTCCGAACCCATCGCAGGCATATTTTCATCGTACCCACCTAGCTCTTCCCAAATTTGTTTCCTATAAACCGCACAAGCATCAATGAAATTAAAATCAAATAGCTTCCTAATTTCAAAATCACCTACTATCCATCTACCTGCCTTACCGCCAAAGTACATTGCATCACCATAAACCACACCAATCGTTGGGGTAGCATCTAATACTGCAATACTTTTATCAATATAATCGGAATATATTTTATTATCACTATCCAAAGGCAAAATATAACGACCTGTTGCGTTTCTTATGCCTGTATTTCTGGCTGCACCAAGTCCTTTATTTTCTTGATGGATTACTCGACAACCTTCGTTGCTTAATTCCTGCAAAACCGCTTTAGTATAATCGTCCGTTGAACCATCGTTCACAATGATTATTTCTACTTGCCTAGCACCTGAATACAATTTCACACTAGCGACCGCATCACGGATGTAAATGCCGTGATTGTAACAAGGGATGATGATAGATAAATCCAATGATTGAAATTTTGTACTCTAAAAATTTACCAGCACTCGAAATCGAGACATAAATTCTGATAATTTTGTTTTTAATATAGCTATTTTAAGTTTTTTTATTCTGGATTTACTGATACGACTATACTTGCTATTAAAATCTGTTTTTAGTATCTTATAAAAAGATACATACATTTTATGCTGTTGTAATTGACTTCTTCCGCTCCATAATCCTCCTTGATGAACTCTGTAACAACTTATCGTATCTTCCAATATCTTTATACTTCCTCTCTCTGCTAACATTAACCATACGTACAAATCAGCAAATGGAACTTTAAGTAGGTTAATATTATTAAGATCAAGATGTTCCTTCCTAAATACGACCGAAGGAGTTGGTATAAAATTGTACGTGCTAACCAAATCTATTCCTTCGTATTTATCTTTCCAATAAGGGAGTTCTTTCAATTTTTTTTCCCCATTAGGCAACAATATTTCCGTATTACCTGAGCATATCGCATAGGAAGGATTGGATTCTAAAAAATCCACTTGTTTTTGTAGTTTGTACGTATCTATCCAGTAGTCGTCTCCTTCGCAGAGTGCTATATATTTCCCTTGGGCTGCTTTAAGATTTTCTATAAAGTTATAACGTCCTGTAGGCTTGCCATCAATAAAAATCACATCTTCTCTGTTTCTTAAAATGAGTTTTATTTTATCAGGATAGCGTGCTGCATAAGATAGACATATTTCCCGTGTCCCATCCGTAGAGGCATCTTCTCCTATTATTATTTCATAGCCAAAAGTGGTTCGTTGCATCAATACCCCCTCTAAACACTGTGCTATAAAATCTTTGTGTTGGTAAGTAGTTATGCAGACCGACACCAATGGATTATTCATAATCAAAGGTTTAAATAGCGATAAAGAGATGTATCTCGCAAATCAGCTATTATTTCTTCTATGATAAGCGGATTTAGTTCCGTTTTCCATTTATCATCTCGCTGATTTTGACGATAGACTGCATAAGCATCTTCCACTTCTCTACTTTTACTATCTTTTACAAAATTCAATGTTTGTGTAGATAGCGGAACACCAAGAAATTGAAAATTCGTCCTACTTCTCTAATCGTATTATCTAGTAAATCTTTGTACTCAACAAGTATAAATTTTTTCAGGATAAACTTGTTGTAATTGAATGAACAATAAGGCTACTTCTTTCCATTTCTCAAAACCATTAAACTCTTCTTTTCTATCCAAGTTCTTACTTGGCGCATAACGCCATTCTTCTAGCTCATTCCAGCCCAGCTCTCGCTTAAATTCTTTGGGTGCTTTTAACCAAGAGTTAATAACACTTAAAGGATTCCGAATTAATCCCACAATTTTTACACCTTTATCCTGATTCAATAGATTTGGCAGTATATGATGATAACGAACTTCTTTATACGCTATTAAATCTCGCTTTATCTTTATTGAAATTGGGAGCTTTTCCTGAAGCTAATTCTTTCTTCTGATTAGTAAATTCGTCATTAGTAAAAAATAGTTTATTGAAAAACCCATCTATTGTTTCAATAGAAGAGTTATCCGATAAATAATCTTTTAATTCATACGAAAATAGAGGTTGATATTTATAGGTAACTTCTGGAGAGCTATTTAATATGTGCCCAAGCCAAGATGAACCTGATCTAGGTACGCTATGAATAGCTATTCTTTGCATCAGCATTAGATTAATTGATAGTGATTTAATAAATCTCTCGCTTGAGAAACGTTATTAAACATTAAAACATCTATTATAGAAAGAAATGGAATAAAATCAATATTAAATTGCTTGTATTCAATTCGATTTGCTTGCAAAAAAACAACATCTATATCAAATTCCTTAAATTTTTCTTTTACTATATAAATTTAAACCTCCTATTGGATTAATGTATGTTTTGCATTCTCTTTCAAGCATATATCTAAAATTCTAGTTTTCACCTTTTAAATAGTTATTATCATATTTTTTTGATGTATCAATAATTTCAACTTCTATATTAAGATAATTTTTTTATTTTTAACCAAACTCTCATGTGCTAATTCATTAATAAAATGATATTTTTTTTAATAAATAATATGATTATTTAATAAGTCAACATGATTAATATTTTTCTAATTATTTAAATTCAATTATTATCTACATCATCATTTTATACTAATCCTCATCTTCTTCTAAGAAAATGAATGTTATAGAAAAGATTATATATTTTCTTATTAGAATACAACCCTACATTTCTTATTCAATTAGTATATTGATAGTTTCACTATTATCATACAACCACCAAATCATAATTGAATTAGATTATTATACAT
>JAAUTG010000305.1 GCA_012031785.1 Saprospiraceae bacterium | reverse complement strand
ATCTTTGGAAACCATAAGTCAAATGCTTTCACAATTTTCAAATCCACCTGAACACCTCGGTCGTTATCGGCATAGCCAAGACTGAGGGTAGAGGTAGTAAGCCTTCTGAGTTGATTCTTTACTTCATTGATGGTTCTGCCGTCCAGATTCAAGCCCATCCGTTTGATAAAAGCACTCATGCTTTCTTCCACATTGATAACTTTGGATTGCTTTCGGATGGCTTCGCTGTTCAAATGGGCAAGGATCAACCTCGCTTTCGGACCGTAAGGTAGTCCCATAAATTCAAAATCATTAAGCTCTGGATTAAATGCTTCGCTTGCCTGAATTGCAAGGCTGACATTACCCTGCTTATGTTTCCAAATTCTTATATCTGTACCCGGATTCCGATAAGGCAGGAACGTTTGACAAAGCACACTATGTTGAAAAATGGCATCTTTTGCTGTGCCTTTTTTTAATACCATCTGAAAAGCGGATTCCTGTATTCTTTTCTCAACGGGTGTAAGTTTGGTCATTGGAAAAATTCATGGTTTCCCGATAACCTTAATTGCAAATGAATAATTGTCAAGCGGTTTGAAGTTCACTACATGAGATGAATGTTTTTCGCTTGTCAAACAGCAACTTATTTTGAAACTGGAAAAAGATTTATACCAAACTTCACGAATAGATTTCAAATATCCATTTCCAAATCCTTGTCCTTTTCTTTTGGTCGGGTTGTCTTTTTTAGGGCTTGAAAAATCTTTTAATTTGGAAATGACTTTGCTCCTGCTTCTTTCCTTGTCAAACTCCTGGCTTCCGGCAACAAAACCTTCAAAAAAAGGGGTGTCCACACCTTCTGTGGCTTTAACAACTTGTTTAGAAAGTTCCGGGCGGTGCTTCTCCATTAAATAGCCCGCATTGAATCCTTCGAGTAGTTCTTTTCCTTCTTCCATTATTCTTCGGTTTCTAAAGTTTTGTAAATCGGACTATTTTCAATAAAGTCAAGAATGGATTGCCTTTTGTAAAGAATATGTTTGGCGCTTAATTTTCGCTCCACAATACTACCCGTCTCGCGGTACTTTTGAAAAGTGGTTTTTGAGCTTATTCTGAGCAAAGTCATCGCTTCTTTCTCATCAATCCAGGGATCAAGATTTTATCAGTTCCTCTTTTTTAATCTGGCTTGACGACCTCCCTTATCAAGGCTTTGAAAGCCGAATCTTCAAGGCAGATAATTCGCATATTTGATTCAAACTCGGGCATAGCGTGTGCAATAAATCGAACAATTTACCGAATATACAAATATAAAATTTTGCAGGGAAGGGCGGGGTATAATCGAAAGAAAATCCGAGGTAACGGATTGGCTTTGATAGGATATTTAAGTGAATTTTCTTAATTTGCAGTTGTTGGAAAAGTACCAACGAAAAACAGGTTAAGCCTGCATTTTAGGTCTAACCTGTTTCAGATAAAGTAACCAATTTTAAAAACGACACCCAAAATGACACCCTCCAAATCTCCGCTAAGTGTAATCGTTTAAAAATCAGTCGTTTAACAAGGTTTAAAGTGGTCCCACTTGGGCTCGAACCAAGGACCCTCTGATTATGAGTCAGATGCTCTAACCGACTGAGCTATGGGACCAGCTATTGATAATCAAAGAATTACAAACTTTTTTGAATTTCCGTCAGTAAAAAAACGACTAACATTCCTACTAACGGGTTGCAAACATAAATTTTTTTTCAAAAATAAGGAAAATATTCCTTTTTCCCTTGAAAAGAATCTTTTTGAAAACACATAGAAAGTGTATCAGGTTCCCAAAAACTTGATTAGAATTTTTGGCAATCGACGTCAAAAAAATCAAGCACGGCATTGGAAAATAATGTAACTTGAACCTGCGGGTCGGAACACCGCTTTTTTAGTTCTTTCTCTTACTACGATGAAACTTCTTACGCAAGACTTGCTGAAAAATTCGCTCAGGTTGGCGATCAATCTGAAGTCAAAGATCCGTTGGTGATCTGTAAATTCTTTCATCCCTTCCATCCTTGGACGTGGTATGCAACAGAATACGACGGAGACAACAGGATTTTCTTTGACTATGTGGACGGTGACTTTCCGGAGTGGTGATATTTCAGTTTAGATGAGCTGGAAAGTATCAGAATTTTAAGTTTAGGAATGGAAAGAGACAGGTTCTTTGAGCCGCGTAGGTTTTAGGAGCTGAACCTTGAAAAATAAGCTCCAGGGGAAGGCTAAACGAGCCTTTTATTTTGCTAACCTGATAGCAACATGTTGAAACAATTGAAAAAAAACGTCCAGTACAACTGGAAAACTGTAAAATTTTGTTGGAGAGAGCAAGTACGGGAAACAAAAAGAATAGCTTAGATGTAATAGTCAAGACTTGATCTGACAGTCAGTGGTTATTTACTGTCCGATAAATCGAGTCTTATCAATTGCTTGCTCAAAGTCATTTTCCCTTGTTAAATACGCTTGCTGGTTGTCTGGCAGGTGCTTGTCAGGGGAAAGCATTTCTTTAGTCCTCCAAGGTAGTTCATCCAATTGTTTTTCCAAAGCTAAGTGTTTGGATTGAATAAAAGTATCCCAAGGCGTTTTTTCCGTAGCAATGCTTGCCGGAGTGGGTTCTTTCAGAATTATACCAGTCTATCCAACTATCTAATTCCACTTGCAATTCTTCGATGGTGGTAAAGACTTTTTTACGAAAAACAATGGCATAAAATTCATCTTGAATGGTACGATGAAAACGCTCACAGATACCATTGGTTTGAGGCGATTGGGTCTTGGTTCTGGTGTGGTCAATGGCTTCCAAATCCAGGTACAATTGGTAAGGATGCTTTTCCAATTTGCCACAATACTCTGTTCCTCTATCTGTTAAAATGCGCTGTAGGCGAATGCCTTGCTCTTCGTACATCGGCAAGACCCGGTCATTGAGTAAGTCCGCGGCAGTAATGGCATCTTTATTGGAATAGAGCTTAGCCTGAGCCACTTTACAGTACGTATCAATATAAGTTTGTTAATAAATGCGACCAACTCCTTTGACGGTGCCCACATAGTACGTATCCTGACTACCCAAATAACCTGGATGATAGGTCTCTATTTCCCCTTTCGCTAGCTTCTCCTCTTTGGCTTTTTCCAGCGCATTCAGCTGGGATTCGGTCAAGATGAGCCCTTCCTGTGCCACTTTGCTTTCTAAAGCCTTGAGGCGCTTTTTGAAGCTTTCCAAGTCATGCCGAAGCCAGATACTGCGCACCCCTCCAGCAGAGACTGTCACGCCCTTTTTTGCCAGTTCATTACTGGCTCGCTTTTGACCATAGGCTGGATAGTCAAGTGCCATGGCTTTGACTTGTTCTTCGGTGTAAGTATCTACCCGATTCTTTGGATTGGGTTTGCGTTTGGATAATTCCTGCAAAGCAGCTTCCCCTCCATTTTCATACAATTCTTTAATGCGGTAGTAGCTATCTCGGGAATAGCCCATCGTGCGGCAGGCTTGCGAAACATTGTTTAAATGTGTTGCTAATTTTAGTAATCCTAATTTTGTTTTGATTAACTTGTCTTGCGTAGTCATGATGAAATTAGTTTGATTATTTAAAGTGTGGTAACTCTAAACTAACCAAACTGTCAGATTTTGTCGTGACTACTTCACTTTATCAACCCCATTCTCTACCACTGGGTATAATAAACAAGGTACACCCCTTCGCATTCTTATCTTGCATAAACAGCCTGCCATCGGTATAAGGATTTTAAACAACAAAACCTTATGCCGTGAAAATACCAAAACAAATTCCAGAAATTCAGCTTCGTTATTCCTTTCGGGTGAAAAGGGCAGATCGCTTTCAAATTTGTAATTGTGACGATGCTTACCAGGCATTCCTCGACATTTGGGATCGGGAAATGCTCGACTACCGCGAAATGTTTATCGCACTTTATTTGAACCGATGTAATCAAGTGCTGGGCTACCGAATCATCTCCATTGGCGGCGTGGCTGGCACGGTGGTGGATGTCAAACAAGTACTGGCGATTGCGGTGAAAGCCAATGCTTCTTCGATTGTTTTGGCACACAATCATCCCAGTGGTCAGGCTAAACCTTCGAGCACGACATTGAGTTAACCAGGAAAATCAAAGCAGGAGGGGAATTACTGGACATCTCGGTATTAGATCATTTGATCCTGACTTCGGATGATACTTTTTTCTCCTTTGCTGATGAAGGATTGTTATAGGGTTCGGTGATCCGAATCCTTTTATTTTGCAAAACACATCACGGTTTTATCTAAAAACAAAAAAAGACGCGAGCCAATCCTTTCCTTAGCCCGCGCCTATCTAAAATCGTATATACTTCTAAAGTAACAACCTTTCTTATCATTATCGTGTCATAGACGCTTTAAATGATAACCTGTTAACAGCTACTGATGCAATCCAGCACTAGCCCAAATGGCGAGAACAAACCATCCTTAGCTATACCATTTAATTATAATAATCTTTATCGAAAACTACTATGCTTTCATAATTGGTTGAAGCACTATTTTATCATCAGGAGTCCAAGCTGCGATACCAAGCTTATATGAAGTAAATCCATCTTCTTCCTCCTTCAAGTTATTATCATATATTCTCATAAACTTATTTAGTTCTTTACAAGAAAGTAAAAACAGATTCTTACCTGAAATTCGAGTATGGCATCATTCCATGCTTCTATTGCTTCGACTTTGTTATGGAAATTATACTCAATAAAAACACCTATTTTCCTATATTCATCTGTTGGTGACACACTGAAAATCATTTCTTAAAAATTCACTATCAGGTTCTCCTAGAATATTTCTAATGTCCTCTTTATTTGACTCCAAAACTTAATGAGACCTACAGAATAATATGGGAATAATGTTTAGTTTCATAATATTGAATTAATTTTTCTTCTTTTTGTTTAATTCATCCGTGTAATTTAGTGCATCACCAATGGCTTTATCATATTTACCTGGAAATTTTTTCTTTACATCCTCAACGCCTATTTTTTGTGCACCTTTTAAATCGCCTTGTTTTAATAATTCTGTTTCCTGTTTTCTAAATTCCTTAGCAGCTTTACTTTTTCCCCAACTTCCGGTTTGTTTATGATCAGTAGCATCCATCTCAATAGCTGGTGCTTCTGTATCCGGATTAATATTAACCCCACTTTCTTTTATAGATTGCTTTGAAGGAATGTGATGCCGTTCTATAAGCCCTCTTTTTTTTAAAAAGGTTTCTAAAAGCTCCTCCTTTAAATATCTGTTTTAAGATTCCTGTGCCTGGTATCATGCTTAACAAAGCTTCTCCAGGTTTGCCTTTGCTATTGCCTCTGACTTGCTGTTTACCTGAAGTTTTGAATAGATATTCTTTATATGCGTCTTTGATGTTTCCTTTGAAATAAAGAGCTCTTCGGAAATTTGTGTATACGTCTTACCTTCTGATATCAGCTGAAGTATTTCCGTCTCTCTTCTGGTAAGCGGAGAGTTTGGATTCACATGAAAGTTATCAATAACCATGCGTGCAATTCGACTACTCATGGGTGCTCCTCCCTTTACAATTTCATCCAGCGCGGTGAGCAACTCCATGTAGTTTGCGCTCTTTGTAATATATCCGGAAGCTCCCGCCTTCAGCGCCTCAAAAACCAGCTCACTATCTTCATATACAGAGACCATTATAATATCTGTATGGGGCTTTATTCCTTATGA
>JAAUTG010000304.1 GCA_012031785.1 Saprospiraceae bacterium | reverse complement strand
GCTTGAAAGTTGAAGCCCCCCGTAACAGCATCAATATTGAGCACCTCTCCTGCAAAATAGAGGTTAGGTATTTTTTACTGGCAAAAAGTTTTGAACTCTATTTCTTTCAAATCTACGCCACCCGCAGTCACAAATTCTTCTTTGAAGGTGCTTTTACCATCAGCACGATAAATACTGGCACTTAGTTCAAGCGCAAGTTTATTGACTGATTTTTTACTTATGTCAGCCCAACGCATTTCTTCACCCACTTCTGCTGCTTTTAAAAAACTCGACCAAAGGCGAGTTGGAAGATTGAATGGCGAGGATTTAGAGATATTTTTTTTTGCCAGTTCTACTTTACAGTCTTGAAGTTGCTCCTTAACACTTTCCGTATCTAACCCTCCAAGCCAGTTGATTTGAATATCAAACTTATAGTTCATCTCGTGCAAAGCACGCGCTGCTAGTGCAGAAAGTTTAAGAATAGAAGGTCCACTCATGCCCCAATGCGTGATGAGTAAAGGAGCTTGCACTTGAAATTTTGTGCCTATTATTTTTACTAAAGCGTTGGGAATAGAAACACCTGGTAGCGCTTCAATACGCTCATCTTTAATATTGAACGTGAATAAAGATGGTACAGGTGGTACAATTTGATGCCCCAGTTTTTTCAGCCATTCCCACACTTTGGGGTTACTTCCTGTGGCTACAAGAAGCTGTTTGGCTACAAAAGTTTCAGTCTCAGTTTCTATTTTCCAGTAATCCTCAGCGTTGATAGGGGGAAGAATTTGCTCCACTTTTTGTTGGGTCAGCACCTTCACTCCCTTTTTGATGGCATTTCCCATTAGGCAATCCACAATTGTTTGAGAAGTGTTAGAAGCAGGAAACATTCTTCCATCGGCTTCCACCTTTGTGTTCACACCATGCCGCTCAAACCAATCTATCGTATCACCACTGCAAAAACGATGAAAAGGACCTAGCAATTCTTTCTCGCCACGCGGATAAAATTTGGTAAGTTCTTTAGGAATGAAGCAAGCATGAGTTAAATTACAACGACCACCACCCGATATCTTTACTTTTTGAAGTACATCTTTGCTCTTTTCTAGGATAGTAATTTGAAGTTTTGGATTAGCTTCTACGGCGTTGATGGCTGCAAAAAAACCTGCTGCCCCACCACCTACAATCATAATATCTTGGAAATTTTGCATCCGAAGTAAAATTTATTTGATTTGATTTTCAATAATTTAACTTTAACTCATCTTATTGAAATACACACTTAGTGCAAGCTACTTTTGCAAATTTAATCTTTTGATTCAACTCTACTAATTCATGCTCTGGAAGTAAAAAAAGGATGACGAACATTTGTTCGCCATCCTTTTAACTATTTACTTACACATTAGAAAATGGTGTCGCAAAAGCCAACACTAAAATCTATGCACAGCACGACCTTACTGTTTCACAAAACGCACTATTTCTAAATCTGTACCTGCCTGAATACGAACAAAGTATTGTCCATCAGCCAATTGTGATACAGAAATCACTGTGCTCAAACTTACCACATCCAACTGAATCGCACGCACAACTCTACCCGTAACATCTATGATTTGTATAGTATTAATCGCCTTGTTTGCCTTAATGTTTAAGACATCTGAAGTTGGAGAAGGGAATACAGTCGTCTCGAAGCCAGCCGCTTCAAAGCTAATTGTTCCTTCATCTCCTCTGTTTTCTAATGCAGCCGCACTTGAAGCTGTAGTGAAAGTAGTTGAAGCAGAAAAAGCACTAGCCCCTCCACTACAGTTAGCACTCACTTGCCATTCGTAGGTTCTACCTGCTTGCAAAGGACTTGCGATTGTAGATGTACCTGTCACGCTGCGAGTATTCCATCTTGTTGTACCTACTGGGCGCAATCTCGTTGTGTAGTTATTTGCACCGTTTACAGCATTCCAATTTAAGGTAGCCTGTGTAGTACCTATATTGGTAGTTGTCGTACCTGTTGGCACAGTACATTCGTCCATCATACAAGGCGCGCAAGAGCCACCACAGTCAACTCCTGTTTCGTTGCCATTCTGGATACCGTCGCTACAAGTAGGAGTTGCAGCACCACCCGTTGTTCTGAATGTGGCAATAACAGAAAATTCGCTAGAACTACCATCACAATTAGAACGCACGCGCCACTCATAGTCCGTACCTCTTGCCAAGCCTGTAGCACGGTAGCTATTGGTGTTTGTCATAAATACACTCCAAGTAGTCGTACCTACTGGACGCAACTCTACTGTGTAATTGTTTGCTTCTGATACCGCTGTCCAATTCAAAGTAGCTCTATTGCGTGCAATATTGGTAGTAGAAAGACCAGTCGGAGTAGGACACATTTGGGTCATACATGGCGCACAATCAGGACCACCACAGTCCACACCTGTTTCTTGTCCGTTTCTAATGCCATCTGTACAAGTTGGTTCAACCACTGTACCACAATTGGTACAACCAGCAGGGGAACTAGCCAAAGAAGCGCGGAAACCGCCTGGATCAACAGTCGCTCTAATTCTTGTAATCTGTCCATCAGAAAACATGTGCATACAGTTGTCATCTGTATAGTCCATATAGTTCATAAACATCTCACTTTGGCTACATTGTGATCTTTTTGGATAATTAGGGCAACCAGAAGAAGGGCAAAATTGATTAGGCGTATCGTCCACCAAATCGCTACCAGTACAAGACCCAAAAATACCTAACAAACAATCGTCTCCCCAAATATGGCGTAAGTCCAACCAATGACCAATTTCGTGGGTGGCAGTACGACCTCTAGAGAAAGCATTTCCATTTGGATTCGGTGTTACCAAAGAACCTACGGTAGTATTATCCACCACAATACCATCTGTACTTGCTGCACCGCCAGGGAATTGCGCATATCCTAATAAACCACCTTCCAAATCGGCAGTCCAAAAATTCAAATAGTTATTTCTATTCCAAATGGTACTTGGCTTTACCTCTGCATCAAACTGGTCATTTGTCCAAGTAGCACGGTTGAATTGCCAGCGAATAATACCATCGGTAGCATTACCTTCTGGATCTACTGAAGCAAAACAGAACTGCACCATGGCATCACCAATCAAAGGTACAAACTCGCTCGGTACGTTGCCAATGTCTGCGTTCATAGCGCGGAAATCGTCGTTTAATTGATCTAACTGCTCACAGATAAGATTTTCTGGGATATTTTCCCCAGCCCCAACTGCATCTCCATTATGAATAATGTGAAAGACCACTGGAATAGTAATCACTTGGTTGATCGCGCGATTTTGTGTAGCATATTGCTGAATATAAGCCTCAATTCTTTGGCGATTGTTTTTAAATGAGGGGCTACTTTGCATCATTTGCTCGTAAAGTTCTGCCGCGCTGCACTCCCTTTGCGCTTGAAGGGAAGTAATGGAAAATAAACACACTAGCGTAAACACGCCAAAAAAATGTTTTGTAAAATTTACTAATTGCATCATGTCTCAAACGTTTAACAATAAATTATTAATTCTATTCACAAATCCTTAGCAGGATTTGTGAATAGAATGCTTGGTCGTATATAACCCAAATATTTTTACTAATTATTTATGTTGCATTTGGCTTAAAATACTAGAAATTATATGTCGTGCAAAATTATAATTGATATTGATAAAGTTACTAATATTTACGTTTTTTTACATGAAAAGCTAGGTTAAAAAAGTATTTTAACGCTTATCCCGTTAGAAGTAGATTAATACTTAGGTATAACTTAAAAATTTTACTCACCTCATTCTCCCTAAAACACTAGTCAATTGAAAAATGATACCTCAAGAAGACGGTAATGATTGCACTACATTTAAAAAACAAAATAATATTCATAAACTCTTTTGACAAATCCTATGAATCTTGATACAAATTCATTGAATATTTGTACTATTTCCAACAAAATACCTAATTTTAGCGCATGAAAACCATGTATCTTATCATTATTTTACTGTTGGGCAGCTCTTTACTTACTGCTCAAGTCGGAACTCCATCTGTCATTAGTGCCAAGAGTGCTGGTATGGGTGAAACAGGTGTGACTTTTTCTGATATTAACGGTATTTTTCACAATCCTGCAAGTACAGCCAGCCTACAATCGCTTAGTGCAACTCTAGCTGCTGAACGTTATTTTTTAGGTAGTCCAATTCAAACTTTTGGCTTAGGTGTCGTGTATCCAAGTGGGTTTGGAGCTTTTGGACTGAATTTGCAGTACAGTGGTATTGATTTATTCAATACACAAAAGATAGGATTGAGCTACGGACGAATCTTGTTCGACCGCCTATCAATTGGCGCGCAATTCGATGCCATCAATATCCAAATCAAAGACTACGGGGCAAAAGCAGCCCTAACTTTTGAAGCAGGTTTACTTGCAGACCTAACTCGAAATTTGCGTTGGGGGATTCACGTTTTCAGTCCCGCTAATGTAGAATGGGTGGATGGAACACCTTTACCTACTGTATTTACTACTGGAATTGCTTATCTTCCTTCTGAAAAAACTTTCCTTACTATGGAGGTAGAAAAGATATTGACCGAGCAGCTCGGTTCAAAGCTGGTGTGGATTATCAGTTTTTAGACGCTTTTGCCTTACGCGCTGGGGTGACTACTCAACCTACCACGGTCAGTTTAGGAACAGGTTGGAAACTTGAAAATGGAGTTAAAATGGATGTAGCCGCTATTTATCACACTTACTTGGGAATAACTCCCAGTATTTCAGTAAGTTATGGAAAATGAAGCGTTGATTGCATCGGTTTACAACAACATAGTATAAAAGAAAGATGCAACTATCAACTTTACAAGTAAGTTAATAATTGCATCTTTATCAATCCACTGGTTGGACTTTATTAGAACCAATATAGGCATTAAATCAATTAATAAGACCAAAGGTCATGCTCAAAATTGAATATTTCTCGCTTGATTTTGTCTGCTTCTAACAACTGATCAATACCTGACATATAATCTTGGATACGCTCATCCCTTACGTTTGATTCCTTATAGATGTAGCTGGAAAAAAAGCGCATTTCCATAATATCTTCCCAAGTATTAGGCGCGGCATCATTTCCGTAGTTAAAGGTCTTTTCTCGAGCCAATATTTCTCGAATGCTTGGGTAATATACCCAAAACATTGGCTGCTCTCGAATAAAATTACCTTGGTTGTCCTTTACTTCCAAGAGTGGTGCAATACCTAGTATTCTTACTTTCATGGTGGCAGATTCTTCATCAAAGAACCAAATCTCTTTCAAGCGAAAACGCTTAACGTCTTCTAAGTTCACTTCATTGCGCACGATTTGAATCTTCTCCTCATAAGTTTCGGGGTCGAACGTGATGACTGTATCCACAGATGCACCCTGAGAAGCCACTTCTTCAGGCGTTAATGGATTACTAAATTTATCATCTTCTGTACTGTAAACAGTAATATCTCCATTGATTGCTGCATCCATGATGATGCGAACAAAAGGGCGTTCAGGATAAGAGAAAGGTAGATTCATCTTTTCACGAATATCAATTACTCGCCAAATACGCTTTTCCCAAAGATATCAGCTTCTCTGATGGGTTCGTAAGGTAATACTCGCTTTTCGCTAGTTAAGCGTTTCTCTACAATGTCATCTACTGGACGTGGCATCGCCAACAGGAAGACCTTGCTCTGTCATTACGCCAGAGATAGGTTGAGCCACATAGGAGCAGTAATACAACATACTGC
>JAAUTG010000303.1 GCA_012031785.1 Saprospiraceae bacterium | reverse complement strand
GTCCATCAGGGTTCGCCGTTGGCATTTGACTATTTGCCCATTCGATGGTCGAAGTTTCCTAACTTGACCCACCTATCCTGCTCGTTTCCTAACGAGCGTCAAACACGCGAACATACGCTCGTTAGAAACGTTGTTCATCGGAGGTATCAACCGCCAGTTTGTAAATTTTATCCACCTTTGAACCAATTGATTGTCAAAAAGTGTTATAGTAATAAAATACAACATGGTCATAGAACGATTGAATGATGAAATCTTGATTAGAATTCCTGATGACAAAATAGCGTTTTGATCCTAAAGTTTTACAGGGCTTAATTGAATACATACAATACCGCCAATTGGTGAGCAAAAGTGTGGCTACCCCTGAAGATGTAATACGCTTGAGTAAATCAGCTAATGCAAATTGGTGGGCTAAGAACAAGCAAAGAATCTTGGGCGAATGAATACTTACATCATTGATAGCAATATCGTATTTAGTGCTTTTCTGAATCTTGAAAGTAATATTGGTGATTTATTAATGAACTCGTTAGATGTATTTGAATACTATGCTCCAGAATATCTGATAGAGGAAATAGAGCATCATAAAAACGCAATAAAGGAGATTGCAAAATTAGAAAGTACGCCGTTTGAGCAATTAAAACAGCTCATTTTCTCAAGATTAACTTTTCTTTCCGACCAAATCATCCCGTTTCAGGTATGGTATGAATCTGCAACTTTGGTACGAGATGTAGATGAGGATGATATTGCCTTTGTTGCCTATAGCAAGTATTACGACAAAGACATTTGGACAGGAGACAAACAATTTATTAATGGTATGACAGCTAAAGGATTTAACCGTTTTATCTCCACAAGCGAACTTTTAAAGGTCAGGCAAAGCATTAGAACAGCATACTAAAACTACCCTACACACGGTCGTTAGGAAACGACCAACATATTTTTAGCCGACGTTAAGAAACGTCGTCCATCAGGGTTCGCCGTTGGCATTTGGCTATTTGCCCATTGATGGTCGAAGTTTCCTAACTTCGACCCACCTATCCTGCTCGTTTCCTAACGAGCGGCGAACGGGCGAGCACACGACACGCTCGTTAGAAAACGAGCGGGATATTTTTAGACGACGTTAAGAAACGTCGTCCATCGGGAGTATGCAAGGAACAAATGTTCAAATTTAGCACTTTTGCCTTAATCTAGTAAAACTCTTGTTATTGGCTGCCTTTCTTCTGCCAGCAAGTTGTAATTTCAACTTTTACTAAATGATTTTATCATACTTTTAATACCGTCTTGATAGGAAGTGGTTTGAAAATTTGGAAAATGGTTTTTGAATTTATCAAAATTCATTTCGTAGGGATTTTCAAATTGAAACAACATTTCTTCTACTTCTCCTATCGTTGGAATAAAAAAAGAAAGTATTTTTCGCATTACTTTTGGCAGGTAACTTATCTTAAAGTTAGTGCCTAAAACGCTGTTCATTAGATCATTTATCTCGTCAAAAGTAATGGGTTTGCCAACAGGTAAATGCCAAACTTGTCCATAAGTGCTGTCATCCAAAGCCAAGGCTACCAAAGCCTTACCATTGTCGCCACTGTAGGCATACGTATGAGGAACGTCTTTTTGCCTAACACTTGTGGGGCTTTTCCCTTCAGTATATTTTGCAAAAACGAATTGTAAAGCGTACTATTCGTGGCAAACTCACCATAAAAATCAGCAGAACGACCAATGACCGCTTTAATCTTGTTGTCAGCCATTGCGCTTAAAAGTAAGTCAGCCGTTTGCTTTCTTGCTATTCCCTTTTTTGAAGTCGGATTTTGTGGCTCTTGCTCATCAAAAGGAACAGAAAATGGAGCGCCATACATGTACACATTGTCCAAAAATATAAGTTTTGCGTTTGCTATTTCACAAGCCTTGATTACGTTTTGCATCAATACTGGAAAATCTTTTGCCCATACTTTGGATTGATAAGGCAAGCCAACACACAAATAAACATAATCTGAGTTTTGTATTACTTTTGTGGCTTCTTCTGCATTGAGCAAATTTGTGTGAAGGGTTGCTATTCCTTCCATTTTTTGCGATTGTGTTACTGCCTTAAATTTGAAGTTTCTACTTTGCAATTCTTTAATTATAGCCCTGCCTGTTGCACCCGATGCACCTAGAACTGTATGAATTTGGTCTTTCATTTTTAATAAATTTTAAAATGACAAAATAATATTTCCACCAAGTTGCCCACTTTGGAAACGAACGTCCCCAATTCTGTTTACTGTTCCGTTTCGATTAGCATTTCGTATATCACTTCAACACTTAAAGCAGTTCGCTTGAAAGGGAAAGTGTAACCCAATCCTCCCACTAGAGAGGTGCCAATTGCATATTGATGTTGATAATCGTTTGTTGATTCATTAAGTCGTTTGGCTGTAAATTGTCCAAAACCAAAGCTGCCATTTACATACAAACCTTTGTTGAACGCCCTGCTTAAAACAAAATACTTGGCAGCAATGGCAAGATTGTAATAATTAAAAACGTACATACTACTGTTCGTGCCATTTGTCGGAGAACCAAAAGTACCGTGGATTCGCGAGCCAATGCCCAATCCTTTCCAATTTTCTGGCGAAATATAAAAAGCCATCATCAGATTGTTCCCAATGCTTGGTTCAAAAGTACCTCCAAGTGCGGTTTCTAATGAAGCCTTGCTTGAAGAATTGATGATAGCCTGACCAGTACCTAAGCCAAACTCGCCATAAATGCGTGTTTTATTGGATTGACCAAATGTAGTGTTGGCAATAAAAATCAATGCTACAATTGCGATTAAATTATTTTTCATTTTTGTTTATTGCTGTATGTTTAGAAAATTACGCCCACGTTAAGGCTAACGTGGTGTGTGGTGAATTTAACAGGATTTGAGTTGCCAGTGATATTGGCATTTTTACTTGAATATTCGTAGTCAAAATCAATATTCAATGCGGCATTGCTATTTTTAAACGGAATGGCATATCCAAAACCACCTAAATAGCTGAAGCCGTTTGCATTTTGAAACTCATAAGTATTGGTATTCCCAAACTTCGTTCGTTCATTGGCAGGACCGTAGCCCACGCTGGTTTTAAAAGCAAAACCTTCATTGAATCGCTTGGTAATGAAATAGTCTTTGATGCCAATCTTAACATGATAGTAGTTGTATGAATAGGTTTCATTATCCCCACCTTTATTGGGGCGGGCAATCATCCCTTTCAAGCCTGTGCCAACACCCAAACCTAAAAATGCCTTTGGTGCCCAATAGTAAAAAGTAGAAAAAGTGTAGCCATCATTTCTGCCAAAACCCCTGTTGTCATTAATGGTTTCTTTATCCCCAAGAAAACCCCTGAAGAACGTGTTGCCATAACCTACATTTACAGCACCATAGACAGGTAGCTTCTTTTTGGTTGATGGTTCGTTTGTGCTTGTTTGTGCGTTTGCAAAGTGTGCAAAAAGGCAGGTTATACTCATTGCAAGCGTTAAAATCAACTTCTTCATTTTTTGTAACGTTTTTAAATTATTGAATTTGATTACATTACAAAGTTCTATTGAAATGAATGGCTAAACGTTAACCCAGGTTAAGAAATGAAAAAGAGGGGAAATATTTTTATTTGTTCTCAAGAATACGCTTTCTAATACGGCTCAAAGATGGGGGCTTTATACCCAAGTAGGAAGCGATGTAATGTTGTGGTATTCTCTCAAACACTTTTGGTCTTTCCTTCATCAGTGTAAGGTATCGTTCTTCTGCGGTTTGATTTTCAAGCATTTCGCTTCGCTGGCGAATACCTAAAAAAGCACTTTCAGCCATTAGCCTACCAAACCGCTCAAATTTTTGGAATAGCTATGTAAAGTTGTTGTAAGTCCTTTGAAGAAAGCAAAAGCAATTCTGTTTTTTCAAGCGTCTCGATATTTTGTTTGGTAGGCTTACCTGTCAAAAAACTATCGTAATCGGTGTACCAACCATTTTCAAAAAAAAACTGTGCTGTATTTTCTTGTCCCTCCACGTTGTAAAAGTATCTTAAACAGCCTTCATTAATAAAATAGGCATACTTACAAACTTGTCCTTCCTGTAAAATCAACTCCTTTTTGTGATATTGCTTTACAATTAGTTTTGACACAAAAATCTCTTGTTCACTTTTATCAAGCGAAATGAATTGGGAGAGGCGGTTTAAAATTTGTTCATACATTCTGTTTGCTTCTTCTATTTCGAGTGTTTCGTTCAGGTTGCTCCTAACACCAAATATACGAACATTCGTTTATTTTATCTATATCCATTCGTACATTTATTATTTTTTTATTTGATTATTTACTTGTTTTATCCTATCATGTAACTACCCTGGAGAAGTACAAGAAATTTTTACAACACATAATAAACGATGGCTGACGCTTTTTAACGCTGTTGGCATTTGGGTAGGTTTTATGAAGTTCGCTGTTGGCATTTGGCTATTTGCACTTTGATGGTCGAAGTTCCCCTTGATGGTCGAAGTTAGGAAACGTCGTCCATCGTAAGTATTCGTGATAAAAACAAACACCACAAATTGATTTCAAAAATTTCCCTATCTTTGAACCAATTACATCATCAAGCTCAAACCGTATGTTCAAATTCAATAAAGCACCTTTCCAACAATGGATTGCACAAGGCGAAACCAAGACCGCCATCGCCGAATTGGTGAAAATCAGTTCCACCTTGCGCCCAGAAAGCGTACAAACGGAAATTACCCACCTCGCTGCCCGTTGGAGCGATTACGAACGCCAAAGCCGAATGGCAACAGCAGATGCCGAACAACTCGGCTTGACCAAACGACAAATTGACCAAAGTTTGTTGCTGCTGCTGGAGCGGGTAGGGGAGGTGGCTATAACTAAAAACAAAATCAACTGGCGCAACCTTTGGATTGGCTTAGGAAGTCTAGTAGCATTGGTTTCGGGTATTGTCACTATCGTTGATTTTTATCAGCAAGAGGACACCGCTCTTGAAACGCCCATTACGCAAGCAGTTGTTGATAGTTTGCCTGCAACAGCCACGCCACAAAATTCGTTACACCAACAAAATAGCCATTCTACACCAACAAAATCAGATGAAAGTAATCCAACAACAACTTCGTCGCCCAATGCGTCCAGCAACACAGATAATAGCGACCAACAAAATCTTGGGATAGAAATATTCGACAATGGCAAAATTGACTGGCACAACCAATACATCGAAGCTACGGGTACTGCCTTTATCAATACCGAAAAGCACAACAACCGAAACCAAGCCATCGAGCTTGCCAAAATTGGTGCAAAGGTCGTGGCGCAAGCCAATTTACTAGAAATAATCCAAGCCGTAAAAGTGACCAGAACCACCACCGTACAAGACTTTATGACCACCAGCGATGTCATCAACAGCCAAATCGAAGGAACGATTCGCGGCGCAAGACCCGTTGGCGAGGCTGTGGTAAATGAAGACCAAGTAACCGTCGTCGTGCGGATGCCGCTATACGCCACGAATGGATTATCTGGAATTATTGAAACCGAGATACAAAAAAATCCAACCCCATTTCAATCCTTTGATTTGACGGATACGACGGGCGCAAGTCCACAGTTGTTGAAAAAGAATTGAACAGGAAACTGCAATGTGTTGTATTATTTTTATTACCCGATGGATGGCGTTTCCTAACGCGCGGGGTTTCGCTCGTTAGGAAACGAGCAGGATATTTTTAGACGACGTTAGGAAACGTCGTCCATC
>JAAUTG010000302.1 GCA_012031785.1 Saprospiraceae bacterium | reverse complement strand
GAGACCGGTTTCGAGTAGCGGTAGTGATTGACGGTAAAAAAGTAGCAACTGCAGATGACTTTAATAAAAAAAGTGCAGAACAAATGGCTTCTGAACGAGCGATGCACTCTTTAGGCATATTGACAGAGGATTAAAAGCCAAAGCATTTAAACTGTTCATACCATACGCCTCACACTTTCATTAAAATCCAAAAACGATATGATCACTCAAGTCGAATTTTCCTTACCTCCCTTTTCGAGAGGATTTCACCTGGTGACAAAAGAAGTGCTAGAAATACTACCTTCCCTACCTCAAGTAGGTATCTTGCATTTGTTCATACAACACACCTCGGCGGGTTTGACAATTAACGAAAATGCAGACTTCGATGTACGAGCTGACTTTGAGCAAGTATTTAATAGATTAGTTCCTGAAAACTTATCATTTTTAACCCATACCATAGAAGGACCAGACGATATGCCTGCTCACATTAAAGCCGCGTTAGTCGGGAGTAGTATTAGTATTCCAATCAGTCGTGGTAAGCTCAATCTAGGAACTTGGCAAGGAATTTACTTATGCGAATTTAGAAATTCAGGGGGAAGTCGAAAATTAGTAGCCACTATTTACAGTTGATTGTTTTAAGTTTCCGAGCATCAGTCATCATTAAAGTGCCTAGTTTTATTGTGTAATAGCCGATTTAGATTTTAGTTGATAAACCCTTACAGAGCCTTTTTCTACAACCAAATGGTCAAAATAAAAAGCAACTGCTGGGTTTTCATCCACAATTCTGCTATCCGAATAAAGGTATTGCGCTTCAAATCGGTTAATCATGTCTGCTACCCAATCTGCTGGTAATTGGTCACCTGTAAATAAGTATCCTCGTTTATCTATTTGATAAGGAACAATATAATTAGTATGGTCATTCAGCATAATACAAAGTGCATCTGCTGGTGCAGCCGCTCGTAAAGCGGTTCGATACTTAAAGAAATCGTTGTTAAATCCTGACATTTCTATTTGCCAATAAGGTTGAATGGTCTTCATGGTAAAGTAAGGCATCACAAGACATAGCACAATCACGGTTGCCTGCCATAACTTGTTACGTTGCATCAATTGATGGATACCATAGCTTACAACAACATAAATTAAAGGTAGAAATGGCATTAAATAATAATCGTGAACTGTATTTATCATGTTCAATTCAAACAAAAAATAAGCAACCATTATACCCGCAAAACTTATCCAAATCCAAAACAATTTTTTACGCCATACTCTTTGGAACAGCATAAAAAAATCCACCAATAAGAGCCAACAAAAGGCTTATCTCATTCATAAGCACTTTTGGAAAAGTATAGGTAAAATGATACGCTAAAATCCGATAGGCTTCTTCCCAAGTAATCTTATTTTCTGTAATACCTTTCAAAACACCATTTTCTCCCCAAGTCGGTATCACTTGAAAATACCATATTGCTGGTGGTAGCAACGCTAAAGCCGTAAGCTACCACCATGGCTAAAGTTGCTTTCGGTTGGCAGTCCAACTATTCGTTAATACATAAAAAGCAGCCACCACACCTGCAAGCACAAAGGGTAACTTGGAAAGTGCTGCCAGACTAATAAATAGGGCAGAACATACCAAATCCAGAACGCTTTTAGACTGGATGTAGCGAAAGAAAAAAAACAAGAACCAAATAGTGTGAAGTAATGCAAAATTATCGGGCAGTGGATTGATGGAATAGTAACTAGAATAAAGGTCCGAAAGACAAATGCCCAAGTTCCCAAACGCGCTCCAAGTGTGCTTGAAAAGTGTCAATAGCAATTGAAAAACGCCCAAAAGTGTGATGATGCTTAACAGAAATAGTGAAATGCGAGTGACCGCAATATGAGGTCCGAATAATTTATGGTTCAATGCAATCATCCATTGCATGAGCGGAAACTCGTATCTTAAGATAGTATTTCCTGCATTGATGTTGAGGGCATGGTGACGAGGGTTAAGAATATTAAAATCGTAGCGATAAAAATTGATAATATTCAACTGGGTTTGGGATTGCCGCCAAACATGAATACCTGCTAAGTCTTGTGTAAAAATCGGCGCGTGGCAGATTGTAGTTACCAACAAAAGTAACAATCCCAACAATATTAGTATCTTTTTTGGTTTGAGTTTCATCACCACTAACTTTTACTTTCTGCAAAGGTAGCGATAAATCCGAAGGTACTTTTTAAAATTCACGATGTAATGTTTTAAAAATGAACGTAAGAGCTAAAATTAATCAACTGAGTAAATTACCTATATTTTATACCTTTTGATACAATTGAAGTATAATTTACTCACAAAAATCAAAAGTATTCTAACTTTGCTTTGCGGATCAATCTTATTCGTTAATTGATTTTGAAAATAGACTAACCCATTTTTGCGTATTATGTATAGCGAAGAATTAAAACGACATGTGCTTTGGTACTATAAAGCCGAATGGAAAGAGACTTCTTTCATGCTAATTTGGGGTGGAGTACATGTGTTGGTAAGCATGAGCTTGTTATTTATCAATCGCAGTGATTTTTGGTTAGGTTGGAGTATCGCGGTGCTGCCACTCGCGGCAATACAATCCTACACAGGATTAAGAATTTTTATTTTTGATAACCGAAAGAATCGTATGCTCGTCGCCTTAGAACAAGAAACAAAAAAAGTGGTAGAAGCAGAGAAAATAAGGGTGCTAAATACTCAAATTCGATTAAAATTTTACCGTTTGATTGGTCAGTTTTTATTCGTGGTTGGGTTACTATTGGCAGTATTGGGTAGTGTAGCAGAATTAGGAATTTTTTTGATAGGCAGTGGCACAGGATTGCTGTTGCAAAGTTTTGTTTTAATGGTACAAGATTTATTTGCGGAACTTCGTGCTGGAACTTATTTGCATGAATTGGATTTAGCGGAATGAGTGGTGGGAGACTACCTCACCAAGAAATACCATTTTCTGAGAGAATAAATGAATGTTTTACGCAACCAATTGAAAATGAATTAAGTTGATAAGTGTTAAATAGGGGTGGATGATAAAAATTGTCAAAAAGTCAAAATACTAAAGCGATTGGCTTCGCGTTATATCTTAAAGTTTTTTATATTTGTACTTTGAAACAAATTAGAAACTGAATGAACGTGTTTTTATGAGTTCCAGATGGTTAAGACCTTGATTTTCAGGAACTAAAATTTTCCTTTAACCGATTAAATATGAAATTATTTTCCTACTTATTCCTGTTTTTCCTACCTTACTTAGCAATGAGTCAACAAACAAAAAATGATTTGTTCGACGAGCGGTTGCTGGTGGCGTATGATACAACTTATTTAATTCGTTTAGCTCAGGAACAGCCAATCGTTCTTCGCAGGTTAGAATTTTACTTGGATCATGCTTTTTACATCACAGAAGATCCTAAAAGTAATCGCTTCGAGTATCCTACTGTCAGAATTAATGATTTGAATGCGATAAATATACTACAATTGGAACGAGAGCAGTATCTACATCGCCATCCTAAGCAAGAAAAGGCGTATCGCATAGAAGGTACGGCGCAAGTGCTAGTCTATTGAGTGCCGAAGATTTTACTGAAGCGTTCAATCAATCAACAAATAAAATCAAATTAAAGACTAATTAAAGCGAGCATGGATTTTTGATTGAATATAATGAATAGCGTTTTCTTGATTTTTCCCAGTCTAGTTAAATTACAAATATTTCTAAAACAAACAGATGAACTAGTATGATTTGATTGTTTATGACAATTACTTTATTGTAGATAATCAATAATATCTAGTCATTTACTGGCTTAATAGAAGCTAGTGGAGCGTGGTCGCATAAAAGTCAGAAAAGGCTTTTCAACAGCCAAACAATTTCGATTAGTCATCACAAATGTTAAAGAAGAATGATGAGTTTTAACACTAGACGAGCATATTTCCTGTTGTCTTTTTTGGGGATAGTTAGCTTTTTGCAAGCACAGGATTATAGAATTGACGCATTTCGTACCATACTGCCTGTGAAGGGAATTTCTTTGATAGTGGTGGTAGCACTGGAGCTTACGCAGCCAACCAGAATTTTACTACCACCATTTGTTCGGACGGTTCAGACGGTTCTCATATCAAACTGCTTTTCACGCAAGTTGATATCTTCCGGAATGACCAGTTGTGTATTTTTGATGGTGTCAATACCAGTGCGCCCTTACTTGCGTGCGCGGAAGATTTTAGTATTGATGCCATTAGTGAAGTCATTATTGTTACACCTGCAGAACCAGTATCCATCCAAGCGAGTGCAGAAAACCTTAGTGGATGTGTAACAGTCAGTTTCAATTCCAACGCAACAGGTCAACGCGACGGATGGTTAGCAGAAATCTCTTGTATTCCAGCTTGCCAAAAGATTGAAGCTCGATTAACTACCTCCGACCCTATGATTCAACCCTTGGACACAGGTTGGATAGATGCTTGTCCGGGACAGCGTATCTTTTTGAGCGCGCAGGGTAATTTTCCACAAGAAGGACTTTTTTACAACCATCGAGATAGTGCTCAATATATTTGGGATTTTGGTGATGGTACTATAAAATACGGACAGAACGTAGATCACACATTCAATTCGCCTGGTGGCTACATTGTGCAACTTACCATCGAAGACCAACTTGGTTGTACTAATTTTAACTTCATCAACCAACGAGTACGTATTTCTGATAAACCTAATTTTAGCATCAATCCTGCCATTGACTTAAACCGTCCGTTCTGTTCAGGAGATACGATTAGTTTAAAAGCTACGATTAATAGAACTGACCCCAATAGTGTTATTGCAGTCATTCCTAAAGAAACTTCCTTCTTAGCACAGCGAATCCGCTCCGACTCACTTCCCTTACCAGATGGTACGGGTGTACCTTACGAAACAAGCCTCAAATTCAGTAATTTTCAAATAGGACAAACGCTAAATGACGTACAAGATTTATCTAGTATTTGCGTCAACATGGAACACTCCTACATGCGCGACCTAGAAATCAAACTTACCTGCCCTAATGGACAATCAGTCATTCTTCACGAATACCCAGGCAGAGCAGGGGCAAGATCAATTGATTTAGGTGTTCCTAATTATAACGACGACGACTTGATTCGTCCTGGTCTAGGGTTTGACTATTGTTGGACACCAAATGCAACGAGAGGCACATGGATAGCTTTTAGTGCGACAGGTAATCTCGGAACGCCAGCCACCTTACCCCCAGGTGACTATAACCCCTTCGATTCGCTGTCTAACTTAGAAGGCTGCCCATTAAATGGTGAGTGGACGATCAGTGTAGAAGACTTATGGGCTTTTGATAATGGATTTATCTTCTCTTGGGGGATTCAGTTCAATCCAGCGCTTTACCCAGATTTAGAAACCTTTACTCCAGCCATAGAGAGTTACAGTTGGACGAATACGCCCGATCTTATTTACTTTTCTCCCGATTCAATTATCTCTGCCACTGTAAACGCAGGTGAAAATGCTTATGTTTTCAGTGTTCAAGATGAATTTGGTTGTGCTTACGATACTGCCATTATTGTCAATATTCTACCACTCACCCATCCTGATTGTTACGATTGTGAAGAACAAAAAAACTTAATCAATTTGCGCGATACTACGCTTTGTGCGGGAGAAAGTATCAACCTAATAGCAGGTCAGCCATTTAGTAGCATCAGAATAGGATTTTCAGCGTTCCCAATGTACGATTCCATTGGTAACGCTAACCATCCAAGCAGTACACCTTACGAAAGCACCATAACTGTCAATAGTATATTCCCA
>JAAUTG010000301.1 GCA_012031785.1 Saprospiraceae bacterium | reverse complement strand
TAATACCCTAAAAGAGAGGTAGAAAGCATGGAATTACGTTAGCGGATATTCGTCATGTGTTCATCACACATATCCATTTGATCACGCTGGAGCAGCTTGGGCTTTGGCTGCACTTGGTGCTAAAATTTATTTGCATCCATTAGGAGAAAAGCACCTACACGAACCTACTAAGTTGTACGAATCTGCTCGTAGAATTTATCAGGATAAAATGGATGAACTTTGGGGAAAAATGGAAGGTATTGCTTTGTCTCAATTACGAACCGTTGATCACGAGACAGTTATAACTATCGGAGACCTCCAAATAAGAGCACTTCATACACCAGGTCACGCGATTCACCATATCGCTTGGCAAATAGGAGATGTGATTTTTACAGGTGATGTGGGTGGCGTGAAAATTAATAATGGCTTAGTGGTTGCACCTTGCCCGCCTCCTGATATTCATATTGAGGATTGGCAAGCGTCAATTCGACTGTTAAAAGACGCAGCACCAGGCAAAATTTATTTAACCCATTTTGGAGAAGTAATTGACGTGCAGGCGCATTTTGAACAATTGGAAAACCGACTTTTGGACTGTGCGAATTGGATGAAACCGTATAGCTTATCTGGCGAATCAGTGGAAACTATAACACCAAAATTCACTGCATACGTAGCATCTACTTTGCGAGACGCTGGTATTACTGATGCCTTAGAATTGGAAAAATACGAAAAAGCAAATCCATCTTGGATGAGTGTAGGTGGCTTGTTGAGGTATTGGAGCAAGAAGCAACCTGTTTAGGTTAGACGCGCTCAATGATTAACTTTCGAGAAATATGAAAGATTTTCTTCAAGAGTGCTACATCAGGTAAGTTGCTGCCAGTAGGCTTTTGCACTTCTACCCTTGTTCCCTCAACCCCATTGCTGCTGCTGCTCTTATATTGATAAGCGGCAGTATTCAAAAAAATAGCAGCCAATAAACCAATACCTATAATAGGTAAAAGCATTTTCATAGGTGTGTTCTTGTTTTTCATATCTATTGAATTTCTTACAAATCTAACACTTTTTTAAGAAAAAGTCAACTTGAATCCGACCAAGTATTCAAAATATTCGATAAAAGAGATGCAAATAAAAATGAATTGGTTGCAAGATTTAAGATTTTTTTTTGTAGCTATTTGTGTTAAATTTTCGTATGCTATGATGAGAACAAGAAAAAAATCTTGTGCGTAACGTCAATTAAGTAATAGAAACTGGTGATTGGAAAGGTTCTATCTTTGAATCTTCCGAACACACTTCACCATAGAACTTAATATCAGTTACTAATCATCCTATCAGATTATCAAATAACCAATTGCATCACACTAAATAATCATTGCCATGGTCAGCTTATTACGTTATATTTTGGTACATTTGGTTTTATTCTCTTGCGCAACCTTGTTGATAGCACAAGAAAGCATGGGCGGTTTCCCATTGAGTTTTTCGGCAGTTTTTCAAGAAAAATACGGTGCTGCTTTACCCGATGTCCAGACTTTAAATGTTCCGAATGTAAAAAATATCGAACAAGAAATCGCTAAAAATCAAACAGATAGGAGAATTTCTATTCCAATAGCTTGCCAATTTGACTTAAAAAATAGTGGCACCTGGACCGAAATGCCAAACGGAGACCGCTTGTGGCGACTACAATTGCGAGCAGAAGCTGCAAAAGGTTTGGTGGTGATGTATGACCATTTTTATTTGCCCAAAGGCAGCAAACTTTATGCTTATACCCCAAATAGATTACAAGTTTTTGGGGCATACACTACTAAAAATAATAGTACCAGTCAACGATTTTTGACAGGTATTTTGAATGACGATGCGGTGGTTATAGAATATTACGAACCTAGCGCAGTACGAAATCAAGGTTCATTGCGTATTTTCAGGATAGACTATATATTTGAGGCAGTGGAAAAAGTCAGCTTCTGAATTATCCGTTTCAAGTAGTCAGCCACCACACGCCTTGGTTTTGGTCGTTCTTGCGAATTGCCATATCAACATAAATTGCAATCAAGGCAGTGCTTGGCAAACCGTAAAACGAGGTGTATGTAGAATTATGATGGTGCTAGAAGAAGGAATAGGTTGGTGCAGTGGCACGATGTTAAACAATACCGAAAACGATGGAACACCTTATTTATTAAGTGCTTATCACTGTCAAGACGGTTATACACCGATGTACGACCTATGGCGATTTGATTTTAATTACGAAAGTAGCAATTGCCAAAACCCATCGTCAGAACCTGAATTTGTTTCTGTATTAGGGAGTACGTTGCGTTCTGCTTGGGCAAATAGTGATTTTTTACTATTAGAAATCCAAAAACCTATTCCTGCTGATTATCAAGTGTATTTGAGTGGATGGAACAAAAGCGCGCAAGTACCTACGCAAACTACCTTGATACACCATCCTACTGCCGACCTAAAAAAGATAACAACTACAAGCCAAGTAGCACAAATTTACACGGCTTCTATACTGTGGAATAATGAAGTGACCACGCCGCCTAACCACCATTTTCGAGTCACATTCAATCAAGGAGGTACGTTTCAAATAGGGTCTTCTGGTGGTGGTTTATTCGATCAAAACAAACATTTGGTGGCGCAACTGCATGGTGGTTTCCCAGATACACTTTGTCGAGTGACCACTGCGTATTTAGGACGTTTTGCCTTGTCTTGGGAAGGTGGCGGCACACGCGAAACCCGTTTGAAAGATTGGTTAGACCCTAACAACAAAAACGTCAACTTGTTAGATGGTATAGAAAATCCTGATGCAAGTGCTACGTTCGACGTGCAAGGAAAGGTGATGATGTCAAATGGCGAAGGAATTGCTAATGTGCAACTCAACTTTGGTGACGGTTTAGAAATCAAAACGGATTTGGCAGGGAACTATTTTATCGCTGAACTTTCTAAAAACGCTCGTTATCAAGTCGCACCTATTAAAAACGATAATATTATCAACGGACTTTCTGCGTTTGATTTGTTGAAAATTCAAAAACACCTCCTCAATATCGAAACATTTACCTCTCCTATTCAAATGATTGCTGCCGATGCGAACCATTCAGAAAGCCTATCTGCACTTGATTTATTAGCGATTCAAAAGGTATTGCTCAACCGAGAAACCACTTTTCCAAATAACACTTCTTGGCGTTTTATACCTGAAGTTTTCAACCTCGCCAGCACCAATGTCGAAACGTTTAATTTTCAGTTTCCAGAATTTTATAGTATTGAAGATAATTTTAATGATTTGATTATCAATTTTATAGGTATTAAAATTGGCGACACTAATGAAAGTGCAGATGGAAAAGAATAACGCGCTTCTACTTATTTTTCAATAAATAACTTCTTTTGTCGTCCATTGTTTAGTTTAGATTGTTGTACGGGTATTATTTAAGGATAATTGATGGTATGAAAGTTCTAGTCATTGACAATTACGATAGTTTTACATACAACTTGGTGCAATATATTCAGGAGATACTTGGTCAAAAAATAGCAGTTTTTCGGAATGATAAAATTTCACTTGATGCTGTGGATGCTTATGATGTAATTATTCTTTCGCCAGGTCCTGGTGTACCTTCGGAAGCTGGCATCATGCCTTCCCTCTTATTGCGTTACGCACCTACAAAATGTATTATGGGCGTATGTCTTGGACATCAAGCTATTGGAGAATCTTTTGGGGGAGAAATTTATAATATGCAGGATGTGTTGCACGGTGTCGAAACTCCAATTTTGGTAGTAGATAACCAAGAAGTGCTATTCCAGCAACTTCCTCAACAATTCATCGCAGGACGCTATCACTCTTGGGTAGTGCGAAAAGAAAATCTACCCGACCAGCTAGTCATCACTGCCGAAGACGAAAGAGGAATTATCATGGGAATTCGACATAAAGTATATGATGTGCGTGGCGTACAGTTTCATCCTGAGTCTATTATGACACCACACGGACGGAAGATGCTGGAAAATTACTTTGCTTACTGCAAACAAAAACTTTCTGAAAAGGAATTGGTCAGTAACTGATGTTGCACAACTTGCTATTCGTATTTGGCTATTTGCTTTTTGGAAAACCTATAAATTGAAGACACTCAAAATAATTATACTTAAATCGAAATTCACGATTCATTTGGCTGCCGATTGATTATCAAATAATTGAATCGCAACTTATGATGCTTAACTACCCATTATTCAACTTCGATAATTAGCGATATGGTATTGCAAAGCGACCAACTCATCAAAATATACGGCAAAAGACACGTAGTAAAAGGCGTGTCAGTTAGAGTGAACCAAGGTGAAATTGTTGGATTACTAGGTCCAAATGGGGCTGGTAAAACCACCACTTTTTACATGATGGTAGGATTTATTCGTCCCAATGAAGGACGTGTCTATCTTGGTGATGAAGAAATCACCTCCTTACCAATGTATAAACGAGCGCAACGCGGGATTGGGTACTTGCCGCAAGAGCCTTCTGTATTTAGGAAACTTAGCGTAGAAAACAACATCAAGGCAGTGTTAGAAATGACAAAACTAACCAAATCACAACAAGAAGAAAAACTAGAATCGCTGATTGAAGAGTTCAGTTTAAGCAAAGTACGCAAAAGCAATGGCGACACCTTGTCTGGTGGAGAGCGTCGTCGTACAGAAATTGCACGCGCCTTGGCAACTGACCCCAAGTTTATTTTGTTGGACGAACCATTTGCAGGTATTGACCCCATTGCCGTTGAGGATATTCAATATATTGTCGCAAAACTAAAAACCAGAAATATTGGGGTACTTATCACAGACCATAACGTACAGGAAACCCTTTCCATCACCGACCGCGCCTATTTAATGTTTGAAGGAAACATCCTTAAAGCTGGAACTGCAGAGGAATTAGCTGCTGACGAAATGGTGCGAAAGGTTTACTTAGGACAACACTTTGAACTGCGAAGGAAAGTAATTAAAGTAGAGCCAGGAATGAGAAGTTAAATTAAGCTAACCAATAACCATTTGCGTAACATTAGTCAGTCAATTAAAACTCAAATTGTAATAAATATGCAACGTTTACTTTTGACTTCGGTTTTATTCGTTTTTACCCTATTTATTTTTCATGCTTGTGCAGACACTGCTTCTACAGAAGAAGCTAGCCAAGAAGAAACTACAGGTGTGGATTCTGTTGCAATACGCCGACAAGCAGAAGATGCAAGGCTTTATGCACGTCGTGGTTATGCAGACAGCATCAATCAAGGAATTATTACAGTGGACACCTTCAAAAGTAGTCCAGTACGTGAAACATCAGCTACGGTTGGAGGTGCTAATATTAATATCCGCTACGGCTCTCCAGGTATGCGAAACAGAGTAATTTGGGGTGGTTTAGTTGGTTATGACGAAGTTTGGGTAAGTGGTGCGCACTTAGCCACTGCAGTCACTTTTGACAAATCCATTGTGGTGAATGGAAAAAATATTCCTGCTGGTACTTACGCCTTTTACACCATTCCTCGCGCCGACCAGTGGACCATCATCTTAAATACTCGATGGAATCAACACTTAGCAGATGATTATCGCCAAGAAGAAGATGCCATCAGGATAGATGTAAAACCGATGGCACAGCCAAAAGCTACTCAAAGGCTGACTTACACCATCCGACCTGTAACTGAAAAAAGCGGTATAATTGCTTTGACTTGGGAAAAGCTATCTGTTGAATTACCTTTTGAAGTGATACAGTAAGCCCGATTCAGCCAACAAGTGTCGAAGCGATTGTTGGCTGAAATACCCTGCTTTTGGCGGAAATACTGGTAGTTTTT
>JAAUTG010000038.1 GCA_012031785.1 Saprospiraceae bacterium | reverse complement strand
AAAGTTTATTTTTGCGCAAATAAAAATGTTCACAAAAAAATATCAAAAAAGTACAGTAAAATCTAAAATACGCGCATGGGTACATGACCAATTCAATTTTTAAAAATAAAAATAGCTTCTTTGGAATGGATAATGAGTTAATCGTTTGATAATGAATAATTAGTGAAAGTAAAAATAATAATTTATTTATCACTCATGCTTAGGGTATTAACCTATTTTTTAGACCAAATCATTATCAATGAACTAACTGGAAACCAATTCGTCATTCAACATCTATTTTAAACGTCAAGACCTCAATAAGATTGAAATTTAGGCAAATTTCTTTAAATAATCTTTGACAACAGGCGTATTGCCAAGTACCATACCTACATCTAGTAACCAAGGAAATTTAGTAAAACTGCGTTGTAAGAAGGTGCGTTGCCTAAACTCTGTACCAAAATAAGCATACAGTTTTTGACTATATGATTCGTTAAATGCAGCATCAAAGCGTTGCTGCTTGAAACATTCTAATAGATGTTCAGCGGCTAGTTTACCGCTATATACTGCATTTCCGATACCTTCTCCTGTAACTGGATCAACTAGAGAAGCCGCATCGCCTAGCAATAGAAAATGCGCACCAGAAACTTGTACTTGTTTTGACCCGAAAGGCAGCCCAAATCCTACAATCTTTCCATCTAAAGTGCTGTTTTTGAGTTTATCTTTCAGCATTGGAGAGGCTTCTATAAAGCGATAAAAGGCTTCTTTCAAGTTAATGCGATGCTTAGAGATATGTTCAGAAAGCATCCCAAATCCTGCGTTGGCTTGTTGGTTGGGTAAAGGAAAAAGCCAAAAGTATCCAGGCAAGTGTTTTTTGCTAATATAAACTTCCGTACAATCAGTTTCTAAGCCTTCTACTTGTAAGTAATAAGCGCGAATCGCACCGCCGTAATGTTGTAAATCTATTTTGTAATCCGTTAGCTGTTTATTGACAATGGATTGTGCGCCATCTGCCCCAACTACCATTTGACATGAAACACTAATTGATTGGCACACTTAACCGTTACCCCGTCTGCTTCATAAGCCAGATGTTGAACATTACAATTTTCATAAACTTCAATACTGCGTTCTGCTTTTGTCCATTCAAAAAGTTGCTGGTCAAAGTCAATCCGTTTACACGTATAGGCTGGATTGACCCAAGTTAGCTCTACTTTTCTTTTGTCATTTAACCAAAATCGAGTGCGTTTGGTTAAATGCTTTTCTGGTAATGCTGCTAGTTTTTCTGCATATTGTGGGGAAATCTGACGCAATGTCTTTACGGCTAAACCTGGAATTGCATCTCCACACACTTTATCTCTTGGAAACGTAGCTTTTTCCAAAATGACCACCTTCAATCCTGAATTTTTTAACGCCAATGCACAGGTAGTTCCAGCAGGTCCTCCTCCAATAATAGCTATATCGTAAGCCAATTCATTCATCGTAAAACTCGTTGTAGCTTTGATTGCCTAATTAATGAGCTATTTGCAATTTTTGAGTGTGCTTAACCTGTAAGATTTTGCATGAAAAGCCTTTTCAACAGCAAATAGCGAATTGCATAACCGCAATTAACAAGCACAAAGCTACTATTTAAGTTTCTTCTAAACGGTACGAAATTGTAAAATAATGGCAATTGAGGAATGGCTACAGTGGCTATTCTTCGTAAACTTTGGTTTTTCCAAGCATTTACTACGTTTCTAATTAACTGGTGTTTAAGCAAATTCTGGGGTCAGCGATAAACTATTCGTTATCTTCTGTCATATCTTGATGTGCTTGTGTCTCCAAACTTTGTAAATACTTGTTCAACCGTTCCATCGGCTTTACAATTGCGACGCGACCAGAGCGTACAAATTCAAGAATGCCGTGCGCTCGAAGAGCACTCAACAAAGCCTCTGTTTCATATTGGTGACCATTTTTTTCAATTACCACATACTCTGCAGCGATTTCCAAAATACGTGCGTTGTGAGCACGTACTAGACGTTCCACGATATTTCCTTGCGTAAATGCTTCGAGTGGCACTTTGTAAAGTGCTACTTCCTGATACACAATTTCATCGTTTTCATAATAAAATGATTTCATAATATCTACTTGCTTATCCAGCTCTGCCACTAATTTGTTCACCATATCTTCTGTTACGTTGACAACTATAGTGAATCGGTGGATACCTTCCATAGAAGATTTGGAAGTGGTCAAACTTTCGATATTAATGTGGCGGCGCGTAAAAACCGTTACAACACGTTGCAATACGCCTGTGTAATGTTCCGTAAAAACGGTAATAGTATATTCCTTAGTCATCATTTTTAAATGTTGAATGGTAGGGCTTTTCTTAATAGGTACTTACTCAAATAGTTAAAATTGAGCAAGTACCCGTTTATTCTCATCTATTCCACTTTCAAAAGATACTTCTGTTTATTATCTCAAAAGCACTTGAGAACCAACTTTAATATTGTCGTTCCAAGACAATTTCATCCACACCTGCTCCTGATGGCACCATCGGAAAGACATTTTCTTCTTTTTCTACCAGAACATGGAGCAAGTATGGTCCATCATGGTGGAGCATTTCTGAGACTGCTGCCCTTAATTCTTCTGGTTTGCTAATACTTTTTCCCGATACGCCGAAGCCTTCTGCAATCTTGACAAAGTTTGGATTCTTCAATTCTACCACTGAATAGCGACTATCAAAAAATAATTGTTGCCATTGTCTCACCATTCCCAAATAATTATTGTCCAGAATTACAATCTTCACGCCCACATTCCACTGCGAACACATACCCAACTCTTGAAGGGTCATCTGGAAACCACCATCGCCAATAAAAGCAACTACTTCGCGTTCAGGTTGTGCCAATTTAGCTCCAAAAGCTGCTGGTAAACCATACCCCATTGTACCTGCACCACCCGAAGATACCCATTGGTTGGTACTCAAATAGTTGTAATAGCGAGCAGCTATCATTTGGTGTTGACCTACATCAGTGGCTACTACCGCCATGCCTTGGGTTTGGTCAGAAACTTCTTTTACCACCATCCCCATTTTAATTTGTCCGTCCTCAGAGGCTTTCGTATCTTTAATAATCACTTTTTCGCGCTCCACTTTTTTCACAAGCCTCAAACTCTGCCAACCATGTTGGATAAGTTTTTTCTTCTACCAACGGTAACAGCAGTTCTAGCGCATCTTTTGCATCGGCGTTAATAGCAACTTCCGTTTTTACGTTTTTATTAATTTCAGCCGGGTCAATTTCAATATGAACTATTTTAGCCTGCTTAGCGTACTTGCTCAGATTGCCAGTCACGCGGTCATCAAAGCGCATTCCAATTGCAATTAACACATCGCATTCGTTTTGCTTGATATTGGGTCCGTAATTACCGTGCATTCCTAACATCCCTTTATGTAAAGGATGATCATTAGGAATAGACGATAAACCATGTATAGTGCAACCCAAAGGAATGCCTGTCTTTTCTACAAAAGCTTTGAATACCTCTTGCGCATGAGCAATCTGAATACCATGACCAGCTAAAATAAATGGTTTCTTAGCCCCATTAATCAGTGCAGCTGCATCTTTGATACACTCCATATCAGGTTTAGGATGTGGGCGATAGCTTCTCACATAACTACAATGCTTGTAGCTATATTCAAAAGTCTCCATCTGTGCATTTTTTGTAATATCTATTACCACAGGTCCAGGGCGACCAGAGTTAGCAATATAAAATGCTTTTGCAAACACTTCTGGTATTTCGCTCGCCTTTGTGATTTGATAATTCCATTTTGTGATCGGAATTGTACATCCAATTACATCTGTTTCTTGAAAAGCATCTGTGCCCAGTAAATGCTTAAACACCTGACCCGTAATACATACCAAAGGGGTAGAATCCAACTTAGCATCTGCAATGCCCGTCAATAAATTCATCGCTCCAGGTCCAGAAGTAGCTAGACAAACGCCTGTTTTGCGCGTCACCCTTGCGTACCCCTCTGCTGCGTGAACCGCACCTTGCTCATGGCGTGGCAGAATATGGCGAATCCTATCTTGATAAGAATACAAGGCATCATAAACTGGCATAATTGCTCCGCCAGGATATCCAAAAATAGTATCCACTCCTTCTTCCAATAAGCACTTCAACACGGCTTCTGCTCCCGTAATAGGCGACTTGGGGGCGGCAGTATAGTTATGTGCAACACCATTGGTTGCTTTATTCTTGATTGTCAATTCCATACAATATTTTTTAATGTCAAATACCTGGTTAGGCGAAAAATAATCCTTCTTATATCCTAAAATTCGTAGATTTCATACCTCACAATATAAAAATTAAAACTCATCCGTTACGCAACCCTCACTTGCCGATGTTACTGTTTTAGCATACTTTCGTAGCAATCCAGTAGTAGCTACCAAAGCTGGAGCCACCCATTCTGCCTTACGGGTTTTAATTTCTTCTGCACTCAACTGCGCATCCAGACGATTGTGCATAGCGTCAATCGTAACAATATCTCCATCTTTCAGCAATGCGATTAAGCCTCCCACCTGTGCTTCTGGCGTAATGTGTCCAACCACAAAGCCATGCGTACCACCTGAAAAACGCCCATCAGTAATCAAAGCTACTGATTTTCCTAAACCAGCACCCATGATAGCAGCCGTTGGTTTCAACATTTCAGGCATACCTGGTCCGCCTTGAGGTCCGCAATAGCGAATAACAATCACTTCACCCGCTTTCACTTGATGGTTCTGAATCGCATCAATCGCTGCTTGTTCGCCATTAAAAACACGCGCAGCACCCGTAAAAATCTCCCCCTCCTTCCCTGTTACTTTTGCTACGGAACCTTGTTCTGCTAAATTACCATACAAAATTTGTAAGTGACCAGTAGCTTTAATCGGTTGGTCGAAACTATGAATAATTGCCTGTCCATCCTTAAGTGGCGCAACCATTTCCAAGTTTTGTGCAATTGTTTTTCCTGTCACTGTCATACAGTCGCCATGTAAGTATCCCTTTTCCAACAGTAACTTCATCACTGCTGGCACACCACCTACGTGGTAAAGGTCTTCCATCACATATTTACCACTCGGTTTCAAGTCTGCTAAGAAAGGAGTTTTATCGCTAATACTTTGAAAATCATCAATACTCAATGCCAAGCCGCAGGACTTTGCAACAGCAATTAAGTGGAGCACTGCATTGGTGGAGCCACCTAAATAGTGATTAAGGTAATCGCATTTTCAAAGGCTTGGCGTGTCATAATGTCTCGTGGCTTAATATCTTGTTCCAAAAGATGTCGAATTGCCTTACCTACTGCTACACCTTCTAATTGCTTTTCTGCATTTGTGGCAGGGTAGGAAGAACTGTAAGGCAGACTCATTCCCATTGCCTCAATAGCAGAAGCCATTGTATTAGCAGTGTACATTCCTCCACACGCGCCTGGTCCTGGACAAGCCTTTTCCACAATAGCTCTAAATTCAGGTTCATCTATCGTACCTGCTACCTTTTGTCCGAAGGCTTCAAATGCAGAAACAATATCTAATGCCTTATTTGCATGGCATCCTGGGCTAATCGTACCGCCGTACATAATAATGCTTGGACGATTCAAACGCCCCATCGCCATCATTGCGCCAGGCATATTTTTATCACAACCTACCACCGCAATTACGGCATCGTACCATTGCGCACTCACAACTGTTTCAATAGAATCCGCAATGAGGTCACGCGAAGGTAAAGAAAAGCGCATTCCAGCCGTTCCCATAGAAATACCATCGCTTACTCCAATCGTGTGAAATATCAAACCAATTAAATCTGTTGCTTGCGTACCAATTTTGATTTGCTTTGCCAAATCATTAAGGTGCATGTTACAAGGATTTCCCTCCCAACCTGTACTTACGATACCGATTTGAGGCTTAGTCAAATCTTCTTTATTCAAACCAATGGCATGGAGCATGGCTTGTGCGCCTGGCTGGGTTTCGTCCTGTGTGACGTGCTTGCTATATTTATTAAGTTCGAGCATTTTCTTTTTTATAAAAAAATTGAATAGAATGATTGATAAAATGCTTGTTGCCTTGACAATGTTGTTGTGTAGATGTTATTGCGAAGTACAAAAATGGTAAATTACCAGTCTCAAAAACATCCTAATTACTTATTTCTGTTACGCAGTTGGTCTTTATTGATTTAGTCTTCAATAGGCTTAGTGTTAAATGCTTGGTAAAGTAATCTCTTTATAAATTTAAGAATCGAAAATTGTCATTCCTGATGTTTAACTCATCACTTACATAAGAACTACTTTTGAACGCTTAAAACTAAAGCCATTAAAGACCCGATACTAAATTCCTAAAGACTAGTTTTAACTACTTTGGCTCAAATATATTTCATGTATTTAGATGTAAGCAACTCAATATTAAAACCTTATACGAACTAGAATTTGCTGTTTTTTTGTTTAAGTAGCTGAAAATCAATATAATAATATAATTGAATTTACACTGCTTATTTGATAAACTTTGAAATTGCGAAATTGTAAAACTGAATGACGCAATTGTGTGTTTCCAAAACTGTGGAAATAAAAAAATAACTCTTACTATTTCCTTAAACCTAACCCAAAATCAGCAAATAATTTTGCAATTTTGCGATTCAGCACTCATCCAATACAAATAAAAAAAACATGAAGCAGTTATTTCTCTTTCTTTTGTTAAGCAGTTTTGCTGTTCTTTTGCAAGGGCAAGCACCTAAAAAATGGACTTCTAGTGAGATTTATGCTGGCATAGAAAAATTGAATTTCTTAGGTAGTGCCTTATATGTGGCAGCCCATCCTGACGATGAAAATACGCGATTAATCTCCTACTTAGCGAACGAAGTAAAGGCAAATACTGCTTATTTATCCTTAACCAGAGGCGATGGTGGACAGAATTTAATCGGTTCAGAAATCAGAGAATTGCTAGGAGCCATCCGAACGCAAGAATTAATTGCTGCTCGAAAAACTGATGGTGGGCAACAGTTCTTCTCTCGCGCCAATGATTTTGGCTTCTCTAAACACCCAGACGAAACTTTTGCCATCTGGAAAAAGGACGAAGTGCTAAGCGACCTAGTCTGGGTGATGCGACAGTTTCAACCTGATATTATCATCAATCGCTTCGACCATCGTACACCTGGTACGACGCATGGACACCATACTGGTTCAGCAATGCTGGCTTTGGAGGCTTTTGATTTAGCCAATAACCCTAACGCCTATTCTGAACAACTAAAGTATGTCACCACTTGGCAGCCACGAAGAATATTTTTTAACACTTTTTGGTGGTTTTACGGTAGCCAAGAGCGATTTAACGCTTTAGATAAATCAAAAATGCCAAGGGCAGACATTGGTGTTTTTTATCCATACAAAGGAAAATCAAATACTGAAATTGCGGCTGAAAGTCGGACGATGCACAAAAGTCAAGGATTTGGTTCAACAGGAGTGCGCGGTTCAGATTTAGACTATTTAGAACTTATTAAAGGCGACCAGCCACAGGATACTTTGAATCTGTTTGATGGCATCAATACCACTTGGACGAGGGTGGAGGGTGGTGCACCAATTGGAGAAGCATTGAAAACAGTGCAGCAAAACTACGATTTTTAAAAATCCTTCAGCGAGTATTCCTACCTTAATGTTAGCTTATCGAATGATACAATCCTTACCTGATTCGTATTGGAAGCAAGTGAAAACCGCAGAAATAAAAGAAGTAATTGCTGCTTGTGCAGGATTATTCCTGGAAGCCATAGCGACTGATTTTTCAGCAACGCCAGGCGAAAAAGTAGAACTCAAATTAGAAGTAGTCAAGCAATTGGGGGGCGAAGTAAAATTAATAGGTTTATCCTACCTGCCCACTCAAAAAGACAGTACGTTTCAGATTGCACTTGCCGACAACAAAAAATACCTATTCAATACCCAAGTTACACTACCCGATGACATACCTTACACCAATGCTTACTGGCTCAATGAACCGTTTGAGTTGGGAATGTACCAAGTGAGTGACCAATTGTTGCGCGGTAAACCTGAAACCCCTAAAATGTTCAAAGTTCGTTTCAAACTAGAAGTGGCGGGTGTACCTTTGGACTATGAGCGCGATGTGACGTTCAAGCGCAACGACCCAGTGGATGGAGAATTGTATCGCCCTTTTGAAATTACACCACCTGTATTTGCCAATTTAGAGAACAAGGTTTATGTATTTGCCGATAACGCGCCACAAACTATTAAAGTCACAGTGAAGGCTGGCAAGCCTAATTTGACTGCCAAAGTGCAATTACAGCATCCTGAAGGTTGGCGTGTAGAACCAACCACAGTGGAAGTGGCTCTACCTACTAAAGGTCAAGAATTAAGCGTTTCGTTTCAACTATATCCATCTACTAATCAGTCAGAAGGAAATATTCAGCCTCTAGTCAATATCGAAGGCAAAACATACGACGATGAGTTAGTGTTGATTCAATATAACCATATTCCAACCCTCACTATCGTTAGGGACGGATTAGCAAAAGTGGTTCGTATTGATCTGAAAAAGCAAGGTCAGCGCGTGGCTTACATCTCAGGGGCGGGAGATGATATTCCGCAGAACTTGAGACAAATTGGTTATCAAGCTGATTTACTTACAGATAAGGAAATTACGCTAGAGAACCTGAAACAGTACGACGCAGTCATCACAGGTGTCAGGGCTTATAACACTATTGAGCGACTAAAATTCCAGCAAGCTACTTTGTTAGAATATGTAAAACAAGGTGGCACGATGATTGTCCAATACAATACCAACAATGGTTTGGTACTACCCGCTGACCAGATCGGACCTTATCCAATGAAAATTTCGAGAGAACGAGTGACCAATGAAAATGCAGAAGTTCGCTTCTTACAACCCGAACATCCCATTCTTAATTTTCCAAATAAAATTACTTCCAAAGATTTTGAAGGCTGGGAACAAGAGCGCGGACTTTATTTCTGCAACGAATGGGATAATCGCTACGCTGCCATTTTATCCTCTAACGACCCCAACGAAAAACCCTTAGATGGAGGTTTGTTAGTAGCAAAATACGGTGAGGGTTACTATATTTACACTGGCTATTCTTGGTTTAGAGAACTACCTGCTGGCGTAGCTGGTGCTTACCGACTTTTTGCAAATATGATTTCCATAGGGCAACAGCCCAAACCCAATGTAGAGGTGGCAGACAAGGCTAAGAAAACCAAAGGAACATCTCAAAAAAAGAATTGAAAAAAGGCGGAAAAAACTGATAAAAAAGTCAATCTTTGCGGAGCTTTGGAAGTGTGAAGCGAGAAATTAGCAAATTAGTAAAACCATAAGTCGTTCTTACTAATTTGCTAATCACCTCATCCAGCAGTTCTACAAAAACTAAAAATAAACGTTCTTTGATAGATTTTTTTGGCAGGTATAGCTAAGTAAAGAAAATGCAATACTAGAAAGCACTATCTTTATGCAGCCACCATTTGAAGCCACAAAAATCCATCTAACCACAAAAATAATGATATGCTCAAGACCATATTACCACATCTTGTTGCTGTTGCAATTTTTTTGATAAGTTGTGTCATCTACTTTTCACCGCAGTTGGAGGGAAAAGTAGTGGTTCAAGGTGACTATGTTCAATATAAGGGTATGGCGCAAGAAGCCGCCGAGTACAAAGCCAAAACAGGCGAAACCACGCTTTGGACTAACGCCATGTTTGGTGGAATGCCTACTTACCAAATCAATGCCAGCGCTGAAGGAAACCTTTTGCAATACTTCAACCGCTTCCTAGAACTGGGTATCAATCGCCCAATTGGACGGTTTTTCCTATCTATGCTTTGTTTTTATATCCTTATGTTAAGTCTAAAAGTAAATCCTTGGCTGAGCATAGTAGGAGCTTTAGCATTTGGCTTTTCTACTAATAACCTCGTCCTGTACGAAGCAGGACACGTTACCAAGTTGCACGCCATTGGCTACTTGCCCTTGCTAGTGGCTGGTATGTTACTTGCCTATCGCAAGCAATACCTTTTAGGTGGTATCCTATTCGCTTTGGGTGTTGGCTTAAACGTTTTTGCTAACCACGTTCAAATGACCTACTATTTTGGACTTACACTACTGATTTACGGAATAGCGCGCTTCATATACGACCTTCGAAGCGGACAAGTACTTTCTTTTTTGAAAGCATCTGGTGTATTGATATTGGCTGGATTGATTGGTTTAGCTTCGTCAGCAGTTAACTTATTGACCACTTATGAGTATTCACAGCAAACGATGCGTGGCAAGCCCATTTTGGAAACCACCAGTGCTATACAAGAACCACAAAGTAGCAGTGAAACCGATGGTTTGGCTTGGGATTATGCCATGCAATGGAGCAACAATAGTTTAGACTTATTTGCTGCCTTTATTCCTGGCGTAGTGGGTGGAGGTTCTGGTGAAAAAGTGGGAGAAAGCTCCGATTTTATCAACTCCTCAAACGCAACAACGTGGTAAGAGGTACTGAAACGCAAGCCCCACTTTATTGGGGAGCGTTGCCTTTCACTAGCGGACCGATTTATTTTGGTGCTATCGTTTGTTTCTTATTTGTGCTAGGTTTGTTGACCGTCAAAGGACCTGAAAAATGGTGGTTAGCCTTAGGCGTATTACTAACCATGCTCCTTTCTATGGGTAAAAACCTAGAAGGATTTAATCGCTTCTTCTTTGATGTAGTGCCGCTTTACAATAAATTTAGAACGCCCAACTCCATCTTGAGTGTTAGTGTACTGTTAGTCACCACGCTTGGTATATTGGGACTTTCTTCTTTGCTTAAAGGGGAATGGAACCAACAACAAGCCCTTCAAAAACTTTATATTTCGTTGGGAATTAGTGGTGCTATCGCGCTGTTTTTCGCTTTATTGGGCAACTCTTTTTTTGAGTTTTCCAGCCCTGGTGATGCTCGCTATCAACAAGCTGGTCCTGAAGTGCTAGGCGCAATCATTAGCGACCGCAAATCGTTAATGCAAACCGATGCGTTGCGTACCTTACTATTGGTGCTATTGGCAGGTGGTCTGATTTGGGCATACTTACAAAATTATATCAAACAACCTATTCTAGTAATTGGACTAGGCATATTGACCTTTTTTGACCTTTTTTCAGTAGGCAAACGCTACTTGGATAACGATGACTTTGTATCTAAACGCAACTATGAAGCTAATTTTCAACCGCGCCAAGTAGATCAGCAAATCCTAGCTGCCGAACCTCATCGAGGAGCTTATCGTGTGATAGACTATTCCATCAATACTTTTAACGGCTCTAGTACGTCTTATTTTCACAATACTATTGGTGGCTACCATGCTGCTAAATTGCAACGCATTCAGGACGTTATTGACCGACATATTAGCCAGCAAAACCCTTATGTGCTTAATATGCTCAATGCTAAATACGCTATTTTTGGTGAACCAGGCAAAGAACAGGTGCAACAAAATCCAGCAGCCTTAGGCAACGCTTGGTTCATAGATACCTTACAGCTTGTGGCTTCCGCCAATGCAGAAATTGATAGCCTTACTGACTTCAATCCTGCTACTACGGCTTTTATTCACCAAGAATTTAGTAGCTACATCAACGGCTTTGACCCCACACCTGATGGCAGAATCGTGCTATCCGAATATCGCCCCAACCACCTCACTTATCAAAGCAACAGCAATAGCGAACAGTTTGCCCTTTTTTCCGAAGTGTGGTACGGACCAAACAAAGGCTGGCAAGCCTATCTCGACGGCAAGCCTGTAGAACATATTCGCGCAAATTACATCCTTCGTGCCATGCGCATACCACAAGGTAGTCACACCATTGAGTTTAAATTTGAGCCTAAGACCTATTATCTAGGTAAAACTGTTTCTTTGCTTTCTTCCTCTTTACTGCTATTAGCCCTCATCGCTTACATCGCGCTGTACGGAAAGACTTGGTTTCCTGCTGCCGCCCCAACACCTGTAGCTTCAACTCAAAGTAAGGAGCATAAGGAAGAAGATAAGCGCAAACAAGTGAAACCGAGGGGGAAGAAATGAGATAAATAAGTAATAAAGTTCTTTCGTAACTTTACTACTTTGCAATATACAAATTAGTTATGCTTATTTCTGCAATTATATGTACCTACAATGGGCAAAAGTATATTCATAGAACATTAAATTCTTTAGCCAATCAGAGCTTGGATTGTAAAGACTATGAAATTGTGGTGGTGGATAATCATTCTACGGATAACACACCACTTATTGTATCAAAATTTAAAAAAGAAAATCCAAATTTAAACCTTCACTACTGCCTTGAATTACAAAAAGGGCTATCATTTGCAAGAAATAAAGGTATCCAAGCTGCAAAATCTTCAATCATTGTATATATTGATGACGATGCGGAGGCAAACAATTCATTTTTAAAAGCACATCTTGAAGCCTATCAAGATACTAAGGTAAAGGCAGCAGGTGGTAAAGTTGTTCCGGAGTACAGTAATGGGCAACCACCTATTTGGTTCTCCAAGTATTTGAGTGGTGTTTTTTCGTTGGTAGATTTTGGAGATACTGAACAGTTTTTTTTCTCAAAAATATCCTGCTGGTTGTAATATGTCTTTTGAAAAGAGTGCTTTACAGGCTATTGGTGGATTCAATAATGACATCAAATACCGAAGCGATGAGAAGTTTGTGTTTTTGAATTTAAAAAAGCAACACGCGAATATTAAATACGTGCCAAAAAGTGTTGCTATACATATTATTGATGAAACACGTCAAAGCAAAGCATTAGTCATAAAAGTCAGTCAATTAACTGGAGCAGGAGAAAGGGAGCGTCTTTGGAGAACGCCGCTGGGGCTTTTAATGAAACTGATAGAGTATAAAATTAAATTTTTTGCCAGTATCCTCCTTAGTATCCCATTCGTGGTTAAAGGACAAATGCAAAAAGCTGAATATTTGATAACCAGTAGATACTATGTATTGAAAGGATTCTTATTTTTCAGAAACTAATCCATTCAAGGTATTTCGACATGAATACGCCTAGAAGATGTCGTTGAATTTAATTTTGTCTTTACTTACTTCGATGTTTTTTAATTCGCTATTATTGATTAATTGCGATTTTATGATTTTGTCCAAAGCTCGGTCACTTATCGTGATGGGATTTGGAGAAAATAGCATAGATTCAAGAAGCTATTAGAGCTATTAATTTTAGTATAACGAATTAATTAGTTGATTGTTAAGGTTTTAAAGCTCTTGATAAGTTTCTAGAAAATTTATCCTACCTCTTGAATCTATACTTTTTTAGGTAATGTGTTTCGTTCAAAAGCATCAATATATGATTTAGGGGTAGCATTCCAAATCTGTACCTCTTTGCTTTCTGAATATTCTCTTATGTCAAAATATGCCCGAAAAGACAGCATAAATTTTTCTAAAATTTCGTGAAGTTTTCGCGGACGCTTCCCCTGTCGGTACATATATTCTGGCTTAGAACTCTCCTCATCGTAGAAATGTTTTTGATGTAATAAGGCTTCATTGTTTTCATTAACGGTTAATTCTTCCAACCATGAATGATCTGCACCTACTACAAATATTTCCTTAAATCCAATATTAATTGCTAACATTAAGCTAGGAATCAGTACATTATGAGGTCTTGGCATTCCCCAATTTCTGTCGAAGAAAAAGTGGTTTATCTTTTTCAGTCCTTCAACTGGGGTGTCATTAAAATAATTGATGTGAATGAATTTATTTTTTTAAGTATAGCTTAATTTGTCTTTCTTCCTGTGTACGCTATAAGGTAGAAAGACTTGTAGTTCCCATGTCGTTTTTTCTACCAAATTCCTAAATAATATAGTAGCGTTCGTTTTATACTCCTCTTTTACCGCGTCATCAAAATATTCTTTGGCAAGCAATACAAAATAGGCAGGTTGAAGTTGCTCAAAATAGGGGGTGTTGGGAAAGTGATTAACACAAAATAAGGTGTAGTTTGATATAATTTCAGCGTTCGATGAAAGAGTTTGATTAATAGAAGGTCCATTGCCAAGGATGATGCAAGATGTTTGTTTACTTTTTCTGTATGTTAAAATTAATTTTGAACGAATAAAAATTTTAAAAAGATAGAACAGAGTTGATAAATAGAAGAAAAATTTTGAATAATTGATCTAACATAAGAGGAAATTTGAACGAATGAAGGACTACATTAATATCGTTCTCCATTCTCTATCTATTGTGGACAAGTATTTGTTACTTTGTTATCTTAATTGCAGCAGTAATAGACGATTACTACTGTTACGAAGTTCGATTTTTTCGTCCTCAAATTTACGATTAATTGGACGGAGTTTGTACTAACGAGTTGCATAAATTTACACAAAATAGTAGGAAAATATACAAGGATAATTTCAATCCTCAACCCAAATGTCGTTTATCAATAAACGCTTTAAATACTTTTCGATAGGTGTCGCTGATGGGAATGAAGGCTTTTCCAATTTGTATTTTTTCTTTATCCACTGTATCAATCCATTCTGCAGCAACGATGTAGGAGTTATGAACGCGAATAAATTGGGTTGGGGGCAGCAATTCTTCGAGGGCTTTTAAGCGTTGTAGGGTCGTGATTTTTCGTTGCGGCGTGTGGAGAATGACGTAATCTTTTAGTCCTTCTACGTACATAATTTCGTGAAGTTTTACTTTAACCAACTTTGTTCCGTCTTTCACGAAGATAAAGTTAGAAGTATTTTGGAAACTAATTTCTGGTTCGGTTTCCTGTATGGAAGGCTCTGTTTTGGGGAAGGCAATGCGCTGGGTAGCTTTCTCTATGGCTTTCAGGAAACGCTCGAAGGTGATGGGTTTTAGTAAATAATCGGTTACATCTAGTTCGTAGCCTTCGAGGGCGTATTCGGAGTAGGCTGTGGTAAGGATAATGATGGGTTTTTTCTTTAGGATTTTGAGTAGCGAGATACCCGTAATTTCTGGCATCTGCACATCGAGAAATAAAATATCTATTTCGTGGTCACGCAGTAAATCAAGTGCTTCCAAAGGATTTGCTATGGATTTGAAAAGGGTGAGCGCAGGAATTCTGCTGAGGTATTGCTCTAGCAAATTTCTTGCCAAAGGCTCATCTTCGACAATCATGCAACTTAGATTCATAATATATAAGTTTAGTTGGTCTTTAGGGATACTAAATAATTAAACGCTTCACACTAAACTAAAGCCTATCTACAAATTTAATTTTAATTCTACATCATAACAATCGTCTAGGTCTTGTACTTGTAATTGGTAATTATCAGGGTAGCTTAAATCTAAGCGACGTTTTACATTTTGTAAGCCAATACCTGATTTTTCGGTGATGGTTTTGCCAGCTTGAGGTATTTTGCTATTTTTTACTTTGTAGGTGCATACCCCTTCTGCTACTTCTATGCTGGCATATATCCATGCGTTTTGTGCATTGCTGCTCACCCCATGTTTAAAAGCATTCTCTAAAAAAGTAATCAATACTAAAGGGGTAATCATAGTAGTTTCTACATTTCCTTTTGCTTCGAAGCGGATAGGAACATGGTCGTTGAGGCGCAGTTTTCTAAGCTGATGTAGCTTTGAATATATTCTATTTCCTTGCTCAATGGCACTTTGGGGTGATTGCTATCATAAATCATGTAGCGCATCATTTGTGATAGTTTAGAGATAACTTCGGTGGTGTTAGGTGATTGAGTGTAAGCGAGGTAGTAAAGGTTATTCAAAGTGTTAAACAGAAAATGAGGATTGATTTGCGCCTTTAGAAAACGCAATTCAGAGATTAATCTTTCGTTTTCGAGTTCCTTTTTTTTTGCTTCTATGTCAAACCAGTTTTCTACAAATTTTAGCAAACCCACAAAAGCAACTAAAAATAGTGCACTCCAAATTACTTGTACTATAAATCTTGGGCTGTGAAACCAGTGATTATGTTGAAAATATACCTCTGAAATAATTTGCTTCCCAAGTATAGTCAAGTAAATCAGGACTGAGAAAGTAGGTAAAAATTCTAACCCATACCGCAGAAAGCTTTTGTGCTTTTGGAAACGCGGTAGAAAGAAAAAATAATTTAGGTAGCACACCAAAAGCATTGCCCCGATATGAAAGAAAAAATCTTTGAACACTCTATTCCAGTCCGGTTCGCGTCCGTCGCGCGTAAAACTGATTTGATAAAAGAAGAACGAGGCATACACCAACCAAAATGAAATGTGTATGAGTAATATTTTATGTCGTTGTATAAATGGTGGCTGCATAAGTTGTTAATTATAAACCATGAGTGATGAGTTGATGTACACCATTTGACTTTGGTGATGATTTTACATTTTGTCAGTTTACGATGTGTCAGCTCAACTGCATAGATAGCGAGAAATTAGATGGATTATTTACTTGAATAGATAACTCTAGTCATTTCAGCGATGAGGTAGGTATAATTTTCGGCAATTCGGAAGATTCCAACAAAAGAGGCAAAATGTCGAATAAAAACAGTCAATCATATAAGATAGCAAAGGGTAAAATAAAAAGTTATCATCTTTGTATAAGGAAAAAATCTAACTTTAATATTCAAACTTAGTTTTAAAATGAAGCATTACATTATCACATTATTAGCCATACTAGCAGTTCATATCGCATTCGCACAATTTCCGAGTGGTGCACCAGCTGGTGGAGAAGGTAGAAGAATGCCACAAGGAGACCCAAGTGGTATGAATAATATTAACCAAAAAGCAAAAAAAGGCATTGGTAAAATAAATGGCACGGTACTGGATTCGATGACCAATAAAGGAATAGAGTACGCTAATATCGTACTTTACAACTCCAAAACAAACGACATACTCGATGGAACAGTAACGGATGATAAAGGTAAATTCGCGTTGGAGGAGCTGACGGATGGAAGCTATAAAATCGTGATTTCTTTTTTGGGGTATGCTGATAGAACATTAGACAATATCCAGATTGTGAGAGAAAAAACGATTACACTAGGCAATTTGATGCTATCAGAAGATACAGAAACACTTGGCGAGGTAACTGTGACTGGTCAAAAGGCATTGATTGAAGAAAAAGTGGATCGTTTGGTCTATAATGCAGAAAAAGACGATTTGGCAAAAGGTGGGGACGCGGCAGATGTGTTACGCAAAGTACCCCTATTACAAGTAGATTTAGAAGGAAATGTCTCGTTGCGAGGTAGTTCTAATATTAGGGTGTTGATTAATAATAAACCTTCCACAATTGTGGCTAGTAGTGTGGCGGATGCCTTACAGATGATTCCTGCCGATATGATTAAAACCGTAGAAGTGATTACTTCGCCTTCCGCTAAATACGACGCAGAAGGGTCAGCAGGTATTATTAACATCATTACCAAAAAAGATAAATTAGAAGGTTACAATTTGAACGTGGATGTAGGGGCTGGTACTCGCGGTTCCAATCTTGGGGTGAACGGAAGTTACCGACAAGGGAAATTTGGATTGACGTTGGGAGGACGTGGTAGATTGATGTATAATAAGGCGGAAAACGATATGGATCAAACTACCTTTTGAACGGAATAACGAATACTACGAAACAGTCTGCTGATGCCACCAATAATGGTATTTTTGGAAATTACTCATTGGGCATGGATTATGATATTGATAAAACTCAAGCAATATCAGGTGGAGTACGTTACGGCATACGTAGCTTTCAGCGCGAGCAGTTCCAGATTACCGAACTTTATAATGATAATTTGTTGCTTAACACCAGTTTTAGAGATATTGCAACTACGGACGCTTCTCACAACGTGGACATGAATTTGGATTATATCCGCATCTTTAAGCCACAACAAGAGTGGAGTATTTCCACCCAGTATAGCCGCAACGACTTGGTGAATGATTTTGTTTCCAACACTTTGAATAGCGATGGCTTTTTGTTGAATAGTTTAAAAAACTTAAATGACAACCTGAATGAAGAAATTACGCTACAAACAGATTATGTTACACCAATTAGTGATAATCAATCCTTAGAGTTAGGCGCAAAAGGGATTTTACGTGCTGTAAATAGTGATTTCTCTTACCTTTTTGCAGAAGGCGGGACTACGGACTACAATCCCGACTTTACTCGTCCTTCTGGCACTTTGGATTATCAGCAAAATGTGGTAGCCGCTTATAGTTCTTACACTTATTCCACACCAAGTAAATATACCTTTAAAGCGGGTTTACGTTGGGAGAACACTTCCATCAGCGCAGAGCAAGATGACGCGGTGATAGAGTTGCCAAATTATAGTAATTTCGTACCAAGTTTGAATGTTTCTAAATCGTTGAAAGGTTTTACTACCTTAAAATTAGGCTATAATCGTCGTATTCAACGCCCTGGTTTACAGCAGCTTAATCCAAATTTCAATATAGCTAATAACCAAGATGTACGCGTAGGAAATCCAAATTTAGAGCCAGAACTAACAGACAACGTGGAGCTGGGACTTAGCACAATGATAAAGAAGACGTACATCAACGTTTCTGTTTTTGGCAGGACAACAGATAATGCCATCAATCAAGTCCGTACTCCAATAGACTCTATACAAGGGGCAATTTTAACCACTTTTGAAAATATTGGTAAACAGCGTTCTTTGGGAACAAACTGGTTCACTAATATTTATTTGACGGACAAGTGGACAGTTAATGGCGGTTTTGATGTTTATTACACCTTTTTGGAAGGTCAAGTGGGGGGAGAAAATGGAACATCAGTTACGATTGAAAATAGTGGTCTAAATTTTGGTGGACGTTTGATGTCTCAACTACAACTGAAAAAAGGTTGGGGCTTACAAGCCTTTACGTTTGTGCGTGGCAGACAAGTACAATTGCAAGGGATAAATGGTGGTTTCGGAATGTATGCTTTGGGTTTTCGTAAGAATTTTACAAATAACAAAGGTAGCATAGGTTTCTCCGCAGAAAACTTTGCAACTAGGGGTTGGAACGTGAGAACGGAGTTGGAATCACCTCAGTTGACACAAACGAGTAATATGCTGATGCTCAACCGAAACTTGAAAGTAAATTTAACCTACAAGTTTGGAAAATTAACTTTTGCCGATAGCCGTTCAAAGACGCGCTCTGTGAAAAACGATGACGTGATTGGTGGTGGTGATAACATGGGGGGTGATGCTGGAGATTCCGCTGCACCTGCTAGGGGAGCAGGAGGAAGACCAACTCCAGGAAATACGCCTAAAACCACGCCACAGCCTTCAAAAGAAGCTGCAAAAGACAAGAAAGCAAAACCTGAAAAAGAGAACTAAGAATCATACAAAAATAAACGGTATCGAATGCTTTCGCAGGCGTTCGATACCGTTTTTATTTTTGACTGATGTTGTTTCTACACGTAAATCACAATTATTTTAAATACCCTCAATTTACAGGCTAATCCTTTTTAAAAAGCAAATAGTAACATCAGCTACTTATTTTATTGCTTAATAATTCGCTTAGTCGTTTGCCAATCTCTACCTGTAAGCTGTATGAAATACGCACCGCTTGGCATTTCACTCCAATCGCTTTCATAAATACTGCTGGTTGAAAAAACAGTTGCTTTTACTAGTCTTCCTGTCCAATCAAATAGTCGAAGCTCAACTTCAGTGGGGAAGGATTGTTCAACCTGTACATTAAACCAGTCTGAAATGGGGTTTGGATATAGTTTAATAACAGTTCCATCGGATAAGGTTTCTGTGCTAGTCACAATTATATTCACTGGAATGGTGATGGCAGTGGCACAAAATCGGTTGTAAGCATTCAATGTAACGTAGTAAATACCTCCTTTTTTGTAAGTGTGTGTTGGACTTTCTTCTACGGATACACCACCATCGCCAAATCCCCAACTGTACAGCGTTGCATCTTCCGAACGGTTAGTAAAACTAACAACTCCATCTTCAATTGTAAAATCAAAATCTGCCAATGGTGGTTGTGCAAGTTTAATATATTTGGCTCTAAAACTGGTGTCTTGCCCCAATTCGTTGACCACTTTCAGCGAAACATTATATTCGCCTGGTTGATTATAAGTGACGGTAGGGTTTCTTTCTACTGAACTTTGTGGTTGTCCGCCTTCAAATATCCATTCCCATAAACTCACGCTGCCTTTTGACTGGTCAATAAATTGGATAGTCAATGGTGCGCATCCTACGCTGTTGTCAGCAGCGAATAAGGCTAAAGGTGCTGAACCTACTGCTATTTCCTTGGACAATCTGTTTTCGCCACAAGCGTTTGTAGCGATCAAAGTCACTTCGTAACTACCAAGTTCTGAATAAGTATGTTCAGGATTAGGTTGGGTATTAGTAGGCGTGTCATCCCCAAAATCCCATCGGAAGCTAGTTCCATCAGAAGTTGTGTTCGTAAATTTTACAAACAAATCGGTTACATCTGTCAAAAAGTTTACATCAGGTACGTCGTTCACGTTGATAAAAGCGACCCTCGTGAGGGTGTCACTTCCAGCTTCGTTGCTAACAATTAAAGAAACATCATAAGCCCCTGGTTCACTATATGTAACCATTGGGTTAGCTTGTGTAGAAGTGTTTGGCGTTCCGCCTGGAAATAACCAAACAAAAGTGGCTGCATTTTGAGAGGACACGTTATTGAAAGGAGTTGAAAGTGGCGCACATCCAGTAGTAGCCGTAGCATTGAAGCCTGCTTGGGGAGGTAATACAACTCGAATAGTTGTGGTAAATGTGTCCATGCCACACTGATTGGAAGCAATGAGAGACACTTGAAATTCACCTTCGCTAGGAAAAGTATAGGTAGTATTGGTAGAGGTACTTCTCACACCATCGCCAAAATCCCAAACGAAACGGTCTGCAAACTGTGAATTATTGGTAAAAATGACCACGCCTTCCTCTTGATTATCAAAAGAAAAATTCGCAACAGGTGCATCAGTACCTAAGACCAGAGGTATGGGCGTAGTTCGTAATTGCCCAAAACATTCGGAGGTGATGAGTAATTGAAATTGAAAGTTCCCCATGCCGCTATTGACATTAAGTATATTTAAAGTATTGGTGTTGGTGTTGGTGAAGTTTGCATCATCTGATAAATTCACAAATCCAGTTCCTCTATTAATTTGCCATTGATAGCTAAGTCCACCTCCAACTGCTTCAACAGCTATGCTAGTGTTTTGACCAATACAACTAAAGGCTTCTTGTGGCTGCCTAACCACCATAGGTCGAATGGTTGGGTTAGTGCTTGTAGGTAGGACAGACAAACCTGCTCCTATGCCTGGCTCGCCATTACCTGCACCATTGGTCGTGTTTGAGCAAGAAGCGGTGCTACTTCTGACTGATTGTCCCGCGCTACCTCCCTCAAAAGCGACGGTTACAGCTTCTGTACCACTCAAATTGGTAAGTAATCGTCCACCACTGCCGCCTCCGCCTGGTCCGAAACAAGTATCAGAATCTTCATTACTTGCTCTTGCACCATCTCCACCTTTTAGCTCTAATCGAAGGTTACTCTGCACGTTACTGGTGAGTAAGATAATTGTTCCTCCTGCCCCACCACCACTACCACCGTCTCCAGTGGCTTCTAAGGCTGAACCGCCATTAACTGCCATTACTTGATTGTTCCCTGCAATATTATTAGCTTCTACGATGATAATACCACCACCATTTCCGCCATTTTTGTTCGTGGAATTGTTGGTATGACCTGCGCCACCACCGCCACCAAAATAGGCTCTAGTACCGTCATTGGCTAACGCGTAACCTCGCAGTCCAGGACTATTTCCTCTACAGGCTAGACTCAAGGCTGGAGTTAATCTGCTGCCACCGTTCCCACCTCTTGCCACATGCGAGCCTCCTGCGCCGCCAGAGTTATGGTCGTTGCCACCACCTCCGCCATTTGCTTGTGGACCTCTTCCGTTTTCTTTTCCAGTGATGTATTCTGCAATACCTTCTCCTTTAGCTGCTCCTCTCCAATCATTTGCTGAAAACTCGTATTCAGGTGCGTTGTTGATACCCCCAAGACAGTTGTTGGATGGTGACATGGTTTTTCCTCCTCTAAATCCTACTTGGTTCGCAATAATTGGCGCATTCATAGTGAGGAGGTTATTTACTTTTAGTGCGATGATTCCTCCTTTTTCCCCGTCCCAAGGAAGGGCTTTTAAAGTATCTGTAATCATCGCATTTTCAAAAGTCGGTACAGAAACCATTTGCACTTTTCCATTTATCTCGTAGGTGTTAAGAAGGCTATTTTGGAAAAAAATAGTGTCTTGGTTGACGGCAAAAATGGTTGCCTTTTCATATTTTCCAGCGTTTCTTGCATTTATGATTTGACCAAAAGTAGGTTCGTTTCTACTATCAATAGCAGCACCTTGCATTTGAATCAAAATGACAGACTGTCCTACCTCATAAACAGAGGTGTCATCAATAACGGCTGCATTTTTGCAATAATCAAATGCACGAACGGGACTATATTGATTGATTATACCCGAAAGCATGGAAGGTTGATCTTGACCAACGGCTAAAGTCAAAAAAAGATTGCAAGAGAGAAAAAGTGAAAGTAACTTTGTAAAACCTAAGTTCATGGCTATTAACTTTAAATCAGAAATGGGATAATGATTTATCCTAGTACAACGTTTCTAACGTAAACTACAAAAGTAAGATTATAATTGGAGGCAAAAAGAAAGATAAAAACATTCTTGATTAAACATAAATGGCAAGTTACAGGCGCAATGCTCTTGATTTTGAGTTATTGGTTTTGTTTGCCACGCCATTTATTTGAAGACCCGACTTGTGTGGTATTGGAAGATAGTACAGGAGGGCTGCTAGGTGCAAGAATTGCAGCAGATGGGCAATGGCGTTTTCCACACAGTGAAGTTGTGCCTGAAAAGTTTGAAAAAGCGTTGATTGCTTTTGAGGATAGACGATTTTATTATCATTTTGGTATAGACTTGTTGAGTTTGGGTAGAGCTGTTCAGCAAAACGTTAGTCATCGTCGAACTGTAAGCGGAGGAAGTACGATTACCATGCAGATTATTCGCATGTCTAAGAAAAACCCTA
>JAAUTG010000037.1 GCA_012031785.1 Saprospiraceae bacterium | reverse complement strand
AGGTGGCGATCAATACTACGTAGTTGTTAAAGAAAAGTCAAGGGGTTCTGGCGTACTTCACTTTGTTACCACCGCTAGTGCCATTAAAATTAATGGTGATCGCGTAGAATACGCTACTCGCAACCTGAGTTTTAGTTTTAATTTCAATCAAACGCGCAATGGTCAAAACATTGCGGATGGCACTTCCAATTCAGGTGTGTTTTTCATGGGAAATAACACGGCTGAGTGTAAAACCAGCTTTTCTTTTAGCGTCACCAGCGGTACAGATATTACTATTTTACCCGAAATTGGAGTAACAGAATATAAAACTACTTTTGCCAATAACGGCAACGCACTCGGTACTCGTAAACTTACAACCATCAATGGTACTGCATTGAACGCAGTGCTGAGAGACCTTTGCGCTAATACCTCTTACAACCCAAGCGCAAATAACAGCACTAGAGACAACAATAATTCTGTTGATAGTTACACAGAGTACGAAACGGGCCCAATTCAAAATGGTTCTTCTTCTTCCAAGTACACCACCATTGCGGATTATAACACACGAACAGGAAGCTATCAACCCACATATACTGATACGGAATACTACGAAAAAGGGGAAAATACCAATGCCAACAATTTGCCAAGAACTGCCAACAACAGCATTCACATAGTGCGTGCAAAAGAAACGCTTTATGGGATTGCCAAACAGTATGGGGTTACTGTACAGCAACTTAAAGACTGGAATAGTCTCTCAGATACTAATATTCATCCTAGCGACCGACTTGTTATTAAGCAAACTGCGCAGACTAACTTGCAAGAACAAGAAACAAGCAGCACGTCCACTTCTACGCCACTTTGGGAAATAACAGACGGCTACCACACGAAAAAATCGGGAGAAACCATCAGAGCTATCGCCCAACTTTATGGATTTACGGAGGCTAGATTTAGATACATCAATGCCTTGACTATCAATGAAGAAGTACCTACGGGTTATCGTCTAAAAACAACAGACTGTGTGCCTGAAACTACTACCATGGCTAGAAACAATAGAAGAACATCTGTGGTTATGGACGATGATTTCAACAGCAGAGGCAACACCAATCTTGATACAGACTTCCGCACCAGCGTCATTACTCCTCCACCGTACAGCAGTAACGATGCTAGAAACGTAAACTACGCTGGTACCAACATTAAAACTAAGACCTACATCGTGCGAGAAAATGACACACTCTATTCAATCGCCAAACGATACAATACGACGGTGCAGCAACTAGTAACTATTAACAATTTTGATTCTGCCAACGAAATACTAATTCCAGATCAAACGATTTTGGTACCGTAAATGAGTTGGCTATTGGTCTTTGGTTTTCATTATTGGTTCGTTCAATAATGAAGACCAAAGAACAGTAGTTATAAGTTCAATACGAACATGGTGAAGCGTAAAAATTAGGGTTATCAAAAATTAAACGAATAATTAAGGTGATTTTTGGATAAAAATTTGTTTGTTTGCAGCTTGAAATCAAAAATAGGAATAGCCTGTTTTCAAAAAGTTCTTATCAACTCTTAATAAAGGAATTTCACCTGAATACATGTTAAATAGAAGAAACGTCAGGGTAAAAGTCATGCAGTTGCTTTACATGGAAAGCAGAAATAGTGAATTAAAATTTAGCAATCTGCTGAGTCTTTACCAAACCAACGTCGAAAAAGCATTCGAGTTGTACTTGTTCAATCTGCTATTTCTCATTCGCCTTGCAGAGTATGCTAGGCATGATGCCTCCAATCGCAAAGCTAAGTTGCGTCCTACAGAAAAAGATTTAGTTTTCACCCCAAAATTAGGTACAAACGAGTTAATCGTTTCGTTAAATAAAAATGAAGCATTAGAACGTCGTTTTTTAAAATCGCATGTCGCCTCTAAGATAGAACGCGACACCCTGCGAACGTTTTATACCGAATTTGCAAAGACAGAACACTATCAAAATTACTTAGAGCAAACTGAATCCTCCACGCAAGACCATCAAAATATCCTCCTCGAGTTATTCAAACATTACAGCAATACAGAATCCTTTAATGAACTGCTTGAAGACCACTATCCGGCTTGGTCCGATGACAAATCGTTGGTGGTAGCTTCCATTAAAAAAACCATTAAAATTTTGCCCGCGCCAACCAACTTTTATGAAGAATACCTGCCGAATGAAGAAACCAGTCAATACGGAGCTGAATTGCTGCGCACTACTTATTACGAAAGCACTAGTTTACAAGAAATTATCCAGCCCGTACTAAAAAATTGGGATGCTGAGCGCGTTGCAATTATTGATATGATACTACTCAAAATGGCTTTGGCAGAGTTGCTTCATTTTCCTACCATTCCCGCCAAAGTTACCTTGAATGAATTTGTGGAAGTATCTAAACTTTACAGCACCGACAAAAGCAAGGATTTTATCAATGGTATTCTCGATCGCTTGATGAAACAACTGGCGGAAAGCGGAAAATCAACAAACAAGGGCGTGGACTGATAGATTGAATGTCGTCAATTTGAGGCTTAACGAGCGTTATAGTGTCGGGGTGAATGGCAGTCACGCTGACACTATATATTCATTTTCAATAACTTACACCTTAAAAGATATAACCGCTATTTCATCAATGATAGTAAGATTTTACTAAATTGATGACATTCGACTGATAAATTAACTAAGACATGCTAGGATATTAGGAATTGTAGTCTATCCTAAAAGTCGCTTCTTTTCACGCAAAAATTCATCTTGATTCAAAAGTCCACGCTCGCGCAGGTCTCCTAATTTTTGAAGTTGGTCTAATAAATCAGGTTGTCCTTCTAATAAGTCTGTGGGTTCTGAAAAATCATCTTCTACAAAATTGGATTTTTTAGGATTTGAGTTCTGTGGATATGCGTTGGTCGCCAATCTAAATTGATTTTGTTCAAAAGTCAAAAATTCAGGCTGAATCCTCAAGAAAGCTAATGCGTCATGCGTTTTAATTTTTCTGTTGTGTCTGTAAATCCAAATGCTATTGCCCTGTCCAAATGATAGAGTGACCGCTCCGAATTTTCTTCTAAAGAATAAGCGCAAGCCAAATTAAAATGCGTTGCTACATCTTGCTCATCCAAGGCAATTACTTGCTTGAAAGCCTCAATAGCAGCCTCGTAGTCGTAATTCTTGAAGAAACTAATACCTTCTTCCCTCAAAGTAGCGATACGTTGCATATTTTCTTTGCTTCGTTGAACGCGCTTGAATCGTTCTATTTCGCGCTCCTTGTCTAATGAAACCTTCGGCGTTTGATGGCGTTGCCTACGTTCCCAATGTTCCACGTCGCGTTCTCTGCGGCGGCGGTTGCGCTCAAAAGATTCCTCCTGTTCTTGTATGGCGAAATATTTCCGATTATGTTTTCTATCAAATTTATCCTCATCAGAAGATAGAAGTACCATTGCATCTATAAAGCCCAATACAGTAGAAATGCCTGTAAACATAAATAAGCAATATAAAATACCAAGTACTACTTGTCCTAAATAAAACCGATGTACCCCAAAAGTGCCAAGAAAAAAAGCCAGTACTGCCGCCACGTTTTCTGTCCTTGAAATTTCTTTTACTCATATTATATCGCTGAAATAATTTGTTTTTTGATAATTTTGCGATGAAACAACATCGCCAAATAAAAAATCATGATCTAGCCTTGTTTCTCTTCATCTATCTATGATACCACAGCAGTAATCAAAGAACGAAATAAAAATAACCTATCTCATGAATTAAACAAGTTCAAAATAATTTCTACGGCGACAAAATAGGAAAAATTTTAGACGTACTGTCTAAAAAGAGTGGTAAAAATGAACATTTGACTTCGAGAACAGATAAAATTAGGCAAAAGCTCATAACGGATGCTTGACAGGATGAATGTTTTTTATGAATAGCCTGTATAAAAACAGAAACTTCCAATGTAAAATATACATGAATAATTCATAGAGGAAATTTCTGTTTCAAAAATATTTTGTCGCAATCTATAAAAAAAATCTTCCATATCTTGACAAATAAACAAGCTCGCAGCATTAGTCAGCCTTGTTCCATAATACTACCCCAATCGAGTGGGAGATAACTGTTCCATTTCTTGATCCGTATAAATTCTCGACTCTACCACAAAACGTAAGCCAAGTGGAATTTCTAGTGAAAAACTAGCACCTCGTCCTGGTACCACATTAATTGTCAATTGAGTATGCTGCCAATATTCAAATTGATCTTTTGACATATAAAAATCGCAACCATGAATCGTGCCCAACCATACATCATTTTCGTTAATCATCAGTTCGCCATCAGGAAAACACATTGGGGAAGAACCATCGCAGCAGCCACCACTTTGATGAAACATCAAAGCACCGTGCGTTTGTCGCAGTTCATCAATTATCAATTTAGCAGCATCAGTCACCAACACTCGTTGCGTCATAAAAAGTAGATTGTAAAAAAGCCCAGAAATTGCTTTCCGAGCTTTCCTTTTTTTAAAATAGACAAAGATTAGTTAAAAGAATCCTAATGCCTTTTTATCATAAGAAATTAACATATTCTTAGTCTGGCGGTAATGGTTGAGCATCATTTTGTGTGTTTCTCTACCAATACCTGATTTCTTGTAGCCACCGAATGGTGCGTGTGCTGGATAAGCGTGGTAGCAATTCACCCAAACTCTACCTGCTTGTATGGCACGAGATACTTGAAATGCTTGATGCATATCACGAGTCCAAACTCCTGCGCCAAGACCGTATAAAGTATCGTTGGCAATTTGGATGGCTTCAGCCTCGTCCTTAAAGGAGGTCACGCAAACCACTGGTCCAAAGATTTCCTCCTGGAAAACACGCATTTTATTATTGCCCTTCAAAATAGTAGGTTTGATATAGTAGCCACCAGCTAAACCTTCATTGTAGGCAGCACCTCCACCAGTTAGTACTTCGCAACCTTCTTCTTTTCCAATTTCGATATAATTCAAAATCTTGTTGTATTGATCGTTGGATGCTTGCGCTCCCATCATCGTAGAAGGGTCGAGTGGATGGCCCATTTTAATTGCTTCTGTGCGCTCGATTACGCGCGCCATGAAGTCGTCAAAAATACTTTCCTCCACCAAAAGTCTTGAAGGACAAGTACATACTTCTCCCTGATTAAAGGCAAACATTACAGCACCTTCCAGACACTTGTCAAAATAGTCATCATCTGCATCCATGATGCTTTGAAGAAAACGTTTGGCGATTTTCCGCCTAATTCTAAAGTGACAGGCGTAATATTCTTGGAAGCATATTGCATAATCAATTGTCCAGTTGTAGTTTCCCCCGTGAATGCTACTTTATTTACTCTCGGACTAGAAGCTAGAGGCTTGCCTGCTTCTACTCCAAATCCATTTACAATATTCAATACACCAGCGGGTAAAATATCTTGAATCAACTCCGCCAAGACCAAAATACCGACAGGCGTTTGCTCTGCTGGCTTTAAGACCACGCAGTTGCCAGCCGCTAAAGCAGGAGCAATTTTCCAAGTTGCCATTAACAAAGGAAAGTTCCAAGGAATAATCTGTCCAACCACGCCTAGTGGTTCTAAGATGTTCATGGATACTGTATTCGCATCCAATTCGCTAACCGTACCTTCTTCTGCGCGAATCACTCCTGCAAAATAACGGAAATGATCAAGAGCGAGCGGAACATCTGCGGCAATAGTTTCGCGAATTGCTTTTCCATTATCCCAAGTTTCTGCTCTTGCAAGGGCTTCCAAGTTAGCTTCCATCACGTCCGCAATTTTCAGTAACAAATTGCTTCGATAAGTAGCGGAAGAACTATTCCACGCAGGAGCCGCTGCCCATGCTGCATCCAAAGCCAGTTCAATATCTTCTGCGGATGAGCGTGCTACTTTTGTAAATACATTGCCATCCACTGGGGAAATATTTTCAAAATAGTCGCCTTTTACAGGAGCTACCCACTTACCATTGATGAAATTATCATAATGAGCTTTGAAACCAGGTTTTTCCAATGCACTTGCAGTGGAAGTCATTAAATCACTCATAGAGTATTTTTTTACTTTTTAAAAAATTTTGCTTTTATCAAATTTAATTAAAATAAAATCTACTTCAATTTGATAACACAAAATTATATCCTACTTTTAAGATTCTTTTGTATGATTCTATCAAAAATTAATACTATTCTATTAAAAGTAAGGTATTGATTATTTTTTTCGTTATTATCTTCTATCTTGCATATAAATTTAGAATAAAAAAGGGAGATTAGTACGAAGTCATTCAATAAAATATGTTTTCATGCAATTACCTAATCATTTTTTGGCAACGCGCAGGTTGCAAACTTTAGTGGAAAATCAAACTTCTTACACTGCCAGCAATGCGGCTATGCATGTGTTTGAAACGCATCAACAAGCAGAGCGTGTTTTTTTGCAGTTCGATCAGGTAGTGTTGGCAAGTATGATAAAAGGCAAGAAAATTATGCACCTGCGCGACAGGCAGTCATTCGATTTTTTACCCGGAGAATCTTTGATTCTCCCTTCTCAAGAAATCATGTGTATTGATTTTCCAGAAGCCAACGCTCAAAGCCCTACACAGTGTTTGGCGATGACTATTTCGGAGGATAAAATAAAAGAAACGGTGCTGTTGCTCAATGAAAATATGCCCAAACTAGATGGTCAAGAATGGTTATTCACAGCCTGTAATTTTCATTTTTGTAATGAAGTTGCTGTCACACAAATTATTAATCGCCTCTTAACTCTTTTTGTAGAGCAGCACCCTTCCAAGGATTTATTTATTGACTTTATGCTTAAAGAGTTGTTAATTAGGGTTTTGCAAGCAGATTCCAGAAAAGTACACACAGAGCAAACCACTGCCTTGAGCAGTAATAATCGTTTGGCGTGCGTCATTCAATACATCAGAGCGAATATCACTGAACCGCTTTCTGTGGAACGCTTGAGCCAAAAAGCTTACATGAGTGAATCCCACTTTTTTAAGGTGTTCAAAAACGAATTGGGTGTTTCTCCTATTGACTTTATTAACAACGAAGAATCCGATTAGCGACGAGTTTGCTTCATGAACCTGATACTAAAATGACTGAAATTTGCATGGCTTGTGGCTTCAACAGCCTTTCCTACTTCAATAGAGTATTCAAAAAAGCAAAATCACTTTCTCCGAGTGAGTATCGTGCAAAAGTGTTGAGTCAGTAATAATTACTCGACAATTCGCCTATGCCTTTCCTGCAACTCGCGCATCAAAATCGCTTGTTTGCTGTAAAAAAATGGAACGTACTGATAAAACTTGATTGAAGCTCAAAAGTTAATTTAATCACAAAACGAGTAAACTTCATTTGTTATTCGTAAGTTTGTACATTACCCATGCTAAACTACTTGGTACAAACTTTTATTATAAATGTCAATATACGTTATGAAAAGTCGGGTTTATCTAATCGCATTGTTTGTGCTAGTGCATATCTGTGCAGTTGCGCAATCTTGGCAGCACAAAGTGGATACAAGCGTTTTGCAAGCCACCGAAGCTGGAAAAACCACCGAAATGCTAGTCGTAATGAAAGTACAAGCCGATTTGACTGCCACTTCTGCTACTGCTTCTAAAATGGAAAAAGCTAATTATGTTTATCAGCAGTTGAAAGCCACACAGGAGCAGTCTCAAAAGCATTTGCTGGCGGAACTTGAACGAAAAAACGTGCTTCACCAACCATTATATATCGTCAATTTAATTTGGGTAGTTGGGGATTATAACCTGCTGGAACAGTTGGCGCAATCGGAAGAAGTCGCTCGAATTGCAGCAAATCCCGTAGTACAAATGTCAATGCCAACCGCAAATGACCAAGACAATACCCCTCAAAGCCGCAACGCGATTGAATGGGGGATTTTAAAAATTAGTGCAAATGAAGTTTGGGATTTAGGCTATACTGGACAAGGTGCAGTAGTAGGTGGACAGGACACAGGCTATGATTGGATGCACCCTGCTTTATCGCAAAAATATCGCGGCAACATAAACAACACCATTGACCACAATTACAACTGGCATGATGCTATTCGAGCGATTCATTTTTTAAATGTGCCTAATAGCCAAAACCCTTGTGGATTGGACATCAAAGTACCTTGTGACGATAATAACCATGGCACGCATACTATGGGAACAATAGTGGGCAGCACGATGGACAATCAAATCGGTGTTGCGCCTGATGCTCAATGGATTGGCTGCCGCAATATGGAACGCGGCTGGGGGACACCTTTTACTTACTTGGAGTGTTTTCAATGGTTTTTAGCACCAACCAACAGCAATAATCAGAACCCAAATCCTAGCAAAGCGCCACACGTCATCAACAATTCTTGGGGATGCCCATCAGAAGAGGGTTGCACCACCACTAATTTTGAGCTGTTAGAAGCGGCAGTAAATAACTTGAAAACCAGTGGGGTAGTGGTAGTTGTTTCGGCTGGCAACAGCGGAAGGAACTGTGCTACTGTCAATACGCCGTCCGCTATCTTTGAAAATAGTTTTAGTGTGGGGGCTTCTCAAATTACAGATTCTATTGCTAACTTTAGCAGTCGAGGACCTGTTTTGGTAGATAATAGTCGTCGTACTAAACCTAACGTGGTTGCGCCAGGCGTTAGTGTTCGGTCTGCCATTCGTGGCACAGGGTACAGCAATTTTAGTGGAACAAGTATGGCAGGTCCTCATGTGGCGGGTGCAGTGGCGTTGATGATTTCTGCCAACCCCGACTTGGCAGGTCAGGTAGAAACGATTGAAACGATTCTGGAAGAAACTGCTATTCCTTTCCAAACGAGTGAGAACTGTGGAACAGCGCGTGACGTTTTTCCAAATAATGTTTATGGCTACGGAAGAATTGACGCTTTGGCGGCTGTAAAAAGAGCAGTTGCTTTAAAAAAGCAACTGGTTAATGATAAAAATACAAATTTTAAGATAGTACCTAATCCATTTTCTACGCAGGTGGAATTTGTTGCAGATGAAGCGGCTGTGCGTCAATTGCGCCTGTTCAATACTGCTGGAAGTTTATTGCTGCTGGTCAATTGGAATGATGCACAGCTTTCGCTCGATTTGAGTGCTTATCCAAATGGAGTATATTGGTATGAAATCGTAGAAGAAAATGTGATAGCGCGTGGTAAGTTACTTAAAATAGAGTAACTGTTTAGCCATTTTTTTTTAAACCACATTAACGAAAGAAACAATAAATGTAGCAGACTAAGAACGATATATTTGCTTTTACATTGGATATATCGGATAAATTGGAATATGGTTTGTTTTATTTTTTGAAAAGTAATGCGTTAATTTGTAATCAATAGTTGTTTGGTAGCAATCCTTGACGGGCTTCATTCGTAAGACATTAAGCAGCGCTACAAGAATAAAAAGAGGCTTTTAAAACTACTATTTCCAAATAGACTACTATTTAAGAGTTATCAAACAGCTCATTGTATAACGTAAGCAATCACAAGTTATGACAACTTATAAAGGAAAAGTTTTTGTGGTGGATCAAGAATTTCATATTCCACATCTCAACAGAAAGCGTAAAGTGTGGATGTACCTGCCTCCTGACTATGAACATACTGATAAAAGATACCCTGTAATTTATATGCAAGATGGTCAAAATTTATTTGATGAAAAAGCCAGTTTTGCGGGAGAATGGTATGTGGATGAGACGCTAGACCATTTGTTTCATCATCATGGTGACCAAGGTGCGATAGTGGTAGGTGTTGAAAACGCTAAAGAAGGCACGCAACGACTATCAGAGTATTCTCCTTGGTTCAATGCCTATAACAATTACGGTGGCGACGGCGAACATTACGTCAATTTTATCATTCATACCCTTAAACCCTATATTGACGAGCATTTCCGCACGTTTCCAGAGCGGGAAAATACAGCAATCATGGGAAGTTCAATGGGTGGATTGATTACGCTGTACGCTGTTATTCAGTATCAAGAAGTTTTTGGTAAAGCGGGCATTTTTTCGCCTTCATTGTGGTTCTCAGAAAGTGCTTTTACGCACATAGATCAAGTGCGTAAGCGTTGTAACGTAAAACTTTATTTGGTGGCAGGTGAAAAAGAAGGGGCATACGTATCAAATGGTTTGCGAAGGTTATACTATACTTTATTACAAACAGGATTCAACAACAACGAAATTAATATGGAAATCGCTTGGGACGGTACGCATCAAGAATGGTTTTGGGCAAGAGAATTTCCAAAAGCCTATCAATGGTTGATGGCATCTTAAAACCTACTCATTTCATCGTTTTTTGTGTATTACTTTGTATAAATGACAATGACAAAAAAACTTCCCCTGCCTTTTCAACATCAAATGCAAACGCTACTGCTTGATGAATACAACCATTTTCTGGATGCCCTAGCAGCAGTACCACCTACTAGTATTCGATGGAATCATCAAAAAAATAAATCATCACTACCAACCAGTCATTCTGTAAAATGGAATCCACATGGCGCGTATCTGACGCAAAGACCTGTTTTTACGCTTGACCCTAGCTTCCACACAGGCGCGTACTATGTGCAAGAGGCTTCTTCCATGTTTCTGGCAGCGGTTATGGAGCAGCTTATTCGCCACCAACAACCCATCAAAGTGCTTGATTTATGCGCTGCACCAGGTGGAAAAACCACTTCGCTTTTGTCCGTATTACCAAAAGGCAGTTTGATGGTTTGCAACGAAGTGATCAAGTCGCGTTATCAAGTTCTGCACGAAAACATCTTGAAATGGGGTTATCCGAATGTGATTGTGACCAACCATGACCCTAAAGACTTTGAGGCACTGACTGATTTTTTTGATGTCGTTTTGGTGGATGCGCCTTGTTCTGGAGAAGGCTTGTTTAGGAAAGACCCAAATGCGATGGCGCACTGGTCAGAAGAGTTGGTAGAAATCTGTGCTGCACGCCAGAAAAGAATATTAGCAGATGCTCAAAAGTTGGTGAAACCCAACGGCTATCTATTGTACAGCACTTGCACGTACAACGACAAAGAAAATTTGGAAAATGTAGTTTGGCTGAAAGAGCAGTTTCATTTGGAAGCTCAAGCACTCCGTCTGCCATCTGATTGGAATATTTGTGAAAAAATCAGTATGCGGTATATGGCTATCAGTTTTTTCCTCATCTTTTGGAAGGAGAAGGTTTTTTCATCAGTTGTTTACAGAAACCTTCAAATGAAAGTAGTGCCCATCTGGTCAAAAACCCTACGTTCAAACACTTACTGCCTTTAGACAAAAAGCAATATGGTTTGGTACACGCTTGGGTGGATCAATTTGAACAATTTCAATACTATCAAACCGAAAATAATAGAGTATTTGCGATTCCCGAAGCACTTGTTAGCCAATATGCTTTTGTTGCGCAAAGATTAAATCGCCATGCGTTTGCTTTTGAAATTGGAACAATTAAAGGGAAAGACCTTATCCCAAGTCATGCACTAGCCTTGAGTATTCATCAAGCCCAGCAATTGCCTTCCCTAGCGTTGGATAAGGAAAATGCTTTGCGTTTTTTGAAAAAGGAATCTTTTGATTTACCTACTTCTGAGGAGGGCTGGCGGTTGATTCATTATGAGGGAAATGGACTGGGCTGGGTGAAAGCCTTGCATCATCGAGTAAATAATTATCTCCCAAAAGACTGGCGTATTCGGATGGAGATACCAGAAAATGAATAAAACTGTTTTACATGGTTGAAAATCAACTATTTGGCAGTCCTAAAATAAGAACCTCTTGCATCCTGATACATTTTCACCTGACCTACTTTGTACGTTCTTGGGAACAAGACGACTGAAATAATATGACTAGTCGTCTTGTTTAAGGATAAATTGAAATTTAGAATTGGAATGGAACGCGAACCATAGTATCATCCCAAGCAATAATCAAGTGTGCGCCATCTTCTGCTTTTTCAAACAAAATAGAGCAAGCCTCTACGACAGACTTGGTCGCTGCAGTTGGGACAGTTATTTTTGCCACAGTGCTTGCTTCAGGCTTGAATGAATACGCTCCCCAGCCATCCAAATCCGTGCTGACGTGAACAGTCCATTCTTTTTCAGCAAGTTCTGCATATAGTGTGTAACGTCCTGCTTGAATAGCCGTACCATTCAAACGAACAGGCTTAAAAAACTGAATTTCAGTGGCTTCGTTTGCACCTACTCTCCATACAGTGCCAAATTTTTCCAGTTCTCCAAACACTTTTCGTCCATTTTTCAAAGGGCGAGAGTATATAACGCGCATAATAGGCTCGTTAGCTGCTTTTGCCTCAGGTGTTTTTTCAAAATTGCGGAAAGCTGCTCTTGCTGGATAGTAAGCCACATCAAGTACACTCTTATCCACTTTCGGAAAGTCTTGTGCTTGTGCATTTTGACCTAAAACTAAAGTAAATACAGCTACAAATAGCGTTGTTACAAACTGTTTCATTGTATGATACATTTAAAATAAATGATGTAATGACTTCAAAATGACATTTTTGTAAAATTGTTGTATTGAACATGAAGAACGAATAAGGGGTAAAATGTTGATTTGTCTTTACAACTAATTTATTATCAGATGATTAAATAAAAAGTTGTGACTTGTAATTTATAGTCTATAATTTATTAAATGTCGCTTTGAAAACACTTACCGCAAAAGGAATAGTGGTGCAAGCTTTTAAACGACTAATAAATTCTGAAAGAATTTTCATGTATAAACCATCGGAGCAATATTTCGTTTGAAGCATTAATTAAATGTCAAATTATGCGTGGGTTAAAAAAAATTGCATTCGTGCTATTGAATATATTTGTTGGGACTTTGTTGTTAATTATTCTGCTATTTCGCTTGCCTTTTTTTAATTTTAGGGAATCTTCTGAAAAGCAAACCGAAGCCATTACAGAATTTGGGCAACAAACACCTAGATTTGAGGATTATGAAACCGAATTACCAGACGGAAAAAAACGCAACATCCATTACGTTCATGTGGGCGATGAAGATAAGCCACTTCTGTTGCTTGTGCACGGCTCACCAGGTAGCTCTAGTGCTATGAACGTTTATTTGGCAGATACTAATTTGACGAAGACGATGCAAATTGTAGCTGTGGACCGACCTGGATTTGGTTTTTCAGATTTTGGTAAAACAGAGGCTAGTTTAGCTTATCAGTCGCTTGCTTTAAAGCCTATTGTAGAAAAATATGGTGCAAACGGTGCTATCCTGCTAGGACACTCGCTAGGTGGACCTGTAATTGCTAGAATGGCGATGGATTACCCTGAACTCATCACAGGGTTAGTGGTCGTGGCAGGCTCTATATCGCCTGAACTTGAGCCGCAAGAATGGTGGCGAAAACCGCTTAATTCGTGGCTATTTCGTTGGATATTACCAAAGTCTTTCAGAGTGTCTAATGAAGAAATTATGTATGTAAAAGAAGAATTGGACGAAATGATGCCACTTTGGGAAAAAATTACTTGTCCAGTTGTGGTGTATCAGGGAGATAAAGATAAATTAGTACCAATGGGAAACGCTCTTTTTGCAGAAAAGATGCTAGTGAATAGTAAAAGTGTGGAGATTAATATGCTAGTTGGGCAAGACCACTTCATCCTTTGGTCTATGAAAGACGACATTGTGGCGGGCGTGCAACGTCTTGTTGAGACACCGTAACTATAAGTATAGCAGCGCGTTATGTCCAAGTTGTTTTAGCTAGAGCTAATTCTTTTTGGCTACCATTTAAGGTCAATTGATGTTTATACATTGTGGATTCAATCGCATGACTAGCCGACTGAACTTCATCTCCCAACCTGCACTCTGCTCGAAATTGTATTTCTAATGTCTGCAAATGCTTGTCTTTCAACGTATCAGTAGGTATTGTTTCGAGCATCCATTTTACGTACTGTACATTATTGACGTGTGCATTAAAATCCAAATCGTACCATCCAACTTTGGAAAGTTGCGTCCTGTCAAATGTTTCCAACGGATAAAGTGTAAAACCACAACGTGGCAGACACTTTTCTGGTGCAGGAATAGCTGGTGACAAAGCAGTGATAAAATCAGGAATACGTGTCATTTTTCGCGCTTGTGTATCCATCAATAGCCAAGTGGAAGCAGCTTGAATGATGCAACGCTGTTGAGCGTCGAACACTTGATAATCCCGGAAAGTGAATACGCGGTCAAACCCCGCAGGATAAGTTAAAATACTTATCTCCTCTCCCAACATAGGCAATCGTTCAAAGTGAGCAGACTGTCGCATCAACACCCACGCCAAATTTTGTGGCTGTAAGTCCCATACTGAAATACCTAGACGCATCACATTTTTGTTGAGCCGCTTCGTGCATTACTTTTAATATGGCTACGGGGGTTGCTCGCTTATTTACATCCGTTTCATACGCTTTGATGGTATGAATATTAATTTCGCCCAGTGGCGTAGGAAGTGCTATACTCATTATTTTTATTGCTAATGATAAACAACTGGTTATTTATTGGGTTGGCTTAATAATTGATCATTTGCTATTTGCATTTGGTTATTCGTTTTTTAAAAAGTTTCTTCATTTCTGTATGTAAATCACATAAATTGAAATTGTCCAAAGCACTTGTGTTTGAGCAAAAAATTGCACCTTGTAACTTAGCCACCCAATACTATGCAATTAACTTTTAGTTGTTTTGTGCTGAAGCATTTAAAAAAGTTCAAAATAATAACCTTACAAACAAGTAACCAGTTGCGCAATGTGAATTATATTTCTTTTTTATGACGACTAAAGTAGTCTAAAATTTAATCATTTTTTGTGTTTATTTTGTCTTTAATGAGGTATCGCAGCAATTTTTTTTCTTTTCCACGAAGAAATTTTTTTTTACTCCAAATTTAGAACACTCTATTTATTTATTTTACAAATAATTGTTTTTCAGTAATTTATGTTTTGTTGACTGCTATGTTAATTTATCTGTCTGGCGAACTAAACGCTTTGTCGTTGAATTTTTTCTGAAAAAAATAAAAAATTGACACTTTTTTTTGAACAAGTTTAACCTTTCATTGTCTAATTATCAATTCTTAATGAAGTCTTAAATTCGGAATAATAATTTGTAATACTGGAATAAGAATTTTCTAAGTTTTGTTAAGAAAACGATTAAACAGATAATTATATGTCCATAACATGGTCTGATGTATCGTACTCAAGAATAAGCATTACCTTTCTGGTAGCAATGTGCGCGATGGTGCTTCCAAGCACTTGGTTCAGTGAGCATATCGTTTTGATAGCGTTCTTTCTTATTCTTTTGGGCGTTCCACATGGTGCAGGTGACTATTGGATATTTGCTTATCTGACTAAACAATTAGCATCCAAGACAAGGCAATTTCGTTTTGTGATGTATTATTTTGGTGTTTTAGCCATATATGGTCTGATTTGGTGGATAGCACCATTTGCAGCATTTTTGATTTTTTTGGGTATTTCTGTTTTTCACTTTGGGCAGTCCAACTGGAACTACCTAGCCGATTATAATAGGTACATTAGTGTTTTTACTTATTTACTTTGGGGAATTGCTATATTAGGTGTACCAATTTTGATTTATCATCAAGAGGCATCACTTATCATTAAGGAAATTACTGGTACCCACATTAACTTGGATAGCATTTGGCGTTTTTATATTATTTATGGACTAATTATCATTAACATTATTCACATCGCGCTTATGTTCTTTTACGGTGCGATTTCCAGAACGCTATTCTTGAAAGAACTAGCTGGTTTTGTTACGTTGATGACTTTGTTTTTTACTACGCCGCTGTTAATAGGATTTGGTTTTTATTTTGTGTTTTGGCATTCTGTGGATGCTATGTATGACCAAATCAATATTTTAAGACTTGACAACAAATATGCAATTAGGCCCTTTTTGTATCAGGTGGCAGCACTAAGTTTTTTGTCATTTGTTGGGTTGGGTTTACTTTATTTGCTGGTAGGGAGGAATATGAATTATGGACTTAACATGGGTGTATTGTTCTTATTTATCTCCATGATTACCGTACCGCATAGTATTCTGATGGATAGGCTTTACTATTCTGCTATAAATAAAACGATGAATCTCTAGAGAATAGTTCTTAGGCAATTTCTGTATGTTACATGATAGCTCAACTGGATGATTAGGTCTTATCTGTTCTAGTCGAGCCATCGTGAGAAAAACATCAAGCGACCAAAGAATGAATTATTTTAGTACAATCAATTTTTTTAAACAACAGAATATTTATGGGAAGTTTTGTTAACGTTCAGCCTTTATTATTGGCGTCGCTAAAGACTGGTGATTACACTGGATTTACGTTTTTCATTGGTTCAATGGCTATGGCTGCTGCATCTGTATTCTTTTTCATGGAAATGTGGAACATGGAGAAGAAGTGGAGAACCTCTATGTTGGTTTCTGGTTTGATTACTTTTATCGCAGCTGTTCACTATTACTACATGAGAGATTTCTGGGCAGAAAACGGTGCATCTCCTACTGAGTTCCGTTACATTGACTGGATTTTGACTGTTCCATTGATGTGTGTAGAGTTTTACTTGATTACTAAAAAGGCAGGTGCAAAAATGGGCTTATTGTGGAAGCTCATCGCGCTATCAGCTATCATGTTAGTAACAGGTTACATCGGAGAAGCTATCTACGGCGAACAGACTGTGAGCTGGGTATGGGGTGCTATTTCTGGTGCTGCTTATTTCGTAATCCTTTACATGGTAATGTTTGGTGAAGTAGCAAAGTTAGCAAGGATGCAGGTCCTGCAGTAGCAAAAGCTACAAGAATTTTGGGTTGGTTCGTATTAGTAGGTTGGGCGATCTATCCAATTGGTTACATTGCTGGTACACAAGGTGGTCTTTTTGGTGTGCCAAATGTTGCAGAACCTTTCTATGGATATTGTGTACAACATCGGTGATGCAATCAACAAGATTGGATTCGGACTTGTGATTTATTCATTAGCTGTTAATGAAAAGCAAGCCTAGTCAATCAGGTTTTTAGGGTAAAGTAAGTGGAAAAATCTAATGATTAGTCCGTTTTATACTTGATAATCCGTACATTTAGCGAGGAATTAATTATCGTTAATTTATTTCTCTTCTCAAAGGGCGAACAAATTATTTGTTCGCCCTTCTGCTTTTACAACAAAAGGAAAGATTTAGAAAATAGTAAAATACATAAGAAACTGCTACAAGGTGCTAGTTTCTTGAGTAACCTCTATTTTTTATCCCAGATGTCAATTCGCTCCCCATCTAAAGTCTGATAATAGGGCATTAAGTCGGCAGTCATACACGAATGAACAGGCAGGACTGCGAGAATATCTCCTACTTTGGTTTTCGCCATCAAATCAGGACTTGCTTTAATAATACCATGCTCTTGGGAAAGGGATTTCATGTAACTTTCTTGTGCTGGAATGTGCCAAGTGTCGTTGTCCAAAGTGACTACCCGACCATAGTAAACATGACCATTTGGATGTAATAATTGGTCTTTAGAAAAATGCACACCACCACCATATACCACAATTTCGCTCCGCTCTGGATGTAAAGCCACTACTGGGCAGGCAACTGCTACCGCGATATCCTCTAAACGACAAGCTCCGATTTGATACTGCATTAAATCATAAAATACAAAGTTACCCGCTCGTAATTCATCCACGCCTTCCAATTTTTCTAGCATACTGCAAGAAGGGGTATCGCCGTAAGACAGGATTAAGTCGGGGTAGTTCTTTGCAAATTGATTTTTCAGTTGGGTCAAGGCAGCCAAATGATTCTTGTAAATATGTTGCGCCTCTTCGGCGCTAGTAATTTTGTAAGTATGCCCAGCGTGGGTCAAAAATCCCTTGAACTGAAAAAACCGATAACTTGCTAGGGTATCCAAAATAGCTTCTATTTTTGTAACGTCCTGATAGGCAACTCCTGTTCGATGGTAGCCAATATCTATTTTTATGAATACATTGACAGGGTTGTGGATGTGTTCCCCAAGATAGATTAGGCTTTCTGTGGATTCTACCAAAATATTCAACCGAACGTTTGTAGCAAGAGTTTCTATCAAAGGAGCTTCCAAAATATTTACAGGAAAAGCTACTGTGATATCGCTCCATCCACCATCTGCGAAATATTTTGCCATTCGCAAGGAAGATACAGTAACTGCACTAACGCCAAAGGATTCGAACCATGCTGCCACGCCTAGCGATTGTGACGTTTTGAGATGTGGACGAAGTTGGGCACCGCTTAATTTTGCTTTTTCAGCCATTTTTTCGATATTACGCAAGCAACGTTTTCTATCAAGCAACAGGGTGGGAATCGTGATGTTGAGCATAGTTAAAAAATTGTGGTTTTTCGCCTTTATAGTGCGAACTTTAAGAATAGATTAAAAAATATAAATTATTCTAATTTAACTATTTGATAATGAACTTTATTACAAATAAAGTCGAATTTGTAAAAGTTTATATGCGCCAAAATTACGGATGAACTAAACTTGTTGATATTTTTAAATATTAGCAATGAATGACTAATATTACGCAATTTTATTGGCTATTTTACCTAAAACCTTAGCAAAGAAAGGAATTTCTATTCATTCTACAAGATTTACGCAAAAAGAAGTTGAGGAAAAGTTTTAAAAACTTCCTATCATTGTGAAATGTATGAATTAAAGAAAAAATAAGAAAAAACAAAACGTAAAAACCATTTTATGTTATTACTAAGAATAGGCAGCCTGTTGCTTCTAGGGGTTTCAATTATATGTTGCAAAACAGAAACTACATCAAAAGAAGTAAATGTTGAGCCAATAAGTACATCTGCACTTGAAGTGCTTGACTTTCACCTTATCTTTTCTGAACAGCATCTGGATACAATCAGCGTTAAAGTAGAACAAGACCCATTTTTTTTGATGCCAAAGCGTTACAAAGGAATTGCTTTGATGGATGTATTATCCAAATACGCTCCCAACATGCTCAAAGACACTGCTGGAAGATTGCTGGTGTTTGAGTGCACGGACGGCTATCAACCTACGATGCCCATCAGTTTAGCCATGAATTATCCAGCTTATGTGGTGTTTCAGGATGAAGACGCGGAGGTTGGAAAGCAGTGGTTGGATAGTGTGGTAGGAAAATTTGCACCATATTATCTAGTTTGGCAGGTAGATAGCGTAGTTAGTAAAGGATTGCCTAATCCTTATGGACTTGTTCGGATGTCGTTTCAATCGTTTGAAACACAGTACGCTAATGCTTATCCAAAAGGAGACGATTTGGCTTTAGCTGGGTTTGAAGTGTATAAAAAACATTGTATTAAGTGCCATTCTATCAATAAAGCTGGTGGAAATGTTGGACCAGAACTGAATTATCCAAAAAATATTACAGAATACTGGCGAAAAGAGGACATGTGGAATTTTATTCAGCATCCTCAATCCTATCGCTACAATAGTAAAATGCCTGCTCAGCACATTAGCAAAGATGATTTCGATTGGTGATTGCTTATTTGGAACATATCAAGTTGAAATAGGCAAAGAGTTAATAAAGACTGGCAAACTGAATCATATTAGCGTATTAATCGAGAAACACAATATTAGTTACTGATTCTTTCCAAAGAAGTCTATCATGTAATCAGCTATTTTTCTCATATTTGCAGTAAAATAGGATGGCATCATGTTTATGCTTTACTTGGCAACTGGCGTTAAGTAGTTTGCTATTAGATGCTGGCTTAGTCAATAAGATTGATAAGACTTTAGTAATTATTTGTCTGATTTTCAGTTAATTAAGTTTTAATACTGAATATAATTTATTAAAGTAAAACCACTTGTAATACAATGATGAGCCATCGTTTACTGAGGGGAAGAACTAATAGCCACGCAAGTAGCGAATAACAAATAGCTAATTGCTCGACCATTGATAATGAGGTTTTGTGATTGATTTTAGTTTACGATTACTTTCTGTAAACTACTGTTTCATAAGGAAAAATAACAAATGACGCTTGCACCTAAAGATCGTTTAAGGGATTGGATGTTTAAACAAGTCCATAGTAGAAATCTTGTGTATAATACTTGCTGGGAAGACCCAAGATGTGATCGTATTTTACTTGATATTCAAGAAGATAGTGAGATTGTAATGATTACGAGTGCGGGTTGTAATGCACTCGATTACCTGCTTGATAGCCCGTTAGCCATTCATTGTGTGGATATGAATCCGCGCCAAAACGCACTGCTAGAATTAAAAAAAAGCGGTGTTTGAGACGGCAGATTTTGATACCTTATTTCAAATGTTTGGGAAAGGCACTTGTCGTACTGTTAAGCATCAGTATAGCACTCGGCTACGCACTGCTTTATCCGAACCTGCCCAGCACTATTGGGATAAAAATATTCGGTACTTCAACGGTGCTGGTATCCGCAAGACATTTTATCATTACGGCACATCGGGTCAGTTTGCTTGGTTGGCAGAGCGGTATTTTCGCCTGAACAATGTCAGTCATAAGGTTAGAAAGTTGTTAGATGCCAAATCGCAGGAAGAACAACGACACCTTTACCTCCAAATTGAGGATAAAATTATGAATGGTGCGATGGAGTGGTTTGTAAATCGGCACGTTACTATGGCACTTTTGGGCGTACCACGCAGCCAAATGGAATTATTTGCTAGAAACTATGAGCGTGGTGCCTTGGGTTTTATTCAAGAATGTTTGCGCAAAGTGTTCATTGAATTACCACTGAGTGATAACTATTTTTGGCGACTTTACATGAGTGGTGAATACACGTTGTCCTGCTGTCCTGCTTATCTGAAGCAAGACCATTTCCAGTCCATCAAGGAGCGACATCATAAAATAAAACCCCATACCACTACTGTCAGTCAGTTCTTAAAAGACAATCCTGGTACATATAGCCATTTTGTATTGCTAGACCATCAAGATTGGTTAGCGGCTAATAACCGTCCAGCTTTACAAGAAGAATGGGAGTTAATTCTGAAAAATAGTCGCAAAGGCACTCGCATTCTTATGCGCTCTGCTGCGGAAACCATAGACTTTTTTCCTGATTTTGTGCTAGACAGTTTAACGTTTGAACAGGAAGAAACTAAAAAACAACATTTTCTAGACCGCGTAGGAACTTACGCCAGTGTCTATCTAGGGATTGTAAAATGATAATCAAGAGCGTGCAGTGAGATGAGTAGCAAAATTTAGATTCATGTTATGAAGTTGACGCTTTGTCTTTGGTCTTTAACTCGATCTGCTGTACGCAACAAGATAGTCGTTTTTGTAACCTTTTCATGGTGGTGGAGTATAAAAAACAATGAACTAGAAAAGTAAAATAGGTGGATTGATGAGCTATCAATTAGGAGTGATAAGTTGTAAAAGCAAATTATTAAATTTATTTGTTACTCATTCCTGAAATCGGATACTATAAGTACGAAAATAGCATCCAATATATTAATTCCTAATATGTTACAAAATATTTTACCATTTTCTAAAAGAAAACAACCGCTCCCTTAATACCGTCTATTTCCCCATAACAGTATGAAGGATTTACTTACTTTTACGGAACAGGACAACCCAAGCGTGAAGTAGCATGAACTTAAGAAATAACGACAATTCTCTAGCAATTATAGATCTCGTCGCCGACTACGAAATGAAGGCTCAGGACGGGGTAGCTGTATTCTTTGAAGAAGCAGCTTTTCTTAGCTTGACTGATTACTACGAGCAAGAGCGAATGCCCGAGCGAGCACTCGAAGTGGTAATACAGGCTTTAGATTGCCATCCATTTCTATCAATCTTTTCTTGCGCAAAGCCTTGTTGCTTATTCGCAACCATCAGGAAGCAAGAGCATTAGAAGTGTTGATGAAGGCAGAAGCCTTATCTCCAAATGATTTAAAAGTACAGTTGCTGCGTGTGGAAGCAATTGCTCATCTGGGGGATACGACAGAAGCATTGGCGGTATTAGAAAGACTCAAAACAGTGGCAGATGCCTCTGAACTTGCACGCATTTACGTCATGGAAGCAGTCGTATATGAGTGCTTGGAATATTATGACCAAATGTTCTTTGCACTAAAAGCGGCATTGGAAGTTGATTTCAGTAACACTCAAGCCCTAGAACGCCTTTGGCTTTGTGTAGAGTTGTCCAAGAAATTTGACGAAAGTATTGAATTGAATGAATATGTGTTGGATAACGACCCTTATTCTTATTTGGCTTGGTACAATCTTGGGCATTCCTTCGCCTTCACGGGACAGTATGAAAAAGCAGTAGAGGCTTACGAATACGCTTATCTTATCAACGAGAACTTTGAGTTTGCTTACCGCGATTGCGCAGAAATGTGCTTTGAACTCTTGCAATACGAACAAGCGTTGAACTGCTACTTTGAGGTATTAGAGCATTTTGAGCCTGACGCTGATCTTTACATGCGAATTGGGCAGTGCTATTTTCATTTGAATCGCATCAAAGAAGCTCGTAACAACCTTAGCCGTGCTGCCATCATGGATTCCATGAACGATGAGGCTTTTTATTTTATCGGAATGTGTTACGCGCAGGAATCAGATTGGAATAATGCAGCCTTGTTCTTTGAAAAGGCAATTGATATAGAGTCGAGGAGAGAAGAATATTTTATTCATATTGCGGAAGCTTATCAGCATTTGGATAGGATAGAGGAAGCAGAAGAACACTATCAAGAAGCAACCGAAATTGCACCTGAACAAGTTTCTTGTTGGTATGCTTATGCAAAGTTTTTGATTATTACCAATCGCGTGAAAGAGGCTTTTGAAGTATTGAAAGAAGCAACGGATTATATCTTAAGTACTGAACTAAGTTGTGCTCGAATTGCCTCCTATTTGCTCGTCAATAATGCGAAGAAAGCATTACCAAAATTTGTGGCTTTATTAGAAGAAGACCCAGATGCTTACCATAGTTTGTTCTTGTTAGAGCCTTCGCTAAAAGAAAATACAGCCGTTCGCTCTATTGTCTCTACGTTTGTACAGGTTTAAGGGACTATTTTTTTATAGGGAGAAGTGGGTTGATAATCAATTGATTATCAACCACT
>JAAUTG010000300.1 GCA_012031785.1 Saprospiraceae bacterium | reverse complement strand
GCGGATTGAACTTGCAACGTTTATTTTCATTTAATTCTACTAATGGATACGCTTTTAATGAAAAATGTAACAAGAAAGTAGGTTGATGAACCTGTAAATTTTCAGAAATTGCGCTTCATTGCAAAAATTACAAAAGCCATTAACCACTATTTTTCAGCACAACCGCTATGAATAAACAAAATATACAGATTTGGATACCTACTTTTTTTGCCTTACTTTTCATTTTTGGTGTTTTTATAGGCACGCAGTTGGATAGCAATGTTCCTTTCGTTACGCTACAAAATAGTAATGGCAGAACTTACTCATCAGCTATTGGACATGGAAAAATAGAGGAAATGCTGCGCTACATCAAAGCCAAATATGTGGATGAAGCAGATGCAGAAACATTGATGGATGCAGCCATAGAAAGCGTGATGACGGAACTTGATCCCCACTCCAGCTACATCCCATCTGATGAACTTGAGGATGTGAATGAACAACTAGAAGGAAATTTTGATGGTATTGGGGTTGAATTTATTTTGTGGATGATACTGTGATGGTGGTTACGCCACTTACAGGTGGTCCCGCTGAAACTGCTGGTGTAATGGCAGGAGATAAAATTTTAAAAATAGCGGATACGTTAGTGGCAGGAGTGGAAAAAAGTTTAGAGGACATTACCGAGTTGCTGCGAGGAGAAAGGGGAACTACCATAGAACTAGAAGTGCTTAGGCATAAGGATAAAAGCATCAAACAGTTCAAAGTGACAAGAGATGCCATTCCTATCAAAAGTGTGGATGTGGCTTACATGATAGATGATAAGACAGGCTACATCAAAGTTAATCGCTTTAGTGCTTCCACTTATGAAGAGTTTATGCAAGCCTTAGAAAGATTGGTCGAAAAGCAGGACATGCGAGATTTAATTATTGACGTTCGACACAATCCTGGGGGCTACCTTCAACAAGCGACCAATCTTTTAAGTCAATTTTTTACAGAAAAAGGTAAACTCCTAGTCTATACCGAAGGGCGGACAGTGAAAAGAACTGATTACAAAACTTCAGGGCGCGTATTTTTTCCTATCGAGAAAATTGCTGTATTGATTGATGAAGGTTCTGCTTCTGCCAGTGAGATTTTAGCAGGGGCAATTCAGGATTTGGATAGAGGTATTATAGTAGGTAGGCGTTCCTTTGGAAAGGGTTTAGTGCAAGAGCAGTACAACCTAAATGATGGTTCAGCCTTGCGATTGACCGTGGCGAAGTACTATACTCCTTCTGGTCGCTCCATTCAGCGTCCTTATGATGATTTAGAGAATTATGGCACAGAAGTCGCTACTCGTCAAGCACGAGGCGAGTTCGCTAGTAAAGATAGTATTAAAATAGACGATACCCAGCCTTATTACACCGAAAAAGGTAGAATTGTCTATGCTGGCGGGGGCATCACGCCCGATGTATTTGTCCCAATTGACAGCGTGATGTTCAACGAAACTTACCTTGCACTTAGACAACATGTTCCACAACACATTTTTCGATGGTTGCAAGAAAGACCCTACATCAAGCAAATACCAGTTGCACAGGCTGCTTACGGAACAGCAGATTATCAACAGTTTATTCGATATTGCCAAGAAAAAGGAGTGTACGTTCAGGACACAGAGGCAGCGCGTTTACAACCAGAACTGACTAAATACCTCCATGCTAGAATGGCGAAGCAGTTGGAAGGCGATGAGGCTTTCTATCGCCTTCTGAATAGACAAGACAACGTGGTACAAGTTGCATTAATTAATTTAAAATCGAAAGAACAAACTTTACTAAGAGCAAAGCGATAAAGAAATTAACGTCATTCTTAAATGAGAAACACCATATCGCTTACAGCCCTTGTGTTTTTAATGGCTTTTATGAATCATAATTTAAACCCAACCGTCCATAAAAGCCTTTGGTCAACAAATTGATTATCTATCGTTTGTTGTGGAAAAACAGAAGTTAAATAAGGCGTATAATTTTCATTGACAGATGATATTCTAAAAGCAGCGTCTGTAAAAATCTTCCTTTTCGATAACCAACCCCAATACTAATCAGGCGATTAATTTCATCTTCATCTTGATAAGGTGAAAACCCAAGCCCCAAGCCAGCACGCACTTTCAGAACTTGGAGCAGTACCAATTCACCACCCACTTTAAAATTAAGTGTAGAGCGAAAGCGACTATTGATTTGAGCGTTTAGCTCTTTTTCATATTCCTCATCGTCTGGATTGGTGCTATTTGCAGTCAAATTAAATTGAGCAGTATTGTATTTCACCCACTCCAATTCGGTAGTAATAAATCCCGCTTTTTTAATAACTAAGCTCCCGCCACCTATCAAGCGCCAAGGTGTTCGCAAGCGATAATCAAATAAACCACTCGGCGATACGGCTTGATTAGATATAATACCTTGATCATCATACGTATAGACAAAAGCAGTGCTAAAGGAATCTTCTAATGCGTACATGCTAGGTGTGTGGATTGCCAAGCCTAGACGAATTTGCTTTGTCACTAATGCCATGACACCAAATTTTGCATTTATACCAACCCCTGTGGTCGTGAGGTTTTCATTGTAACTGAGGTTGGTGAAGAAACCAACTTCATCGTTTGGGTCAGTTTCTTCATACTCTTTGTTTTCTGTGAAACTCAAAAAAGGAATCCCCAACGTGAACCCTACCATCAACTTATCATCGTAATTGCCGCCCAAACCCAAAACCAATTCTCCTATAGAGCCAGAACGAGTAACTACCTGCGAGCGCGTAAGTTGAGCTTCAGGATTAGTCAGAAAGTCAGTTTCGTAGATGCCATCGCCATCAATATCATAAACTGCAATAGCATCAAGTGCTAATCCAGACTCGAAATCAGAAATATCATCGCCGTCCACTTGCTCCAAAAAACGATCCACGATAGAACCAGTGGAAATACCTTCGTATTCAAAGTCTTGTTCAAAACTAGCTAATTGGTTGTAACCCAACGCAAAATTAAAGGTTTTCCATTTGGAAGCATAAGGATTTCCTACAAAAACACCACCAAGATTGGAAAGTAAGAACTTATTTTCCGAAGATTTAACCTCATTAGGCGTAAGCGCATTCTCCAGCGAAGCGGTAGCATTAATGCGGGTTAAAGCGGGGGTGAACATCATTCGGAATAGCGATACACGCCTATTCCAGCAGGATTGGTACTCAAAGAAGAAAAATCGCCTCCTATTCCACTTATTGCTCCGCCTACCCCCATGTTTCTTGCCGTAGCAGTAATATCAAGGGTACTAAAACGAAGCGCGTCAAAAGCGGTTTGGCTATATGCAACCAAAGAAATAACCACAAATCCTAAAGCAAGAAATAAACGCATAAATAAGTTTTTTTGAAATACGAATAAAATTTTAAACCCTAAGTGCCTACATCACAAAAACAAACGAGATTGAATTGCACCAACAATTTTTATAGATTGTTTATCGTCATGGACGAAAGGTACGTAGAGTTTCCTAAATTTCAAAGTACTATCCATCTTTAAACACTTGCTTTGTTATTGGTTCTATGGAAGAACCTTTTTTAAAATTTACTTAACCAAAAATTATCAAAAAAATAATCTTAAAGCCTATATTTGCATACTACTACCGAGCAGTAGCAACAAAGTACGAGAACTATCCTAAATTTACATTCAATTTGGAAATCAACCAAACCTTACTCCAGCAAGCAAGGCAGCACATACTTAATTTGTACAATCACAAGCACGACGCAAGATTGACTTATCATAATTATGCACAAGTCGAAATGATTGTAAAAAAAACAGGCGACTTCGCAGCACAACTTCAAGCACCAGACACCGCTAAAGAAATTGCGCTACTTGCTGCCTACTTCCATCAGACTGGTTATTTAGAAAATTATCAAAGCCCAGAATGGTGGTCGGTAGAAAAAGCAAAAGAGTTTTTAGAAGGTTTGAAATACTCGCACACTGCCCAAGTGTTGCTCACGATACAAAATATTCATCGAAAAAAAAATTCAAACTGCACCAGAAGCAATACTTTGGGATGCCATCCAGTTTGTTTGCTTTACTGACGACTATAGTGAGCAAAGCGCACTACTTCGATTAGAACTAGAATTAGTGCAGCAACAAGTATTTCAAAAAACAGCTTGGCAGGAAGAACAAGTGAAACAACTGCTTCAAGTACAGTTTTTACCCCCTATGGGAAAGTCCATTACGCGCCAAAAGTATCGCAAAACATCATTAAACAAAAAAACAAAATTGAAAAAGGAGAAAAGGAAATCGTCCAATCCACGCAACCTGTTCTTTTTGCTGGTTTAGATGCAGAAGGTACTTCGCGTGGGGCACAAACTTTTTTTAAATCCAACTACCGCAATCATATCAATTTAAGTGCTATTGCAGATGTGAAAGCAAATATTATGATTAGTGTAAACTCCATTTTAATTAGTATCTTAATTACTATCCTCACTTGGCGTAATATCACAGAAACACAGCCAAACATTATTTTACCATCAGTTATCTTTTTGATGACTGGTATGACTTCCCTCATTTTTGCTGTACTTTCTGCCCGTCCAAAAGTAACTAATCTCAACAAAGACATTAATGATGCCGACATCATTCAGAAAAATATAGCGTTTTTTGGTAACTTCGTCGAGCTATCCTTAGCACAATACGAACAGGCTATGGATGAAGTCCTTCGCGACGATGCCCTATTGTACGGCAACATGAGTCGAGATATGTACTACTTAGGCAAGGTACTTTCAAGAAAATATCGCTACCTCATCCTTTCCTACAATGTATTCATGGTAGGCTTTGTGCTGGCAGTTGGTTTATTTTTAATTCTGCTATTTTTGTAAAAGACTATATAAAAATACGGTACCCCATTCGATAACTGTTTAAGACTTCCGAAGTCGTCAAGACTTACGGAAATCTCCAACCATTAAATAGTTGGTTACTACCGTTTATGAAATACTCAAAAAAGCGAATAGCAAACGGCGTAATACTAGTAAATCATTGATATAACTTGGGTTAGTTTAGTTATGGCGTGTTCGGTTCTTACTTCGTACTCCTAAACTAACTCGCTTTTTTCTAATTGATTCCTTTTTTAACGAACTACTACAATTAGACCATGGAATTTATCTGCAAGCCTTTTTATGAACTCACCCTCGACCAACTTTATGAAATCATGGTGATCAGACAAACTATTTTTGTATTAGAGCAAAACTGTCCGTTTGTGGATGCGGATGGGCGCGACCAAGCTAGTTGGCACTTGATGGGATATTGGCAGCAAGAATTGGTGGCTTATGCCCGAATTTTGCCTGTTGGTGTCGCTTATCCTGATTATGCCTCTATTGGTAGAGTAGTATCTTCATCAAGCGTTCGCAGTCAAGGATTTGGGAAGCTATTGGTACAAAAAGCGATAGAAGAAACCTATCGTTTGTGTGGTGTTCAGGACATCAAAATCGGTGCTCAACAATACTTAGAGCATTTCTATCAGCGTTTCGGTTTTGAATCCACCCCACACCATTATTTAGAAGACGGTATCCCACATCTTTCCATGATTAAGAAAGTAACTCTTTGAAACAAAGAAAAAATTCCCAGCTTCATCATTTTTACCATTCTTCATTCAAGAAACAGTTACCTCTTTTCAAGAGGTAATTCGTTCAACTCTACCCTATCTTTTGATTTTTTTGATCTTTTTTGAAGAAAAATAAGAAAAAAATCTATATTTTTTTTCTTTCAATAATTATATTTTTTTCACATTTTTTAAACAAAAACCTCAATTAATAAGCATTTTAAAAGCATATCACTTCTTTTTTTTTCACAAACCCTTTTATGTCCTTGTTTCATCTTAGAAACCGCCGCATATTTGTGTCGTGA
>JAAUTG010000299.1 GCA_012031785.1 Saprospiraceae bacterium | reverse complement strand
TCTGTATTAATGGTAAATAAGAAACCTTCGCTCACCTTTTTACTAATAGTAATAGAAAAAAATATAGATAACGATTTTATGGTTTCGTCAAAAAAATCTTCTTCTTGCATATTAGCTTTATAGTCATTTAAATAATTACTTATAATACCGCTTGGACAAAACTTTAAATGAATTACCAAAGGTAGTGTAAAACATTTATTTTTTAAGTCAGCTTGTGCATCTGTAACTAATTTAGCTACAGTATTTTTGAACAAAAGACTGCTAGGCACCACATCACAATTATCATTCATCATCTGCTGCGCTATACCAAACCAAGTAGCGAATTTAACGACTTTAGCTTTTATACTATTCTCTACATCCATCATATCTGCCATCAATACCGCTACGAGATTAAACAAAGCAGCATTAGTCAAATAAATGCGCTGAAGATATATCCTCAAATAGGCTTGGTTGTCCGCGTCCAAATCCACCAATTCTAGGATAATTTGGACAATCTCCTCTATCCATTCCGCTTGAATGAACTCATTCACAGTACGTTCAAATGGATGATGATACTGTTTGTTTTTGTATGCCTCGTAATGGTTACAGTGCTTTTCAAGGTATTGTCCAATATCCACATATTCAAAGATGGAACGTGCGTGTTGTATTAGTGTAATACGATTGTTGGCATCCATCTCCAATTGTTCCAAATAGCGATAAAATTGATCCTTCAGCAGATTGCCTGTAATCAAATTATCATTTATGGTGGAAGGGGTATTCACCCCACCTTTCTGATCCAATATTTGATTGTGATAATATTGAATAGAAATGATGGCTTCTACGATAAATGGCAACTGTTCTTCGAAGAACGCTGGATGGTCGGTTACACCTCCATTCGACTTAAAGTATTCGTACAAAAACTTTACAAATCTTGCACGCAGACAAAGTTCACTTGTCGCCTTATCCTTCAAAATTTTAAAGAACGTCTTGTCTTTGGTTTTGCTGAGGGTTAAAAATTGTTCGTATTCTTCCTCTAAAGAGACAACAATTTTTCATAGGGTTTATAGCTCATATTGTATGTGGTTCTAAATGCTCTACAATACAATATAAACCATACAAAATATGAAATAGTATATTACAAATGTAAAATTTTAACAAATTTTTTTAAAACCAGTCGCCTTCTAGCAATTTTATTGACTTGTCCTCTTTTAGGAGATAAGTCTCATCAGCAAGGTACGACGCAGTTAATGAATTATCTATGAGTATAGTTATCATATTTTCATTTTTTGGTGTAACCATTTCAATAGATAAATCTTCATCCCACTCCGCCCACTGGGTGGGGCAAAACACAAAACGATATATCACTTCTGGATAAACAATAGATGTATCAAATTTAGGACTATGAATTTGATAATCTGTGTAATCCTTTATGACTAGGTAGGATTCTTTTTGTGCTATTTCCAAGTAATCCAATAACTTATAGTAAGCATCTTCTGTTTCAATCCACAATGCAAGGGTGTCTCCTTGTTTAAAAGATTGTACCCAATGTGTTAATTCATTTTCAATACTCACGTCAATCGTTACTACCTCTGTCATTTAAAAATCGTTTTAGTATCTAGTAGCGAAAACCGTGCCAAAAATAATAAAATTTTCCAATTCATTACGCACAATGATAATAATTCATATAAAAAATGATTTCTAATAACGGAATAAAAACTTTTTATTCAATAAATAAAAATTAATAATAATGACGATTTCACAAATAAAGAATTAAATTCTGAAAATAAAATATGAATAGAATGGAGTTAGTGAGTAATGGCATAGATGATATGTGATATGAATTTCAAACCTCCCGAAATTATTTCGGATTTTTCGGATAGAACCTAAATTTTTAAGGTTCGCCTACTTCGAATTATTATCCTAGCACCATTTGGCTTGTTTTAATTAAACTAATAAAGCGTGGGTTTTATTTGGCAGTGTTGAAGAAATTTTCTAAAAAGTGTTAGCGGTCGGAATTATGCTTCTGATAAAAAATTATATCCAGCGTTAAACTTTCCCCTTGCGTTTTCGTCTAAATGCTAAAATCCATCAATTGCAAACTGCCACTCCGCATATTTCGGATGAACAGATTTTAGAATGTTGCCAGAGTAAAGCCCAGCTAGAAAAGGGTTTTCGATTGCTAATGGAAAAATACCACGAGCGGTTGTACTGGCATATTCGTCGCTTGGTCCTTGACCATGAGGATGCAAATGATGTCATGCAAAATTGCTTGATTAAGGTGTATAAAAATATTGATAAATTTGAGGGGAAGTCGGTGCTTTACACTTGGCTGTATCGAATTGCGACCAATGAAGCAATCACCTTTATGAATCAAAGAGATAGACGTAGCACGACTTCGATTGAAGAACAGAAGGTGCTGCTATCAAATCAATTGAAAGCAGATGTTTATTTTGATGGAGATGCCACACAGCTTCGGCTACAACTCGCACTCCAACAGTTACCAGAGAAACAACGCATTGTCTTCAATATGCGCTATTTTGATGAAATGAACTATCAGGAGATATCGGAAGTTTTAGACACTTCAGTAGGCGCGTTGAAGGCTTCTTATCATCATGCAGTGAAAAAAATTGAATCTTACTTTAAAGACACAGCTTAGTCCATGAAACAACAAGACGACATACAAGAGGAATTACAAACACTGGCTCCTTTTCTAGCGAAGTTGGAAAGAAAGGAATGTGATGGTTTCCGAGTACCTGAACAATACTTTGAATACGCCTCAGCAGAGGTATTGACAAAAATAAAAACTATACCTCAACAAGCAGCAACTGGTCGTGTCCAAACTTTCGCAAACCGAAATAGATTTTCCTTCAAATGGGGGAATAGGGATTGCCGCCAGTTTACTTATTTGGTAGCTGCTTTTTTGCAATTCGCCAGCCCAACGAGAAAACGATGGTAGCTTCTTATGAACTGTCGGAAGGAGATGCAGAATCATATATTTTATCGAATTTGGATGATTTTCAAGAAGAACTCATTCAAATTCATATCAAAACCGTGCAGGATAGCAGCGCGCAAAGTAAGCAACTCGATCAGTATCTCGACTATTTACTGGAAGATGTGGACGTAATGACTTTGGAAGAATTTCTTTGATTACGCTATTGAGTAGATAAATCATCAACAACCATGCGAAAAAACAGCATATTTTTTGTTCTACTTTTCTTGAGTGTTGTACATTTGACAGCACAACCTTCGAAAGAACGAATCAAATCTTTTCGAGCTGCTATCTTTGTAGAAGAACTACAATTGACAGTAAAAGAATCAGAGGTGTTTTGGCCTATTTACAACGCTTATGAAGTGGAGCGGGAGGCTTTACAACAAAAATATCAAACTTCAAGGAAGCAGATGGATTTACTTTCCGACAAAGAAGCGGAAAAGCAAATTGAGGAGATGTTCAAAATGGAGGAAGAGCAAGTTGCTATCAAGCGGAAGTATTATAGCAAATTTGCGGAAGTACTGCCGATTAGAAAAGTAATTCGCATCCCTAAAGCGGAACAACGATTCCGGAAATTACTTTTAGAGCGCATCAAGGATGCTAAAGATACTAATAGTTTGGATGAACATTGACTATTTGAATAGAATCAGCAAAGCAGGCTTTTGCTTAGCCAATTTATCTAAAATAGAGTGATTATTGAATTTAATTTCCTAGATTCGGAACAAAATATATAATTTTGTTCCGAACTCGTTAATATTTTAATCACGAAACAATTCCAACTATGCTTCGCTTGATTCTTTCTTGTATCCTATTTACGACTATTCTTTCCGCGCAAGTACAAATTTATGATTCTGGTGGACCTTTGATGCCTGAACAGGCGGCTTATAATGTTTCTTTTTACGACTTAGCACTTGCCATAAATCCTGAAAGCCGCAGCATTCAAGGTACATTGACTGTAGAAGCAGAAGTGGTGCATCCGATGTACTGGTTGGTGCTAGATTTGGACACTTTGCTTCAGGTGGATCGCGTAAACATCCAAAATAAAGTTTGTTCTTTTGAACGAAAGTCAGGGAAAATTTGGATTGAATTGGGAACAACTTTTCAACCTAAATCCACTTTTTCCGTTCAAGTGGCATACAGTGGAAAGCCAAGAGTGGCGCCTCGCGCACCGTGGGATGGTGGTTTTTCTTGGGAAAAAACACCTAGCGGCAAGCATTGGATTGCTACTAGCTGCCAGTCGCAGGGGGCTGATCTTTGGTTTCCTTGCAAAGATCACGTTTCGGATAAACCAGATTCTGTGCGTTTGCATATTCGCGTTCCCAGCGATTTAATAGTAGCGAGCAACGGAGTTTTGGAAAAAGTGGAGACTCATCAAGATCAAACCAGCACTTTTCATTGGAAAATTACAAATCCTATTAGTGTCTATAACATTGCTTTGAATATTGCACCTTATCGAATGCTAGAGGATACGATGGCTTGTGTGACAGGAGAGACTTATCCTATTGTATTTTATGTGTTGCCAGAGGATTATGAAAAAGGAGTGAAAATATTGCCAGAATTTAAAGCCCATTTGGCATTCTTTGAAAAATATTTTGGACCCTATCCTTTTCGCGCAGAAAAGTATGGAGTAGCACAAACGCCACACTTGGGTATGGAGCATCAGTCCATCATTGCATATGGTGCTAATTTCAAAAACACTCCAATGACGGGTGGTAAAGATTGGGGATTCGACGCACTGCATCACCACGAATTGTCTCATGAATGGTGGGGAAATTTAGTCACTTGTGCAGATTGGAAAGATGCTTGGATTCATGAAGGATTCGGTACTTACACGCAGGCACTTTATGTTGAGGAAAAATTTGGTAAAGAAACGTATGTTGAATATATGCGTTCTAATAGAAGATTTAGCAACACATTGCCAGTGGCAGACCGCACGACTAAAACCTCGATACAAGCGTGGAAAGCACCAATTTACCCCAAAGGCGCATGGATTCTACATACCCTTCGCTACACGATTGGAGAGGAAGCCTTTTTTAAGGCAATGCGCAGAATGGCTTATCCTGACCCTGCTATGGAAAAGGTGACTGATGGTACACAAACTCACTTTGCTAATACCGATGAGTTTCGTCAAATTTGTGAGCGCGAGTCAGGTAAAACACTGGATTGGTTTTTTGATACCTACTTGCATCAACCTCAATTACCTACGCTGCAAATCAATCGGACAGAAAATACACTTGTTTTAAAATGGGTATCTCCTATTGATACACTTGATTTCGCCCTACCTTTGGAAGTAGAAATTAACGGAAAGATCACGGTGTTTCCTGTGGACACAAAAGGCAAGAGCTTAAAAGTACGACCGAATGATGTGGTAAAAGTTGATCCAAATAGTTGGGTATTGATGGAGCGTAGTGGCAAAGAAAATTAAGTGGTAAGTGGTAAATGATGAGCGATAAATTTTGGATTAACACTTTATTTACCGCTCATTCTTAATTGCTTTTTATTGATGGAAACCTTGTAAGGCAAGTGGCAATCGTTGATTACGGGTACTGCATTAAAGCTGTTTTTCCTACTGGTATTTTTAAAAACAATCAATTATAACAGGCTATTGATGCCAGTTTTAACTTATGCTCATCAATTTATAGATTTAGTTGCGGTTATTGTTTTTTATTTACATAACTTTGGAGTTAAAAGTCAATTCAGAAATTATTAAACTCCTTTTTAAAATTACCCTCAAAAAGAATCAGAATAAATTCTATTACAGGACTGCATTCTGAAGTAAATAGAATCTATTTTGGACAGCAGTTTTGAAAATCCTAAAAAACCTAGTGGTTCAGGTTATCAATTTTTAAATAATTTTAGGCTCAATTATGATTTCAAGTTGCTACTAAAAGGCTGACTAAAGCAGAAAG
>JAAUTG010000298.1 GCA_012031785.1 Saprospiraceae bacterium | reverse complement strand
AAAGTACATATACGCTATCTGATAAATTGCCTTGAGCAAATGTATTTCCAAATGTAGCAACAAAAAAAAAGAATAAAAACAAAATTAAATTTCATAGTCTGCAAGATGTTTATGGATAATGTCTAAAGTCGTCAATTCTACGTGTGTTAGTCGGAGTTTGATTTGAACCCCTCCAAATCAAACCAAAACGAGTTACTCAAAAATACCCGCACTCAAATAGCGGTCTCCCCTATCGCATATTATACACACAATCAGCCCCTCTTCCAAATTGGCTGACAATCGCAAAGCCGCCGCCACCGAACCGCCACTACTCATTCCAGCAAAGATACTTTCTTCTTTTGAAAGTCGCTTGGTCATTTCTATGGATTCGTCTTTTGAAACATCAATGATGTGATCCACCCGAAAAGGGTCATAAATTTGAGGTAAAAATTCAGGCGACCAGCGTCGAATACCTGGAATGTTACTACCTTCCGTAGGCTGAACGCCCACAATCTGTATGCGCTCATTTCGTTCCTTCAAAAACGAGACACGCCCATGATCGTTCCAGTCGTTCCCATAGTCGCCACAAAATGAGTTATTTGCCCGTTGGTGTCTCGCCAAATTTCTGGACCCGTTGTTTTATAATGCGCCCCCCAATTGTCAGCGTTTGCAAATTGATTCAGCATAAAATAGCCTTCTTTTTTCACTAAATCTTCTGCATATTCGCGAGAATACTCAATAGTTTTCTCAGCTGGAGTCAGCACCACTGTCGCGCCATAAGCCCTCATAGTCTGCACGCGCTCAATGGTAGAATTATCGGGCATCACTAAGGTCATTTTTAAACCAAACTCACTTGCAATCATGCTAAAGCAATACCTGTGTTGCCGCTTGTGGCTTCCACCAGTCTTGTTCCATCAGCAATATCGCCTCGCTCCAGAGCCTGCTTAATCATGTTGTAAGCGGGCCGATCTTTTACACTTCCTCCAGGGTTTTGTCCCTCTAGTTTTCCGTAAATCTTAACATGTGGGTTTGGGTTAATGCGCTTAATCTCCACTAAAGGCGTGTTACCTATCAAATCTAGTATGCTCGACATGAAAGTAAGTAGTTTTTGTATTATTATTTGCTGTTAAGTCGGGGAAATAACGCAAACCGATTGCATTCCAAATATAGAGCAACCCCACATTACACTAGGATAACTTCTTCTTTTTGTTCGAAGTGCCCTTGATAATAGACCCTTGAAAAAGGCGGTACACTCTTCGTAATCCAAACATTTCCGCCGATGATGCTCCCGCTTCCAATTACTGTTTCGCCACCCAAAATAGTAGCTCCCGCATAAATTATCACCTCATCTTCAATGGTTGGATGACGTTTAGTTTTTGCCATCTCCTTCTTAACGCTCAACGCGCCTAAAGTTACACCTTGGTATAGTTTCACATGGTTTCCTATTTTCACGGTCTCTCCAATCACGATGCCTGTGCCATGGTCAATACAAAAGTTATCCCCAATCTCGGCGGCTGGATGAATGTCAATTCCTGTTTCTCCATGCGCATATTCCGTCAGGATTCTCGGAATCAACGGAACTCCTAAATTGTAAAATTCATGCGCCAAGCGATAAACGGCAATAGCGAAGAAACCAGGATAGGTTCTAATCACTTCGCGCTGGCTAGTAGCGGCTGGGTCACCTAGTGAAATAGCGGATGCGTCACTCAACAACCGAGCGCGAATGTGAGGCAAACTCGTAAAAAACAAATGCTCTATTTCATCAGGGGATTGCGTTAATTCAAGCACTAAAGGCTTTAAAATCATAGCTGCCCGAAGCCTAATATTTCGATATTCTTGTTCTAAAGCCTTAAAGCTATCATATTGGTTATCAGAAAGTTCTGGAAATAATATTTGTAGCACTCCTTTGATAAAGTGACAAATATCTTTGGGAGAAGGTATCGTTTTCTTATGTTGATGGGCTTGATAAAGCACTTCTAAAAATTGTTGCTCCATAATAGTTAAGTTTTGACCTAAAAAGGTCGTTAATTACTAGCTTTTATTATGAACTAGAATAATCTGCTAACCATTTTTGTGGTGATATATTGTAAAGGATGCTTCCCAGTAAGCGTCATCTTTTTACACGATTTCTTATGTTACTCAGCTCGCCATTTGCATTTGTCTATTTACTTTCAAAAAAGGGTTTTTCCTGCTTATCTGGAAAGCATGTAAGTTGAATTTGTCTAAAATAGTTACATTTGAACAAAAGCAAATTGTGTAACGTCAATTATCATACCACAGCATCTGTCAAGGAACGATAATAATTTTTACTATCGTGTAGTAGTTATGACTTAACAATACGCTAAGGAAATTTATCGTATCGCGATAACCTATTTTTTAAATTGAAACAGTTTTTGGATGATTCGCTTACAAACTTACTTAAAATTTAGAGACCATTGATACGTAAGACTAAAAAAATCTAACTTCAAAAAATGGTTTTTTTGTACCTTTCCTTTTTACTTTTCATAGGATTTGTATTTTTTACCCAAATTAATTTTTTATTTTTTTAAACAAATTCGATATGAAACGTTTACTAGTGACTATTTTAGTGTTATTTGGCTTCTTGTTTTCGGGAATTTCCCAAATACCTCTAACTTATTACTTACCAGACATTAGCTACGACAAAGCTATTCCAACTCCTGAAAATGTTTTTGGTCATCAAGTAGGTATTTGGCATTTGAGCCACGACAAACAGTACATGTACATGCGTGAACTAGCAGCAACTTCTAAGCGCGTCAAGTTGGTGGAATATGCAAGAACGCATGAAGACCGACCTTCTATTTATTTGATTATTACTTCTGAAAAAAACCATGAGAACTTAGAAACGCTCAAAGCGCAACATGTCCAACTTTCTAATCCAGAAGCCTCCGCAAAGTTAGAAATTTCTAAAATGCCAGCCGTAGTGTATCAAGGATTTTCTATACATGGCAATGAAGCAAGTGGCGGTAATGCTGCGCCGTTGGTGGCTTATTATTTGGCAGCAGGAAAAAGCAAAGAGCTGGAAAAATTATTAGAAAATACCATCATTCTCTTTGACCCTTGCTTCAATCCTGATGGGTTTCAGCGTTTTTCTACTTGGGTCAATCAGCACAAGAATAAGAACTTGACTGCAGACCCTCAAGATAGAGAATACCGCGAGGTTTGGCCAGGCGGTCGAAGCAACCACTATTGGTTCGATCTCAATCGAGATTGGTTGCCGATTGTACATCCTGAAAGTAAAGGCAGGTTGCGCACTTTCCATGAATGGAAACCTAACATCCTGACCGACCACCACGAGATGGGGAGTAATTCTTCTTTTTTCTTCCAGCCCGGTTTACCACAACGCACGAACCCTATCACACCTTGGAAAAATCAAGAATTAACTGCCAAAATTGGGAATTACCACGCTGCTGCATTGGATGAAATTGGTTCGTTTTACTACACGCAAGAAGACTACGATGATTTTTACTACGGTAAAGGCTCGACCTATCCGGACGTGAATGGTTGTATTGGTATTTTGTTTGAGCAAGCAAGTTCCAGAGGGCATTTACAAAATACTGCCAACGGCGAACTTTCTTTTCCGTTCACAATTCGGAATCAAGTAACCACTGCACTTTCCACCCTGAAGGCAGCTCAAGAGTTGCGCGAAGAATTGTTAAACTATCAACGTGAATTTTATCGGACAGGCTTGAATGATGCGTCTTCCGATAACGTTAAAGGTTATGTGTTCGGAGAAAGTGTAGATAAAGGACGCTTGAATGCGTTTCTTTCGCTGCTGTTGAGTCATCAAATTAAAACACACAAACTTGCTAGCACCCTAGAGATTGGAGGTAAGAAATTTGACCCCGACCATGCTTTTGTGGTAGAAATGGAACAGACACAGTATCGTTTGATACGAGGAATGTTTGAAAAATCTACGACCTTCAGGGATAGTTTATTTTATGATATTTCTGCTTGGACTTTGCCTTTAGCTTATAATTTAGATTACGCGCCATTACGAAAAAATGAATTTTCCAAAGGTTTGCTAGGCGCAGCCGTATTACCTGAAACTGTGATTGCAAAACCTACTATCACTGAAATTAGCAACTATGCGTATGCTTTTGAATGGGATGAATATTACGCACCAAAACTCTTGAACGCCATATTAATAGCTGGGATTCGCGCTAAAGTGACTAACAAGCCTTTTTTCTCTAAAAATAAAAACTTCGATAGAGGAACTATTTTGATACCTGTGCAAAATCAATCCAAAAACGCAAATGAACTGCATACACTTTTGGAAAATCTTGTAGTAGGCACAGGTGTTCAAATTTATGACTTGGATACTGGTTTGACCAGCGAAGGTATTGATTTGGGAAGCGGTTACTTTAGCACGTTGGCAACACCTAATGTTTTGTTGGTTGTGGGTGATGGCGTTTCTAACACAGACGCAGGTGAGGCTTGGCACCAATTAGATGAACGCTATGGCATTGCTATTACAAAAATTGAAACCTCTCGATTGGGTAGTGTAAATTTGAGTCCTTACAATGTGATTGTCATGGTGGATGGTTTTTACAATGCTATTTCACAGGCTGGCGTAGAATCGTTAAAAACTTGGAATATCAATGGTGGCACTATCATCGGCGTGGAACGAGCTATCACTTGGTTGGCTAGTCGAGGTTTGGCAAAAGTAGAATTTAAGACCAAAGACACCCCTAAAGATGGCAGAAGACCTTACGACCGCTTGGAAGATGACGGAGGAAGCGAAGTGATTGGGGGAGCGATTTTTGAGACTGAAATAGATTTAACACACCCTATTTTTTATGGCTTCAACCACAACCGTTTACCTGTTTTTCAGAGTGGCACGGTATTTATGAAACCCACTAAAAATAATTATGCTACCCCAAGTGTGTTCACTGAAAATCCTTTGATGAGTGGCTACATCAAAGCCAGCAATGCAGCCTTAATTAAAAATGCAGCTAGTGTGGTGGTCAGTGGTAATGGTAGTGGCAAAGTAATTTGTTTAGGAAATAATCCTAATTTCAGGGCATTTTGGTACGGTACAAACAAAATATTTGCCAATGCTATTTTCTTCGGTAACATTATTGAGTCAGGAGGAGTAGAAAGGGCAGATTAGTAATGAAGTATTGGGTTGTTGGTCCTCGGTGATTTGGTCTTTAGCCATGCTAGACAGCTACAAAGCGGCTAAAGACTAAATCACCAATGACCAATATCATTTTGAAGCTGCTGAATTGTAAAATACTATCTTCCATCCAGCAGTTTTACTATAACTATACTACTGCTCTGTTACTTCGCTAAGCGTAGATTGGTTGTCAGAATTTTCTTCACAATCCAAGCATGCCAAGCCGTCTGCTCTCATTTGTAGCAAGTGTTCTTCTCGCAAACTTAGCCATTCGCCGTTGCTAAGTTGTATCACGCGAAGAGTGGTTTGAAGAGTATTATCTATCTTGAGATAGGTAGATTCAGGAATTAATACTTTGATGGTCAACGCTTGCGCCCTAAATTTCTCTCCTTTATTCAAGGAGTAATAATTGGGTAGATAAAAAGTTTGTTGCTTATTGTCGAGTGAAAAGTCAATCATTTGACTTGCTTCTTCCGCTTCTTTCATGGTTCTTCCTCTCGCTGTGATGACTTGTTCAATTTGCACTTCCGTATTGTCGCTTTTGCCAATTTCAATCATGACATCACGAGAAAGTAATTGATGATCTTCTTGGATTAATTTGCGATAAAAAAAAAGAAAGTTGAACCCTATTGTAATTGAAAGGATTCTTGGAAATTGGTGTCAAATAAATCGTATCCGAAGGATTCGGGTAGCTCAAAGTTTGCGTCACGGAAGACTCGGTTTGAAAATTGCGAGCAGTGCTGCCAGCAATAGCTACAAAGCTTATAAAATTA
>JAAUTG010000297.1 GCA_012031785.1 Saprospiraceae bacterium | reverse complement strand
CAATCTGTCTTTCCAAATTAAGCGATATTTTTTGGTGCATTCTGCTAGGGGCAGCCATTTTAAAGACTTTTCCCTTAGCAGTTCCACGCGCTCGCTGAATTGCCAAGTTAGATAATCGGCGTAAGTGTAGAGTTGATTAAAATCCAGTTGATTGATATTGGTAATCATGAGCCAAAAATTTGATTAATTTCAATTTGAAACCCTTGCAGGACTTTACTTTCTATGATGTCATCTTCTGTGTAGAATCTGCTGCCAATGTACTTTCCTGTTTCATCCAAGTTATAGCGAATGATAAATTTTCCCGTAGGTTGCACGACCCAATATTCTAAAACACCTGCACTTTCGTAGAGGTCGAATTTATCTTTTATTTCTCTTCCGCCATTGCTAGAGGATAGAATTTCTATCACCAACTCTGGTGCGCCATTGCAGCCTTTGTCGTCGAGTTTTGAAACATCACAAATTACACAAATATCGGGTTGCACAACGGTGTCTGCTTTTTCACTTTTGATTCTGTGTGGTGGCAAAGGTAGGCGCACGTCGAAGGGGGCGTGGTAGAGCTTACAAGTTGAATTCTCTAGAAACTGCCCAATTTTTAATAATATTTTTGTAGATATTTCTTGATGCATCCTACTTGGCGCGGGCATTTTAAGCATAATCTTGCCTCGCAATAGTTCCACGCGCTCGCTGAATTGCCAAGTTAAATAATCGGCGTAAGTGTAAAGTTGATTAAAATCCAGTTGATTGATGTTGGTAATCATGAGCCAAAAATTTGATTAATTTCAATTTGAAATCCTTGCAGGACTTTACTTTCTATGATGTCATCTTCTGTGTAGAATCTGCTGCCAATGTACTTTCCTGTTTCATCCAAGTTGTAGCGAATGATAAATTTTCCCGTAGGTTGCACGACCCAGTATTCTAAAACGCCAGCACTTTCGTAGAGGTCGAATTTATCTTTAATTTCTCTTCCGCCATTGCTAGAGGATAGAATTTCTATCACCAACTCTGGTGCGCCATTGCAACCTTTGTCGTCGAGTTTTGAGACATCGCAAATTACACAAATATCGGGTTGCACAACGGTGTCTGCTTTTTCACTTTTGATTCTGTGTGGCGGCAAAGGTAGGCGCACGTCGAAGGGCGCGGAAAATAGCTCACAAGCACTTCGCCTTAAAAAAAGATACAATTCGCCATGCAAAACCGTCGAGATTTGCTGATGTATCCTACTTGGCGCGGGCATTTTAAGCAGAATCTTGCCTCGCAATAGTTCCACACGCTCGCTGAACTGCCAAGTCAAGTAGTCGGCGTAAGTGTAAAGTTGATTAAAATCCAATTGACTGATGTCGGTAATCATAAGTTACAAAGTTATGAAGTTGCAGCGTTATAAGAACTTACAATCTCAAAAAATAAAACGAATAGTAGTGGTAAAAAGTTCTTTTACAAGTGGTCTTTATACCATTCATAAGCCAATTTAAGACCTTCTTCGATTTTTACTGTTGGCTCATAACCAAGTAATTGTTGTGCTTTTTCGATAGAAGCCAAGCTATGTGGCACATCGCCCTTTCGGTAATCGCCGTATTGTACGTTTACTGGAGTATTAGTAATGTCTTTTATGATTGACCAAAGTTGGTTCAGTGAAGTATTTTCCCCGACAGCAATGTTGTAAACCTGATTCAATGCCTTTGAATTTTCTGTGAATAAGGATAGGATGTTGGCTTGCACTGCATTAGCGACATAAGTAAAATCTCTGCTGTATGTACCATCTCCATTTATGGTTGGTGCTTGCTGATTCAATGCAGCTTTAAAAAATAAAGGTATGACCGCCGCGTAAGCCCCTGTTGGACTTTGTTTGGGACCGAAAATGTTAAAGTAGCGCAAGCCGATGAAATCAGTATCATACAATTTGTGAAAACATCTGCATACAACTCATTGACCAGTTTGGTGACGGCATAAGGCGATAAGGGTTTTCCAATTTTGTCTTCCACTTTTGGAAGGCTTGTCGAGTCGCCATACGTTGAAGAAGAGGCAGCATACACTATTCTATCAACATGACAGGTTTTTGCTGCTACAAATATGTTTAAAGTACCACTAATATTGACCTCATTGGATTTGATTGGGTTTTGTATGGAACGCGGGACAGAGCCAAGCGCCGCTTGATGGCTGATTCTGTTAATACCTTCACAGGCTTTTAGACAAGTATCATAGTCGCAAATATCTCCTTCTATCAATTCAAACTTGGGGTTCTCTAAAAGGGTTATTAGGTTATTTATGTTTCCAGTAGCAAAATTATCTAAAACTCTTACTTTTTCTATGCGCTTGTCTTGCAGTAGAGAAGCCGCTAAATTAGAGCCTATAAATCCGGCACCACCAGTAATTAGAATTTTCATTTCATTTTGTTTGTGAAGATTGTATTTTAAGTTGTTACCATTTGTTTTTTGTAGGTCAACATTCGCTGAAGATATGGTTTAGCCGATACCGTAAGGGAATTTCATTTTGCGGCTGTTGTTGATTATTGGAGGCTTATAGCCTCCAATAGTGCAGTTGTTCTGTGCGTTGATAAATCCCTTTGATGTCATACAATATAGGTTTTTCCCTCATAATGTTTTTGAAATAATCTATGGAGAAGGCTTTGTATTGCTCGTGCGCAACCGCTACGATAACCGCATCATAATCATCGGATATTTGCTCTACTAAAGTTAACCGATATTCGTGTGCCACTTCATTAGGGGAGGCATAAACATCGGTAATATGTACGTTGATAGCATAGTCCATTAGTTCGGTTACGAGGTCAGCAACTTTGGAATTGCGAATATCAGCCACGTTTTCTTTAAACGTGATTCCCATGACGAGAACCTTGCTATCCTGTGGGCTTTTGTTGAATTGAATCAGTTGTTTAACGAGCTTCCGTGCGATATACGCGGACATTTCATCGTTTATTTTTCTACCACTAAGTATAATTTGTGGGCTGATTTCTAGTTGCTGTGCTTTGTAGGTGAGGTAGTAAGGGTCTATACCGATACAGTGTCCGCCAACTAAACCTGGAGAAAATTTTAGGAAGTTCCATTTTGTGCCAGCCGCTTCAAGCACTTCTTTTGTATCGAGGTTCATTTTGTCAAATATCATGGATAACTCGTTCATCAAAGCGATGTTGATGTCGCGCTGCGTGTTTTCTATGACTTTTGCAGCTTCCCCCACTCGGATAGACGAAGCTTTGTAGATGCCGCTTGGATGATGTGCCCATAGACTTTCGCGATTTCTTCTAGGGCTTCACTATCGCTGCCTGCTACAATTTTGGTGATTTTGGTGAGGGTATGGTTCTTATCGCCTGGATTGATACGCTCTGGGGAATATCCCAGTTTGAAGTTCGGAACTGTGGTTGTCTGTTCCTCCGCTTCGTGAACGTGATGCACATTTTGATATACATTGCAAGTAAGACCTGAATGTTGCTTTAATATTGGAAGGCAATCTTCTTCCGTACAGCCCGGATAGACTGTGCTTTCATAGACCACATAATCGCCTGGCTTGAGTGCTTTACCTACACTGGCGGAGGCTTTTTTGAGTGGTGTCAAGTTCGGAACTTTATGCTCATCTATATCCGTAGGTACCGCTACGATGTGAAAATGTGCCTGTTTTAAATCTTCTACGTCACACGTAAAATGGATATCAACTCCTTCAAATGCCTCTGTTTCCAATTCCCGAGATGGATCTATTCCCTTTCGCATTAGTTCTACACGAGGCTCGCTGATGTCAAAGCCTATCACGGAGAAATGTTTAGCAAATTCTAATGCTATCGGTAAACCTACATAGCCTAAACCAATCACGGATATTTTCTTCTTTTTTTCAAGAAGTTCAGTGTATAAACTGTTATTCATTGTAAAATTTTGTAAGATAACTGAATAGCTGTCATATTTAATGTACTGCTGCTTGTGTCTTGGTGGAAGATTTGGTGAAGCTAAATACAAGCCAAGTCTAAGCAAATAAATCTTCGCCAGAGATGTGTCGCATGGTTATTTATAAATCAGATTACTATGTCAAGCACACCACTAACAAAAACGTAATAGAAACCAATAAACCGCACTATTATTTAACAACTATGGCAAAATTAAAAACATTTTTTCAAATTATTGCAGAGAGAAACAATATATTTTCTTTTATCACAGAAAAATAAAATTTATCTTATTACGAAACATTCCATATTAGAAACGTCTTATTTGGGTAGATTAAAGTTCATCGGCAAATTATTTTGAACTTCACAAAAAATTAATACATTTACGCACTACAAAAAAATAATACTTATTCTATGATTTCAAGATTGATTTTCAAGGCAAGTTATGTGGTTTTTCTGTTTGCAAGTGTATTGGCAACAGCACAACCAAAGTCAAATCACGGATACAAATTTGAGCAATTAGGGCAAGTACTGCCTGACCCTAACAATTATCGAGGAATGGATGGTGCGCCAGGACCAGAATACTGGCAGCAACGCGCAGATTATGATATCGAATGTACTTTGGATACAGAAAATCAACGTTTGGACGGCTTAGAAAAGATAACTTATTACAACCATTCTCCTCACACCTTGCGTTATTTGTGGTTGCAGTTGGATGAAAACGAACACGCTGCAGATGCAGACAATCATGTATTTGACCCAAGTAGTATGGGAAAAACGATGAGTGGTGCTCAATTAAGTCGCTTAGAAAAATCCGAGAAATTGGAAAAATTTGGGCATAAAATTCAAGAAATAAAAGACGAAAATGGGAATGCGCTCCAATATACCATCAATAAAACAATGATGCGTATAGAGTTACCTCAACCATTAAAGCCAGACGAGAGTTTTGACTTTTCTATCAAATGGTATTACTATATTACAGATCGTTTTGACCAAGGTGGTCGCGGAGGGTACGAATATTTCAAAGACCAAGACGAGTATATCTTCACGATTACGCAGTGGTATCCGCGCTTGTGCGTTTATGATGATGTGACAGGATGGCAAAATAAACAATTTACAGGGCGTGGAGAATTTGCTTTGACGTTTGGTAATTTTGTAGTTAAAATGACTTTGCCTACCGATTACGTAGTAGGTTCCACAGGAGAATGTTTGAACTACTCTACTGTACTTTCTAATGAAGAATTAGCGCGTTGGAAGGCTGCACAGTCAGCAAAAGAGCCTATCGAAATTGTGACTTTAGACGAAGCCAAGAAAAATGAAAAATCTAAGAAATCCAAAGATACGAAAACGTGGATTTATAAAGCAGATAACGTGCGCGATTTTGCTTGGACAGCAAGCCGTAAATTTGTTTGGGACGCTATGGCGCATTTCACGGAAGAAGGCAAGCGCGTGATGTGTATGAGCTATTACGCTAAAGAGGCTTATCCGATTTACAATCGTTATTCGACCAAAGTAGTCGCGCAAACACTAGATACTTACGGTAAATTTAGTATTCCTTATCCTTATCCAGTCGCTATTTCTGTGGAAGCTGCAAACGGGATGGAGTACCCAATGATTTGCTTCAACTTCGGTCGTGCAGAAGAAGATGGTACTTACACCGAACGCGCCAAGTATGGTGCAATCTCTGTGATTATTCACGAAGTGGGACATAACTTCTTCCCGATGATTGTCAATAGCGATGAGCGTCAATGGACTTGGATGGATGAGGGTTTAAATACCTTTTACAATTTTTGACTGAACAAGAGTTCGATAACAATTATCCTTCTCGACGCGGACCTGCGCACATGATTACCGATTATATGCGAATGGATGCTAAGACACTAGAGCCAATTATGACCAACAGCGAAAACATTGTACAGTTTGGTCCAAACGCTTATGCTAAGCCTGCTACCGCCCTCAATGTTTTACGTGAAACTATCATGGGGAGAGAACTTTTTGATTATGCGTTCAAAGAATACAGTCGCCAGTTGGGC
>JAAUTG010000036.1 GCA_012031785.1 Saprospiraceae bacterium | reverse complement strand
AATAGGTTTTACACTCCTCACAACTAGCTGATAACACCTATTGTACAATCTGAGCCGTTTGCCAAGTTACAACCATTCGACCCGCCTCAATTTGCGGGCACTGTATGTAAGCATGAGAAAAACTTAAAAAAACAAAATCCCAAATGCAAATAGCCAATTGCGTAACATCAGTGATAATCATAAAATAAGATTTGTAATGAAATACGACATTACTATTGTTGGTGCCGGTATTGTAGGGCTTGCCACAGCTTACCAACTTTCTGAGAAAAGACCTGATTTAAAAATTGCAATTGTAGAAAAAGAAGAAGGCGTTGCGCAGCATCAAACCAGTCACAATAGCGGTGTTATTCATTCTGGAATTTACTATAAACCTGGTAGTTCAAAGGCAATCAATTGTAGAAAAGGCTACCAATACTTATTGGAATTTTGCGAGCAATATCAAATTGACTACCAACTTTGTGGAAAAGTTATAGTTGCTACCAAGCCATCCGAATTGACGCAATTAGAAGAACTATACGAACGAGGTGTAGCTAATGGATTGGTAGGTATTCGGAAGCTCAGTAAAACAGAAACACTAGAAAAAGAACCTTATGTAAATGCTTTGGCTTCGATTTGGGTACCAGAAGCAGGTATTATTGACTATAAACGAGTAGCAAAAAAATATTTAGAAATTGTGAAAGAGCGAGGCGGAAAACTTTATCCGAGCCAGTCCCTCTTTAAAGTAGTTAGAAAAGGAAACGACCTTCGGATTTATACGGATAAACGAGAGTTACAAACCAATGTACTCATCACTTGTGCTGGATTATATGCAGATAAAGTAGCTAAACTTACCAAACAAGAAATTGATTTTCAAATACTTCCATTTAGAGGAGAATACTATCTTTTAAAGGAAGAACAAGAACACTTAGTCAATCATCTTATCTATCCTATACCTAATCCTGATTTTCCATTTTTGGGTGTCCACTTCACACCACGTATTGGTGGTGGTGTAGAAGCAGGTCCTAACGCGGTACTGGCTTTTAGAAGAGAAGGTTACAGCCGTTGGCATTACAACGCCAAAGAATTTAGAGAAACATTTCACTATCCTGGATTCAAAAAAATTGCTCGTCAACACTGGAAAACAGGTCTTTTAGAACAATACCGCTCTTACTCGAAACCTGCCTTCGTAAGGGCTTTGCGCCAATTGATACCAACCATTAAACACACTGATTTAGTGAGGGGAGGCGCAGGAGTGAGAGCAATGGCTTGCGACAGCAAAGGCAAATTAATTGACGACTTCCTCATTTTAGAACAAGACCGAATCATCAACGTTTGTAACGCGCCTTCGCCAGCAGCCACTGCTTCTTTAGCCATCGGTGAAACGGTAGCAGAAAAAGCCTTAGCGCAACTCAAGAGTTAACTAATATCGCACCGTGTATTATTGTCACGAACGATACGTATGTGATGTGTATCAGCTAAAGCATTTCAGCCATTACCCCTCAAAAGCCTATACTAGAGCCTATAACCAAAAGCTACTGACACGACATCCTACATTATAAATTCGCTTGCTTTGGCGTCATCTGATAGAGTACAAACAGCATATTAATAAACAGCAAGAGTGCCACAGCTTGATGGATACTTCCGTATGCAACAGGAATGCGTCCAATACTATTCACGATAGTTAATACCCCCAATAAAAATTGTACCACAATCACCCCCCCCAAAGCGAGGCTACCATTATACAATTTTTTGAAACTTGCCTTCTAAGTAACTGGACTACGAAGACCAATAACAAAACCACTAACAAGTATGCTGTACTTCGATGCAACAACTGGACAATACCTTTCACGTACAAAGAAGGCTCATAGTCATTAAGTGCAGCCAAAGTTAAACCATCACTACTAGCAAAAATAGACCAGAACCCAGCCCCTTGTACAAAAACTGGAAAATGTGGATGAATCAAACCAGCTCGCATCCCTGCCATCAAGCCTCCAAATAAAATCTGTACTAATAGTACGCCTGTCACCCAAACGCCAAATCTTTTTTGAGCCGCAAAATGATAATCAACACGTTGGGGTTGAGCAGCCAAGAGATAAGTCCAAAATAGATAACCCAGCAAGGTAGTAGCCAAAGAAAGGTGAATAATCAGCTTGTAAGCACTCACCCACGTCCTTGAATCATCGTTTAAGCCACTAGCCACCATAATCCAACCAAAAGTGGCAGCAGCGGTAGCCAAAGCAATAACCACGCCCAAACGCAATATCAACCATCTCGGAATCCACTTCTTCCAAAGAAACCATACAAAAGGGACGATAAACACTAAACCCATCATTCTCGCCCAAAAACGGTGGATATATTCCCAAAAGAAAATCACTTTGAACTCCGATAAGGTCATGTCTGCGTGAAGGCTTTCGTATTGCTTCTTGGCATTAACCTTGTAAGCGTCAAAAGCATCTTCCCAGTCAGCTAGATTGAGCGGTGGAAGCGTACCTTGTATAATTTCCCACTCGGTGATAGAAAGTCCAGAATCAGTTAGCCGAGTAATACCACCTACCACCACTTGTACGAAAACCATAACAATACCGATAGAAAGCCATGTTGTAACTGCTTTGGGAACGCTATGATGTATTTGATAGCTCATATTTGTTTTTGTTTCTTTAAACCTATTTATTTGTTTGATTACATGTAACCGTTATCAAATTCAAATAGCTTAATATTAATAGTCAAAATAAATTAAAATTTTTTTTCAGCCCCTATTATTAAGGGTGTTAGTTTGTGGATAAAAAAATAGAAAAACTGAATATTAATTTAATATTAACCTGATGTTAATAGTACCTAACATCTTTTGCATATCCACCTCTTTTGATAATCAATAGTTTCTAAGATTATTCACAGGTTGTGGAATACGTCAATGACTAATAAGAAAATAAGAAATCGCATGTGAATTAATCGTTAAAATCATTCAATAAGTGAGCAACAAATAACAACAATGCTTCTTTTTTATTTACATACTTTTTTGAACCTAAATTTAAGTTAGTAAAAAGTCGAGTTACTCTTTTTCTTTCCACAATGAAGAAAGAGCTAATTAATTGAATGTCAGATTGGCATTAAAAAACTACCAACACCCATGTGAAAAACAAAAATATGGATTTTTTTTAGCCTCTTGTTTTGAATAAGTAGTGGATAAGTGCTTGAAATAAATGTTAATTCGGTGTAAATAAATGTTAGTAAGATGATATAACTCTAATAATGAGCTTAGTGCATATCAACAGCACGTCAGAGTGATTGTTTAAATAAGTTTTAATTTTTAAAACAATCATTTGTATTAAAATATAACACCTAATTATAAGCGGCGTAGAATATCAATTTTAATATATTCTACGCCATTGAATAATTATTCTTTACTAAACACTACTTCAAACTGTCCTTTTACCTTTGATATGGCTTCTGGAGATAAATTTTTTCCTACATTAACAGCCTTAGTAGGAATGTTTAATTCTTGAGTAAGTGTTTGAGCAATGCTATCTGCCAATGCTTGGTCAGCTTCGTGGAAGTAACGGACTTGAGAATTTTTTATGTCTTTATTATGCGATTTATCTGCATAACCCACCACTTTATCGTAGCCCACCATACCTTGAAGCCTGCTTTCCGCAATTCCTACTCTGCTATCGTCGTCCATTGCCACGGAAACAATCTGAATACCTTTTACACCTCTAAATTGAGTATTCGCAGCTTCAGCATTGCCTTTGTTGGAAGTCGTATCTCTCAGTTTGGGGGCAACATCCATTGCTACGTTCTGAAAAAAGTTTGCCCGCACGTAGATATTCAATTCATCATATCCAACACTGCTCGGAAAACCAATACGAATTTTATTCAGCCCTTCCGTGAAAAGCGTTTCTGGAATTTCGTATTGCAGAAAGTTAAATTCCCATTCCAGAGGGTCGGTCTTGACCAACTTTCCAGCATCTTTAAATTCCAACCCCTCTACCTCTATGTTCACATCCTCTTTCTTCTTCGCAGGTTGGTTTTCTGCAAAAATATGTAGAATAGAATCTCCATAACTAATGATAGGGTTCTCAATCACAAACTGTGGTTGCTTGCGAGAAAGCATGGCTTTGATTTCGGGATAGAGTAAAGGAATTAGTGCTAGGATGATAGGTACTAAAATAATTTGCCAAATCTGTAGTTTAAACGCTCTTTTCTCTGTTGTCATCGTAACGCATTTTTCTAATGGTGAATAATTAATGTGACGTATTTAGCTTTATGTGGTTGGTCTTTAACAAGTTTCAAAACGAATGCGATAAATCGTTTCAATGATTAGTATTCCAACTAACAAGAATCTGGACAAATAGCAACGTAATTAATCGTAAAAGAATCGAAAGTTGATAATTTTATAGTTGCCAATAAGAGTCAAATAAAAATGTTATTTCGTAGCCCTGCGATAATATTCTTTAACGGTCACACCACAAAATAACCCAAAAGAACGAAATGATTTTGAGTTATATTTACAGAATATTCAAGTATTTTTTCCGATTCTTCTTGCGTTTTGAAAATCTTTACACCTGTTTTTTTGTTTGTCAAAAAGTGTATGCAAACAAAGTAATCGTAATTAGCTTAATTTGGTTGTTTAATTATCTGATAATTAATTATTTTGCTGCCATACGCATCTAATTTGAAAAGCAATTTACAAAAATTGAATTATACAATACAAATGCCAGCAACAGAAATACAGCCTTTTCAATTCAAACAATTTAGTATAACTCAGGATCGCTGCCCAATGAAGGTAGGAACAGATGGTGTTTTGTTAGGTGCTTGGGCAGAAGTCAGTCAGGCAAAAAACATTCTTGATGTAGGTGCTGGCACAGGACTAATTGCCATTATGCTCGGACAGCGCACTTCGGATGCGGAAATTGATGCGGTTGAGATTGACGAAATAGCTTGTGCGCAAGCCACAGAAAATATTGAGCGTGTGGCATGGTCAAGTCGTTTAAAAGTGTTTCCCATATCCATTCAAGATTACGTGAAAACATCTAGTAAAACTTACGATTTAATCGTCAGTAATCCTCCTTTTTTTACAGGAGGTACATTTTCTGATAAGCAAGACCGTGCTAGTGTAAGACATGCTATTAAATTACCACATGGCGATTTATTAAGTCGCCAGTAAGGCATTACTAACTCCACAACGGTAAAATTTCCGTCATTTTGCCCTATATAGAAGGACTGCGCTTTATAGAATTAGCAGCTACTTACCATTTATTTTGTACCAAATCTACTCAAGTTAGACCTAAAGCAGACAAACCTATTGAGCGACTTTTGTTGCAATTTGAACGAACTGCAAAGACTACTCAAGAAGATAGTCTAGTGATACAAAAGGAAGAACGCAACGAATGGACAGAAGAATACATTAAATTGACCAACTCATTTTATTTGAATATGTAGGCTTTCAAAATAAATTTTACCATGTCACAAAATTTCACACATCTTGACGCACAGGGAAATCCAAATATGGTGGATGTAGGAGATAAAAACATAACGACGCGCACGGCTAAGGCAAGGGGAATAGTTGTGCTGGAAGAGCGTGTATTAGCACATTTTTCAGCGGACGATATCCACACCAAGAAGGGGGCTGTTTTTCAAACCGCTATACTTGCTGGACTTATGGCGATCAAAAAAACACCTGACTTGATTCCATTATGTCATCAAGTAGGGTTGGATAAGAGCCATATCGAGATTTATTTGAATAGTGAGCGGGAAGTAGTGATTGAATGTACCGCGAAAGCTACTGCAAAAACGGGGGTAGAAATGGAAGCCCTAACTGGCGTAAGCGTAGCTGCGCTCACTATTTATGATATGTGTAAAGGGTTCTCTCATCATATTATCATTAAAGAAATACGACTGCTCGAAAAGACAGGCGGGAAAACCGACTTTGTTGCCGCATAAGTTGATTAATCCTGTTAAAATTTCCAACTAGTCAATTGTTTCAATAGTTAGTTACGGCTGTTACGCAGCTTGCTATTCGCAATTCACTTTAGAAAAGGCTTTTTTGTATCTATGTATAATTCTTGTAAATTGATGATGCTCAAAAACAATTGTATTAGACAAAAAGCGAACAGCAAGAGCAAATGACTTGGCGTAAACGTCAGTTAATTAACTTTCTAGCGTCAAATACCCATCAAACGTTTAGTGACCATCTATTTTGTTAAATCTGATACCATGCAATTACTTTTTAACGACATCTTTTTGGAACATGAAACAGGTAATCATCCAGAAAATAAAAAGCGATTGGGTCATTTTATGCACCTACCCAACACAAGTTATCCTGCTGCTCGTGCTTACTTAGATCTTGTACATACTGCCGCTTACGTGGAGAAGGTAGAAAAATCTTGTCAAGGAGGGCTATGGTTAGATGGCGACACCATGACCTCCCCTAAAAGCTTTGATGTAGCAATAGCTGGTGTAGGTATGGCTTTGCGTGCGATGCAAGAAAAAAACTTCGCCATCATGCGCCCACCTGGTCATCATGCTTATCCAAATAAAAGGTACCGGTTTTTGTCTTTTTTAATACTATTGCTATTGTCGCTCAATACCTTGTAAATGAAGGAAATAAAGTGTTAATTTTTGACTTTGATGGACATTTAGGAGATGGCACAGAAGCTATTTTTTATGACACAGACCAAGTATTATTTTGGTCGCTTCATCAATATCCTGCTTTTCCCGGAAACGGCTATATCAACGAAATAGGAACTGGCAAAGGTAAAGGATTCACTATCAATGTACCTTTGCCGCCTGGCAGCGGAGATGATATATTTTTAAAAGCAGTGGAAGAATTTATGCCTATTGCGGAGCAATTTAAACCAGACGTGGTAGCAGTTTCCGCAGGTTTTGATGCTCATTTGTATGATTTATTACTTGGTTTGCGCGTCACGGGTAGTTCTTTTCATAAGATTGGGTTGATGCTCCGCGAACGATTTAGTCATGTATTCGCTGTTTTGGAAGGTGGTTATAATTTGGAATACATGCCTAGAAGTGTATTCAACTTTGTGGCGGGTATGAACGGACAAGAAATTCCCTATCCTGAAGATACAACTTCATCAGCTTGGAAAATCTGGGAAAATTTTGACATGGATGTGCAAGGAGCTTTAGCACAACTAGCTCCTTTTTGGAAGTTGCGTTAAAAAAGTAAAGATTAAAAAAACTTAAACTGCTGATGCTACGCAGCTCGCTATTCGTATCTGGCTGAGGCTTTTAAAACAAAGGCGAGTAACCAAAAGCAAATTGCGTAACATGAGTAAACTGCCACGATATGAAACGTCAATTAGACCGCGTGTTTCAACCCAACGCTATTGCCGTAATTGGGGCATCGAATAAGGAAGAAAAAGTAGGTTTTCGAGTGTTTCAAAATCTGCTTCAATACGGATTTAAGGGTAGCCTTTTTCCTGTTAATTTAAAAGATGCTGACATTCAAGGTGTTACTGCTTACAAAAGGCTTCGACTAATCAATGATTCAATTGATTTAGCTATCATTGCTACTCCTGCTTACACTGTGCTGCGTCTAATAAAAGAATGTGGAGAAAAAGGAGTAGCTGGCGTCGTTATACTTTCCGCAGGGTTTAAGGAAGCTGGGAAAATAGGAGAAACGACGTTGGAAGCTGTTGCGCTATTGGCAGAAATGTACCAAATGCAGATACTCGGACCTAATAGTTTGGGGTTTATTCACACTCAAGCGCGTGTCAATGCCTGCTTTGCTAAAACACCTATCAATACTGGTAAAATTGCTCTAATTGCACAAAGTGGAGCCTTAGCCACTTCTATTCTGGACTGGGCAGCTAGTGAAAATGTGGGGTTTAGTTTCTTCATTTCCACTGGTAATATGCTCAATCTGGGTTTCCACGACTTGATTGACTATTTAATGACCGACCCACAAACGGCTTGTATTTTAATTTACATGGAACATCTCAGCGAGGCGCGTCGCTTTATGAGTGCTGCTCGTGCTTTTGCTCGGTCAAAACCTATTATTGTACTAAAGGCGGGCGAAAGTCTGGAAGGAGAAGCCGCCGCTGTGTTGCATACAGGAAAAGTAACAGGTAGTGATGCCGTCTATTCCGCCGCTTTTCAACGAGCAGGTATTATTCGTGTACATCGGATTGCACAACTTTTTCACTGCGCACAGGCTTTTTCTATGCAGCCTCGCCCCAAAGGTAATCGTTTAGCAATTGTCACTAATACAGGTGCGGCTGGTATTCTAGCAACCGACTACCTCATCAGGAATGGTGGGCAATTAGCAACCTTCTCTGAACATACTATCGTACAACTAAAGCCATTAACTACTCCACTTTGGACGAACCACAATCCGATAGATATTACAGGAGGAGCTACTGCCGAAGATTTTGCTCAAGCACTAATCGCTTGTGGTAAAGAAGTAAATGTGGACGGAGTGATGATTATATTTTCTCCACAATACAATATTGATGCCACCGAAGTAGCTCATGCTGTCGTACAAGCCGCTAAGCAACTTCACAAAACCATCCTTGCCGTGTGGATGGGAGGTGATAGTGTGGAGGAAGGAAGACGATGTTTGGAACAAGGGAATATTCCAGCTTATCATTATCCTGAAAGCGCGATAGATGTTTTTGTTCAGCTTTTTACTTACTCTAAAAACTTAGAATTGCTTTATGAAACGCCGCCAGATATTCCTGAAACTTTTTCGAGGGATTATGAAGGTGTTAAGAATTTGATAGATCATGCGCTAGAGGAAAATAGGAATCAACTCAATGAGATAGAAGGGCGTAAAGTGTTGGCTTGCTACGATATTCCAATTGCTCCATACTTTGTGGTGCATCATTTGGAACAGGCGACCAAAGTCGCAACACAATTGGGATTTCCAGTAGCCATGAAAATAATTGCCACTTCTGTGTATCATAAAAGTGATTTTGGAGGAGTCATTCTGTCTATTTACACGGAAGAAGAAGTGGTTGAGGCTTATGAAACTTTGACTAAAAACTTTATGCAACACTTTCCTAATGTTGCCTTTGAAGGAATTTTAGTGGAAAAAATGTCCAAAAAACGATATGAACTTTTTATAGGCGGAAAAAAAGATCCTACTTTCGGACCGGCTATCATTTTGGGAAAGGTGGAGTAACCGTGGAAGTATTCAAAGACTTAGGTATTGGACTGCCACCACTGAATATGGCATTGGCGCAACGCATTTTAGAGCAAACCCATTCCTATCAAGTATTGAAAGGCTATCGCCACTATCCGCCAGTTGATTTAGAAAATCTAAAATTTATACTTTGTAAGTTTGCCTATCTGATGATGGATTTTCCGGAAATACAAGAACTGGAAATCAATCCTTTAGCTTTAGATGAGACAGGAGCAGTTAGTTTAGACATCAAAATTTTGTTGGATGATAAATTACCTACCAAGCCATTTCTTCCTTACAACCATTTAGTCATTTCTCCTTACCCCACGCATTACATCAAATCTATACAACTCAAAAACGGTCAATTGGCACTACTGCGTCCCATCAAGCCAGAAGATGAAGCCTTAGAAATAGAACTCTTTGATTATTTATCTGAAAACACTGTTTATTTTAGATTTCTGGGTTACAAACCCAAGTTGACCCGCGAATTGGTCACACGATTCACCCATATTGATTACGACCGCGAAATTGCAATTGTCGCAGAAGTGGAACAAGCAGACAGAAAACGCTTGGCAGGTGTAGTGCGCGTCATTGCTGACGCTTGGAATGAAGCTGCTGAATATGCCGTCGTGGTTGCCGATGATTTTCAAGGACAAGGACTAGGTCGAATGCTGACAGATTATATTTTAGATATTGCCAAAGAACGAGGTATTAAAAAGATTTTTGCTTCTACTTTGGCTTCCAACCACCGTATGATACAAATGTTTAAAGCACGCGGCTTTAAAGTGGAGCAGGAAGATTATCAAACTTATTATGTAGAAAAAGTATTGTAAATAATAAGCTGTAAAGTACGAGTAATGAGTCGCGAGTTCATTACTACCTAATGTTGTGCGCAGTTGATTATTTATTGGCTTGGTTATCTGGTGGTTTTCCTTTGAATCTTCCGTTCTACGATGAAGCAACTAAAGTTTAACTGCATAATACCAGTTCCTAACCATTCCAACAAATAACCAAATAACGCAACTTGTGTAGCATGAGTTAGTACCTCTCATTACTTACACAAAGGAGTATGCTACAATTTTCCACTTTGCAAGGCTTCTGCCGCAAAATTAGCTGCTCGTGCCGCTAACGCCATAAATGTTAACGATGGATTCTGCACACCCGTAGTGGTCATAGACGCACCATCGGTTACAAAACATTAGGGCAGGCGTGCATCTGATTCCATTTATTTAGCAAAGATGTTTCAGGATTCTCGCCCATTCTTACTCCTCCCATGACATGAATATCCAAACCTGGTGATTGTTGGCTATCGTGTTCCTTTATGTTTTCACAGCCCGCAGCCTTTAACATCGCTACACCTTGCGTCAAAAAATCTTGTAGCATCAATTCATCGTTTTGGTCATAACCTATGGAAGTAATAAGTAAAGGGACACCCCATTCATCTACTTGGTCAGGACTTAAACGAACGTGGTTTTCTAATTTCGGGATGGTCTCTCCTTGCATCATCATGTAGATTCCCCATTCTCCTGGTTCTGCTAGTTTTTCTTTGTAGGCTGCTCCAATTTGTTCACCTTCCACACTTCGTCCCCAACTGGAGCGGTCAGCAGTGTAAAAAGTCATGTAGCCACCTTGAAAATTAGTATCTTGTGTTTGTATATTTCTGAAATTAGGTATCACAATAGAAGTAGGTCGCCTACCATAGTAATAATCTTGTAAATTACCAGGGCGCGTTGCTGTGATACTTCCGCGATAATTATGAAAAGCAATATACTTACCCAGTAGCCCACTGTCATTGCCTAAGCCATTAGGAAAACGAGATGATATGGAGTTAAGTAAAATTAAATTAGTGTTCAAGCAGGCTGCGTTCAGAAAAATAACCTTAGCATAGAAGTAGCGTTCCTCTTTAGTGAGACGGTCTATGGATTTTTACGCCAACTGTCCCGCTGTTTTTGCTCATCATAAATAATAGAGTGTACCACTTGTGTCGGGTTGTAACGTTAAGTTTCCAGTGCGGGCTGCCCAAGGTAGCGTAGAGGAGTTGGCGCTGAAATACGCACCATAAGGACAACCTCGATAGCACAAATTTCTGGCTTGGCATTGCCCTCGACCTTGCTCTAGGTGAATAGGATTAGGCTGCGTCAAATGCGCGCAACGTCCAATGACGACTGCACGCGCTGGAAACGCTTTTACAATAGCTTGTTGCATCTCTTTTTCCACTACATTCATATCCCAAGCAGGCAAAAAATCACCATCAGGAAGGGTATCTAATCCGTCTTTGTTTCCGCTAATGCCCACAAATTTTTCTACATGACTGTACCAACTTGCCACGTCGTCATAGCGAATGGGCCAAGGAATGGAGTAGCCATATTTTGGCTGGATTATCAAACTCGTATTTGCTCCAACGTTGGGTTTGTCGTGCCCAAATCAAGGACTTTCCACCCACTTGATAGCCGCGAATCCAGTCAAAAGGTTTTTCTTGGATGTAAGGATGTTCTTTGTCTTTAACAAAAAAATGTGCAGTAGATTCGTCAAAGGCATAGCAGCGATCAACAATTGGATTTTCTGCTTTCACCTGTTGAGCAAGGTGGTTGCGATGCGGAAACTCCCAAGGGTTGGTCATGGCAGTAGGATAGTCGCCATGCTTTACATCTCTTCCTCTTTCTAGCACGATGGTTTTTAACCCTTTTTCACATAATTCTTTGGCTGCCCAACTGCCACTTATACCTGAACCTATGACAATGGCATCAAAAGTATTTTGATCGTTTTGTTGCATATTTTTGTTGATAATGTAGTTATTGTAGTGGTGTTAAAATGATGGATTAATTTGGGATGGTGTTTATGAAGCAATTATTTTTCTTACAAAGCCCATGCTTTTTCGTTCGGTTTTAAAGGGTAATTTCCAATATATTTGCCTGGAATTGGTTCATAACGAAGGAGTTGCGTCATAGTTGATTCAGCACTGAAATAAGAAAATAAGACTAAACTTTTTAGCAAAGAAAAATAATGAGTCGTGGTGGCTGCTTTTGCAGTTTGGTCAAGTTGTACCAAAAAATTATGGCGTTGCAGAGGCGCGAGTTGAGTAAAAGATTTTCCAAAGTCGCTTTTGCACTGTGCTTGGAACGCGACTAACCCTTCTTGTAGTATAGTTTGATATTCAGTAGTGTAGCATTCAGCTACGTAAGTATCCATAAAGTGTCCTACTTTATGTCCTTAGCACCTGGAGAACTGTCAGTTTTGGGTAATATGGTCTCACCTATCTCGTGAAAGAGTGCAATATCTTGGGAGGAGAAAAAAATACCTTCATAAGTTTCTGATTGGCAACTGGATAAAAAAGCAGTCGGAACAATTACACTGCCACCAGTAGCTATGGTTAAAAGTTGTAGCACTTCTCTTCGATTCATATTTTTTGCATTTTGAATACTTTAAAATCAGATGGTAAGTAATCGCTTGCTGAAGTTTATTTTGTTATTACGCAAATATACATTTGCACTAACCTGCTTAGCACCTACAAAAATAATAAAAGATGGCAATAATAGAAAATTAAAAATAATTTAGCATTAACCTTTTTTAGAGATGAGTGATGGGGCATAAAAGTTAATTGAAAACTTTGTGGTTTGTCGGTAATTTTGGCATGAGTAATCTTTTACAAATTTGACTTTGTTTTTAAAATACTCATTGTCAAATAGTTGAATTTAATTAATTTACATTTTTTTGACTTATTCCTAAAGTTTGCGCCACAAAAGCGGAAGAACTCATTTTATTTTACAGCTCCTCGTTTACTAAGGTTTTCAAAGCATTCCAAAGTACCCCTTTTAAATCTTTTTGGGTTGCTACATTAGAAAGCGTATCTGCTATTAATATATGTATGGAAGCATGATACAAAGGTACATACTTAGGGAGGTCAAAATAAATTCCAAATGTTGCTATTGGCACATTGAAGCTAACTAATATTTTGGTTTCAAACTGTTGGCGAAACATCTGAAAACTATAGACTTGACCCGCCTCCACAGGAATTACTTGTACCTGTGAAGCATACTCAAATTTCACAGCAGTTACAATTTTTTGAAGCAACTCCGCATTGGTTTCATTCCAGTCGTTAGCTGCTACGGCTACCAGCAAGGGCTTAGTCTGAACTGACTTGTTGGCTGCCTCTGGAATCTTATAGAGCGGAAAGTCAATAAACAAATTAGAAAGTACAGGTATATTCATGTCAAGCAAAACTTAAAAAAAAGGAAACACTAAATTGTTGTAATATTTTGTGCTAAAACTAGTATTTTAATACAAAAAACTGTATGTTTGATTCCATTATTTTTATTTCATTTTTTTATATTGATAAGCAAGACTTATTTGATATATCGTTTTGGGATTCAAATTAAATACCGCATGAGTTATACAATATCAATTACGAAAAGTAATCACTCTCGCTTATCAGAGATTGATTTTAATCACTTACCTTTTGGCAGGTTTTTTACTGACCACATGTTTATCGCTGATTATTCAGATGGTGTTTGGCATGATGCACGCATTATTCCTTTCTCTAACCTTGAAATGCACCCTGCATCTATGGTACTCCATTACGGGCAAGCTATTTTTGAGGGGATGAAAGCCTTTAAAAATCAACACGGCGAGGTTATCTTCTTTCGTCCAGAGATGCACTCTAAGCGGTTAAATGCTTCAGCAGAAAGACTCTGTATGCCCACTTTGCCACAAGAGCTGTTTTTAGAAGCTTTGCAGCAGTTGGTACTACTAGAACAAGATTGGATACCTACTTTGGAGGATAGTTCGTTATATATCCGTCCATTTATGATTGCTACGGATGGATTTATCGGCGTGCGGCCTTCTCAAACCTACCAATTTATCATCATTGTTGGTCCAGTAGGTCCTTACTATGCTAAACCAGTAAAATTACATGTGGAGCAACAGTATGTCAGGGCAATAAATGGAGGTATAGGGGAAGCTAAAGCAGCAGGGAACTACGCAGCTTCACTTTTACCTGCAAAGTTGGCACAGGAAAACGGCTACGATCAAGTGATGTGGATGGAAGCTCCTGAATTTAAGTACGTTCAGGAAAGTGGAACAATGAATATCTTTTTCGTGATTGATGGAAAAGTAATCACGCCTTCCACGGACGGCGCGATATTGAAGGGTATCACTCGGGATTGTATTATTACTATTCTACAAGATAGAGGTTATGAAGTAGAAGAACGACCAATTAGTATAGATGAGCTAGTAGCTGCGCATGATGCAGGTACTTTGCAAGAGGCTTTTGGTTCAGGAACAGCCGCAGTAGTTTCACAAATTGTAGAAATTTCCTACCAAGGAGAAACGTTGAAGTTGCCTGCTTTAGAAAGAAGCGTAGTAGCTCCGTTGGCAAAATCTATTATTGAAGGCATCCGAAAAGGAACAATCGAAGATAAATTTGGCTGGGTGGTTCCTGTGCAAATGCTAGAAGAAGTGTAACATCAGGTCTATTTGTTTTTGTAATTTAGCGTCGCTACGAATGGGCATCCTAGTTGATACCATTCGTGGCTACACAAGTTTGTGACTTAATTGGAGATCGTCTTATGAATTTTACAGAAGAAATCAATAAACGCAAAACATTCGGTATTGTCAGCCACCCAGATGCTGGGAAAACTACATTGACCGAAAAATTACTTCTATTTGGAGGAGCAATACAGGTGGCAGGTGCGGTAAAGTCCAATAAAATCAACAAAACAGCCACTTCGGACTTCATGGAAATAGAAAAACAGCGTGGTATTTCTGTGGCAACCTCTGTAATGGGGTTTGAGTACCGCGACCTAAAGGTAAACATCCTTGATACGCCTGGTCACAAGGATTTTGCGGAAGATACCTATCGGACACTGACTGCGGTGGATAGCGTAATTGTAGTGATTGACGTGGCAAAAGGGGTGGAAGAACAAACCGAAAAGTTGGTGCAAGTATGTCGTATGCGTAAAACACCTATTATTGTTTTCATCAATAAACTGGATCGCGAAGGAAAAGACGCTTTCGATTTGTTGGACGAAGTGGAGGCTAAACTGCATCTTAAAGTACGCCCATTGAGTTGGCCTATCGGTATGGGCTATCGTTTTCAGGGAGTGTATAACATTTATGAAAAAAAATTTAGTGTTGTTCCGACCGCATGGCAAGCAGGCAGAAGAGGATGTAGTAAAATTCTCTGATTTGAATGATGCGAGATTGGAAAAATACATTGGTGAAGCTGCTGCTCGTGAACTTCGGGAAGAAGTAAACGTGGTGGAAGAAGTTTATCCAACCTTTGAGCGCGAAGATTATCTCAATAGTGCCATTTCTCCCGTATTTTTTGGTAGTGCCATCAATAATTTTGGTGTTCGTGAGTTGTTGGATTGTTTTGTTGAGATTGCGCCTTCTCCCATGTCTCGCGTCACAGAAGAACGCGAGATTAATCCTTATGAAGAACAATTTTCTGGCTTTGTGTTTAAAATTCACGCCAATATGGATCCAAAGCACCGCGACCGTATTGCTTTTTTGCGTATATGCTCTGGTAAATTCGAGCGTAACACCAACTATTTACACGTTCGCCAGAATAGAAAAATGAAATTTGCTAACCCTACAACCTTTATGGCTTCTAAGAAAGAAGTGATTGACGATGCCTATCCAGGCGATGTAGTAGGGTTGTACGATAGTGGTAATTTTAAAATTGGAGACACCTTAACGGCTGGGGAAGTGCTGCATTTTAAGGGTATCCCGAGTTTCTCTCCCGAGCAATTCCGCTACGTTAACAACGCTGACCCCATGAAACAAAGCAGATGAATAAAGGCTTATTAGAGTTGATGGATGAAGGTGTAGCGCAGTTATTCATCAAAGAAACCAATCAACGAAAAATTATTGGAACGGTGGGTGCGCTTCAATTTGAAGTCATTCAATATCGCTTACTTCACGAATATGGAGCTTCTGTGGATTATGAGCCTATGCCACTTCACAAAGCTTGTTGGATCACTTGCGACGATCAGCAAGCCTTTAAAGATTTCTTGCTGCGCCGCAGTCAGGATATGGCAAAAGACAAGCACGGTAATTGGGTGTTTCTGGCACAAAGCAGTTGGGCATTGCAAATGGCACAAGAAAATCATCCTAAAGTAAAGTTTTTTTTCACTAGCGAATTGAATTAGTGATGAGATGCAAGTGACGAGCCGCAAAATGAAATGCTTATTTAGGAAATATTTACCGCTTGAAAACGAACGATATTAGGTCAGTGTTTAACGTCATTACTTTATGTTGTATAATTAGTTTTTAGGTTTAGTGTATTAGGTTTACAGCTTTTTTGAGCTTAAAGGTGGAAGTGCTAAGAAATTCTGTAAACTTATTGGTAGATAGCTGAAAAGCAAAAACTAAGCTATAATTGCCTAACATCGGCTACTATTAATCAGTTGATTCTCATTTCTCAATTTATAATTTGTACTATTTATCAAATGCTTCAATTCTCAAAATCAGTTTTTTTTTCTTTTGCAAAAAGAATTTCTCTTGGAGTGGCGGCAGAAATACGCGCTGGGTGGTATTTTGCTTTATGTTTGTTCGACTGTTTTTGTGGTGTATATAGCAAATGGAGAGGTACAGAAAGAGGTTTGGAACAGTTTATTTTGGCTAGTGGTGCTGTTGCATCCGTCAACGCAGTGATGAAAAGTTTTACACAAGAAAATAGCCAGCGCGCCCTTTATTACTATCAATTGATGAATCCAATCACAGTATTGGTAGCAAAAATACTTTACAATACTTTGCTTCTATTGGTTTTAAGTTTGCTTGCTTTTGGTGCGTTCGTACTATTTATTTCTAATCCTGTGGTGCAAGGAGGAAAATTTTTATTTGCTTTATTTTTAGGTGGTACAGGATTTTCTATATGCCTGACTTTTATTGCTGCTATTGCATCTAAGGCGACAAATAGTGCTATGCTATTAGCAATTCTTGCTTTTCCTGTGATTATTCCGATTCTATTGACTGTCATACAATTAGCTGGTCAAGCGTTTCAAGAAGTGTCCATGCTATCTTCCAAAGGAAGTATTGCCATTTTGGTCGGAATAGACTTGGTATTATTGGCTTTTGCTTTGGTGCTTTTTCCTTTTTTATGGAAAGATTGACTTCTGATTCTTCATGTTAAGTGCCTAAAAACCGATAGCTAATGATTAATTTTATTGCCCCAACTAACAAATCCTAAATTGAAATCATTTTCTAAATAAAATTATGATAAACCATATCAAGGGAAATATTACCTATAAAAGCCCTACTTTTATTGTTGTGGAAACGAATGGTGTAGGGTATCACATCAACATCAGTTTGAACACGTACACACAAATTGAAAAACTAGAAACAGTAAAAATCTTAACTCTTCTTCAAATTAAAGAAGATGCGCATACCCTCTATGGGTTTGCAGAAGAAGTGGAAAGAAATCTATTTAAACATCTAATTTCTGTATCGGGTGTGGGTCCAAGTATAGCGCAATTGGTGCTTTCGGGTATGCAACCCGATGAAGTACGCGCTGCCATTATTGGTGATAACGATTTGGCTTTCAGTAAAGTAAAAGGTATTGGACCGAAAACTGCCAAGCGTATCATTTTGGATTTGAAAGACAAACTTGTAAAAGATAGCGGTGAAGAAATACTTGCCTTATCACCATCGAACAATACAATGCGAGAAGAAGCGTTATCTGCATTGTTAGCGTTAGGATTCCAAAAAATTCTTGCTCAAAAAGCACTAAATAAGCTACTCAAAGAGCGCACTGATCTGAAAACGGTAGAAGCACTTATCAAAGCAGCTTTGAAGGAATTGAGTTAGAATAAAAAGAATACGACGCTGAATGTAACTCTTTAATGTTAATTAACACACGACACGCACTTTGCTTATGTTTTTACCGTTTTGAAGAAACAAAAAATCACTCCTCTTTCCGATTAAGTAAACTTTTCAACTAGCGCAAACTCTTAAAATAGATAGCTAGATGGTAAAATTAATAGTCCGTAGCAAAGACTACTAATGGATTACCGTTAGCAAAAATTATTTTTATTGTATCACAATTGTAGCAATTTTGCGTTTTGTTGAGCAAAAAGAATATCTAAAAAAATATAGTATAGTATGAGCAAGTCACTATTTATTGCTTGCCAGTAAAGTAGCAACAAATAGAAATAGTGCTTAGCAGGTTGACAATCAAGTATTTTTTACAAGGGGAAACATGAAATTATTTTTACAATATATTCGGTTGTTGTTGATGCTAATTACCTACTGTGAAAATAATTTTTCGTCCCTTATTTTTTTGTAGATTTTGTAAATACCAAATTCCCAAAACAGTTTAAAGTAAATAAAAAGAATGGTTGGTGTTTTGTGCCAACCGTTAAACTTATGGTCTAAGTTATGAAAATTGGAAACTTACTATTAGGTGCTTTAGCAGTAATCTTTGCTATCTCGGCGTTTGCAGGAAGGAGCAATCCGCCAAGCCCCTATCAGGATGCTCAGACGCAATTAGGAAACGACACCATTCCTTTGAAAGACAGGAAAGACGATTTTATTAATGGCAATGGCACAAATCCTTTTGATTTGAAAGACCCTGCTGTCATTACCAAAGAGGTAGAATATGACCCAGAGACCAATCGCTACATTATCACCGAACGCATTGGAGATGACTATTTTCGCGCTCCAACTTACATGACGTTTGAAGAATACTTACAATACCGCGACGAAGAGCAGCAAAATGCTTTTTCAAAGAACTCTCTGACCAAAGTAGAGCTTCCGCTAATGGTGGACGTTTGCGTGATCGCTTAGGAAAAGTAATCGGTATTGACCCAAACAATCCATTGGGAAATGTGGATATTAAAGAATCTTTAGCGGATCGTTTGTTTGGTGGCACAGAAGTTGATATTCGCCCTCAAGGAAATATTGACTTAACTTTTGGTGTGGACTATTCGTACCTAGAAAATCCGATTCTTCCAGTTCGCTCTCGCAGAAATGGTGGTTTTGACTTTGATATGAACATCCAAATGAACGTGGAAGGAACGATTGGAGATAAGTTGAACTTGAATACCAACTACAACACACAAGCCTCTTTCGACTTTGACAATCAGTTAAAACTAGGCTATGCCAGCGATGCTTTTTCGGAAGACGACATTATCAAAACCATCGAAGCAGGTAATGTAAGTTTACCACTGAAAGGAACTTTGATACAAGGGGCACAAAGTTTATTTGGTTTAAAAACACAATTGCAGTTTGGTCGTTTGTACCTGACGATGGTTGCTTCACAGCAAAAGTCAGAGCGAGAGGAAATACAAATTAAAGGCGGAAGTCAACTTTCTCAATTTGAAGTATTTGCAGATGAATACGACGAAAATCGCCACTTTTTGCTTTCCCACTTCAACCGTGCTAATTTTGATGCCTCTTTAGATAATCTTCCTCAAATCACGGGGTTATTCAACATCGAACAAATTGACGTTTGGATTACCAACGACCGCAACGTGACTGCTAGAGAGGGAGAACCAGGTCCAAGAGACATTGTAGCTTTAGCAGACTTGGGGGAAGGTAATATTACTATCAACAACAATGCTGTATTAACCAGTCCCGAGCGTGTAGAACCTAATCCTGCAGCTGCTAGAGATATTACAAGAACTATTATTTTGCCAGCCAACGATGCCAATGATTTATACACTAGATTGATAGCCGACAAAAGCAACCGAAGAATCGAACGCGCAATAGCAAATTTAAAAGATAACTTGAGACTACAGCAAGGTCGAGATTTTGAAAAGGTTTCGGCTCGCCGCTTGCGCGAAGGTTCGGAATATACAATCAACCAACAGCTAGGCTTCATATCCGTCAATGTTAATTTGCAACCTGACCAAGTGCTAGGTGTTGCTTATCAATATTCTTACAACGGTAGAACTTATAAAGTAGGTGAACTTTTCAACGATGAGCCTAGCACTGCTTCTGATTCTTCACAAAGCGTTTTGTTTGTAAAAATGTTGAAAGGAACAACTCCAAATGTCAAGCTTCCAGCTTGGGACTTGATGATGAAAAACTTTTACAACATCGGTGCTTATCAAGTGGATAAAAAAAGACTTCAAACTAGATATTTTTTATGAAGACCCAGGTATTGATACGACTAAAACTGCGAGTGATCCAGGACGCGGACGCAAGCGATTCCTCCCTTCTTCCAACCTACAGGGTGTCCCTTTGATTCGCGTATTTAATTTGGATGAACTCAACGTGCAAGGGGACCCTGGACGTGATGGAGTGTTTGACTTCGTACCAGAATTGACGATTTATCCTCGAACTGGGCGTATTATGTTTCCTGTACTGGAGCCGTTTGGTTCGCATCTATCCCGACAGATCACGGAACAAACAGAAAAAGATATTTACGTCTATCCTCAGCTTTATGACTCCACAGTGATTCAAGCGAGAGAAATTGCGGAAAAAAACCGTTTTTCGATTCGTGGAGAATATAGAACCAGTATTTCGTCCGAAATTTCTCTAGGCGCGTTCAACATTCCGCCTGGTTCCGTCACCGTAAAAGCAGGAGGTACTATTTTGAGAGAAAATGTGGACTACCAGATTGACTACAACATCGGTCGAGTAAAAATTCTAAATGACGCTTATTTGAGTTCAGGAATTCCGATTACAGTTTCCTTTGAAGACAATACGCTCTTTGGGTTTCAAACCAAAACCCTGTTAGGGCTTCGAGCAGACTATAAATTCAGTGAAAACTTCAATATTGGGGCTACTTTTCTGAAACTTTTTGAGCGACCATTTACTCCAAAAGTCAATATTGGCGATGACCCCATCAACAATAATATTTACGGCTTCGATATTAATTATAGTGGCGACGCACCTTGGTTAACTCGAATGGTGGATAAAATTCCTTTTATTGATACCAAAGCACCTTCTAGTGTTACGCTTGCTGCTGAAGCAGCAGTGTTAAAGCCTGGTCACTCTCGCGCCATCAACGAAAACATGGGAGAAGATCAAGGCGGTGTTGTTTATTTGGATGACTTTGAAGGTAGCACCAGTAGTATTGACCTTCGACAGCCTACTAATGCTTGGGTGTTGGCAAGTGTTCCACAGGACGACCCCAATAATCTGAATCCACTATTCCCTGAAGCAGATTTGATTAACGATATTCGGTATGGTGCTAATCGTGCGCTGCTCAATTGGTTTCGTATTGACCCACAATTCACAAGCCGCCAAAGTCCTAATTTCACAAATGAGACATCCCCTTATACTAGCCTGGTTGCTCAAACCGAGATTTTTCCAAATCGGCAAGTAACCCCTGACCAGTTTAATAATATTTTGCCTTTCGACTTAGTATTTTATCCTGATGAGCGCGGACCGTACAATTTTGACCAACCACAAGGTTATCCTGGTATTTCGGCAGGTCTTGATAATAATGGCAAGCTAAACGCGCCCGAAACACGTTGGGGAGGTATCATGCGCAGTTTGACCATTAATAATTTTGAGCAAAGTAATGTGGAATTTATCGAATTTTGGTTGCTAAGTCCGTTTCTGGAAGCTGGTCCAACTAGTATTGAAAATAGACAAGGCAATTTATATATTGACCTAGGAAATATTTCTGAGGACATTCTTAGAGACTCAAGGCGTTTCTTTGAAAATGGCTTACCCGGACCTAACAATCCAGACCGCAGAACAGAAAATAGTATATGGGCAAAAGTGCCGTTAGCACAGCAGGTTATTAATGCTTTCGATGCTGACCCTGTGGCTCGTGAGCAACAGGACGTAGGTTTGGATGGTTTTGATAATGAGGGGGAACGCGAACATTTCAAAACTTGGTTAGATAATGTTCAAGCAAGCATCACTAACGACGAAATTAGGACACGAATACAAAATGACCCTGCTAACGACGACTTTGTAGGATTTTTAGACCCTTCTTTTGAAGCAGATGAGAACCTTCAAGTGCGCTATCGAAACTTCAACAACACGCAGGGCAACTCGCAACCTTCCACTGGACAATTCCTCAATTCCTCTACGAACATTCCCGATGCAGAGGACATTGATAACGATTATACGCTAAACGAAACAGAATCCTATTTCCGATACACTATTCCTATCCAAGCTGATGGAACAGATGGAAGTATGAAAAGGGACGTGACTAATTCTTCCAATATTAATATCAAGCAGTTTATAACCGACGAACGCCGTGTAGAAAATGGGCGAATCTGGTATCGTTTCAGTATTCCACTGAATGATCCAAATATTAGAACAAGTGTTGGTGGTATTCAAGACCTGCGCTCGGTGCGCTTTATCCGAATGTTCTTAAAAGATTTTAAAGAACCTGTTACACTTCGTTTTGGACAGTTTGAATTGGTGCGCAACCAATGGCGAGTCTATCGTCAAGATTTGAGCAAAGATGTAGTGAGCGACCAAAATACAACTATTGATATTAATGCAGTTAACATAGAAGAAAATAGCAGTCGCTGTCCATTCAATTATATTCTACCTCCAGGTATTGCACGCGAGCCGAGCATTGGTGCTTTGCCGCGCTTCAAAACGAGCAAGCCCTATCCATTCAAGTCAAAAACTTGGTAGGTGGTGATGCAAGAGGAATTTATAAAACCCTAAATTTAGACTTGCGTAACTACGAGCGTTTAAAAATGGCAGTCCATGCAGAACGAGTGGGTTACGAAGAATGTAGAGACGACGAAAACGAAATCAATTGTGGGCAAGGGCGTTTAGAAAATGGCGAATTGACTGTTTTCATTCGCTTGGGAACGGACTTTGTAGAAAACTACTATGAGTACGAAATTCCATTGACTTTATCTGACTACGATAGTTTACTTCAAAGAAACCTTATTCCGCAGCCAGGTCAAAGTGCCTCTCCAGAGTACGTAGAAGAGATATGGCGAAGTGAAAATAATTTCGACTTTCCTTTATCTTGGTTGAAAGAAGCCAAGATAGCGCGTAATAATAATGGGTTTCGACTGGACAGCATATATAGTTACTTCCCGGAAGGATTGCAAGATGGTCACCTTGTTAAGTTGCGAGGAAATCCAACTTAGGTTACGTCAGACATGTATGATTGGGATACG
>JAAUTG010000035.1 GCA_012031785.1 Saprospiraceae bacterium | reverse complement strand
ACTCGTGATAATAATATCACCTACACTGGTTTTCAATTTGGTAACTATTTCCGTATCAACACAGCCACAGGCGAAAGAAAAAGCCATTACCCCAAAGCATGACTTGGGCGAACGTCCGTTGCGCTGGAACTGGCAAACACCCATCCATCTTTCCAAGCACAATCAAGATATTTTATACATGGGCTCAAATAAACTACATCGCAGTTTGGATCAAGGCAACACATTTGAGCTTATTTCGGAAGACTTAACCACTGGTGGTAGAACTGGCGATGTAGCTTTCTCCACCTTGAGTGCCATCCACGAATCCCCACTAAAATTTGGATTGCTTTACGTTGGGTCTGATGACGGTTTGATACATGTCACTACAAATGGCGGTGGTACATGGGAAAATATTACCAACGGATTGCCTGAGAACCGATGGGTTGCTCGTATTCAAGCCTCTCAACACGATGAAGCTACGGTATATGTCTGCTTGAACGGTTATCGCTGGGATGACTTCAAACCATATATCTATAAATCTACTAATTATGGTAAAACTTGGCAAGCGCTCGGTAATAATTTACCCCTTGAACCTGTCAATGTGATAAAAGAAGACCCTACTAATCCTAATTTGCTTTACGTGGGTACTGACCATAGTTTAATGGTATCTTTAGATGGAGGTGTAAATTTTATGGCAATGCAACATCAACTTCCAAACACACCAGTTCACGATGTGGTCGTTCACACTACTGCAAAAGAATTGGTGGTCGGTACGCATGGACGTTCCATGTACACAGCCAGCGTGAAAGAACTGCAACAACTGACAAAAGAAGTAATTGCTACATCCATTTATGCTTTCCCTTTAGATAAGAAAAAAAAGCAATCCGCGTTGGGGAGCTTCTTGGGCTTGGTGGTACGAAAGTTCAGAACCAACGGTTGCTCTTCCTTTTTACACCAACAGCAAAGCAGCCGTAGAAATTACGATTGCCCCAGAGAAAAAGGACGACTTGGTGCTTTACAGTCTAAAGCAGGAAGCCAATAAAGGCATTAACTATGCTAATTACCACTACCATCTTCAAGATAGCAGCGTGGAAGGTTTCCAAAAATATTTGGAAGAAACAGAAAAAGAGAAAGTAGAACTAAAAGAAGCGGATAATGGCAATTATTACCTTCCAAAAGGGAACTATGTGATTACCATCAAAAAAGGTACATCAATTGCAACCACTAAACTTGTGATTGAGTAAATCTTACCTTCGAGCGAGTTGCTACGACTCGCTCGAACTAATTTAGTGAAAATCCATTCACGTACTGTAGTTGTGTTTTTTGGTTTTCTACTAAATCTATGTTCAAGGTGCAGCGTTCAAAGCGAACCGTGTAAGTGCGTTTTACGATATGCTGATCCAAGCCCATGTCGCCCGTAAGCACCGTGTCAATAAAGTTTCCCACCTCTTCCTTAAAGTTAGACATTGTTTCTGTGATACTTTGCAAGACATTGGATGAATTTCCGAGATTCATCATTTTTACAGTCAGGTCTAATTTGATTTGTCGTATGTTCATGTGATAGATGTTTAATCTTGTTTGACAATAGAACTTAATATTATTTGGTTTTGTTATGTGGCACTCGCTTAAACATTTGTTAAAAAGAAAAGCAACTTTTAAGAAATTTTAAGTCTTTTCTCATCCATTATACCCTTTTCTATTCTGTAGTGTCATTTCCTTTCAAAACGTAACCACTTTATAGATGATTTTTTTTAAAAAAAGTGGTATCCCACCCTCTAATTTAAGGAAACATTAACGAGTAACTGACTTTATGCAGTTTGCTATTTGCTTTCAAGAAGGCTTTTATATCATTACGTCATCCATTAAGGATGCTCAAAAATTGCATCAGACTGAAGGCGAATAGCAAAAATTACATGATGTGCGTGAGTAACTACTTTTAGTTATGGATAAATACGAAAAAAGAGTGGCAAGTGGATTTTCAGTAGTTTATTTATTCTTGAAAAAAATTAGTGAATAATAGGAAAATAATCGCGAATGCGGTTGTAAGAATTGATAAATCCCATTAGTTTTGGATTGATTTAAACTGGATATTTACAATTGCCAGTTACGTAACCTCTTAAACTTATTTTCAAATAACAACGCTCAACATCAATTATTGATGAAATCACTTCAAATCGCAAAAAAAACACAACTCACTGGTCACAATGCTGGTATTTACACTTTGGTAATGGATGAAGACAATCGCCATTTTTATTCTGGTGCAGGAGAAGGTTGGGTGGTTCGATGGGATTTAGAAGCACCAGAGAACGGAAAATTGGTTGCAAAGGTCGAAACTAATATTTTTTCGTTGCTGCTGCTGCATCAGCAGCAACAATTGATAGCAGGCAACATGGAAGGTGGCATTCACTGGATAGATTTAAACGCACCTGAAAACACTAAAAATATAGCGCATCATAAAAAAGGAGTTTATGCTATATTGCATATTGCTTCATTTATTTTACGGCTGGTGGCGATGGGGTCATTACCAAATGGTCTATTACTAACATGCAATCATTGGAAAGTATCCAACTGACTTACTCCAGTATCCGAAGTCTCGATTATTCGCCAGCCAGAAACGAAATCGTAGTAGGAGCAAGTGATAAAAATATCTACTTTTTGGATGCCACCACTCTAGCATTAAAACGAACCATCCTAAATGCACATACCAGCTCAGTATTCGTGGTCAAGTATGCACCCAACCAGACCACGCTTTGGAGTGGTGGTCGAGACGCTCATTTAAAAGTCTGGGCTTTAGATACCGATAAATTACTGTTCAGCGAATCAGCGCATTGGTTTACCATCAATGATATTCAGTTTCACCCTCAAGGTCATTTAGCAGCTAGTGCCAGTCGAGATAAAACCGTAAAAATTTGGCAGACAGAGGATTATAAACTTATTAAAGTATTGGAAACATTTCGAGATCATGGTCACGTTAATTCGGTAAATCGTTTGCTGTGGACTTCTTATCAATATCAATTGCTTTCTTGCAGCGACGACAGAAGTATTATTATTTGGGAATTTCAAGGCTAAAATTCGAGTTTAGGCACTAAAGGATGTTGGATTTTAGGTTCTAAATTTCTGATTTTGAAGAAAATTGATACTAATATCAACTATCAATTGTCGAAAAGCGTATTCGTTAGTGACTCGTGTGGTGCGATGAAGAATTTGTACTGGAATGAATTAAACTACACGCGACCATTATTTTGTACAAATAATTTAATTATGAAACAGGGAAAACTATTTACAACAGGTATTATTGTTTTTTTTATCATCGTGGGAATTATTATTTTTTCTAATGCTACATTCCTGACTATTGGGGCTGGTGAACGAGGGGTGTTGTTCAAAACTTTTAGTGGTGGCTTGGAAAAAGATAATATCTACACACCTGGATTCCATGTTATCGCTCCTTGGAATACGATGTATGTTTATGACGTGAGAGAGCAAACTTTAGAAAGTATAGACGGAGCTGGAAAAGTAACAGGAGATAGTGGTGAACAGATGGAAGTGCTTTCTAGCAACGGTTTGACAATTAAAGTGGATGTCTCTTTTCGTTTTCATCCTATGTATGATAAAATAGGTAATCTGCACGAAAAATTTGGGATAGGCTACAAAGAATCGCTTGTTCGCCCAGAGGTGCGCTCTTCTGTACGCGAAGCGATTGGACGTTTTACACCTGAAGAACTTTATTCTACTCGCAGAAACGAAGTACAGGCTATTATTCAATCTGACTTAGAAAAAACGTTAAACGATAATTATCTTGTTTTAACGGCGGTACTCATTCGGGACATCACCCTTCCGGATCGCGTAAAGACTGCCATTGAGGATAAGTTGGAGGCGGAGCAATCTGCTAAAAAATATGAATTTATTTTATTGCAAGAGCGCCAAGAATCAGAACGTAAAATTATAGAAGCAGAGGCTAAAGCAAAATCAAATCAAATTTTAAACGCAAGTTTAAGTGATAAAATTTTGCAAGACAAAGGTATTGAAGCTACGTTAGAATTAGCAAAATCACCAAATACCAAAATTGTTATTGTAGGTGGAAAAGGAGATGGACTTCCTCTCATTTTGAATAACTAAAAGTTTGGGTAGCCTTGACACAACTAATTTGAGCAGAAATGGGCTTCATGGTATTGCTTTACAACATAGGATTGCAGATTTATGCTGGATTAATACATCTAGCCTCCCTTTTTAACAGCAAAGCGAAGCAGTGGAAAGTGGGTAGAAGATACCTTTTTGATAATCTGCCACATCAAATTAGTACCAAAACGTCATGGATTTGGGTGCATTGTGCCTCTTTGGGAGAATTTGAACAAGGAAGACCCATTATAGAACAACTCAAACAGCAGTATTCTCAACAGGGGATACTGCTCACTTTTTTTCTCCTTCTGGTTATGAAATACGCAAAAACTATGAATTTGCAGATTACGTATGCTACCTTCCGCTTGATACGGCTGCAAACGCTAAACGTTTTTTAGCGATTGTACGTCCATCGTTAGTTGTATTTGTAAAATATGAGTTTTGGTATCATTATTTACAGGAACTAAAAAATACAAGAACCCCAACTTTACTCATTTCCGCTATTTTTCATCCCAAGCAACCCTTTTTTCAGGTGTTGTTTGGAAAGTTTTTTCAAAGGATATTATTTTGTTTTAGCACTATTCATGTCCAGAATACTACCTCAGCTCAGCTATTACAAAGCATAGGGTTCAGCCAGTTCAAAGTGACAGGCGACACTCGCATTGACCGCGTACTCGATATTCCGCTCACTGCAAAACAATTCCCTATTATTGAGGATTTTCGAGGAGAAGCATTTCTGCTAGTCGCTGGTAGCACTTGGCAACCTGACGAAGCTATACTAGCAACTTTTATACAACAAAATCAAAACAAAAAATGGAAATACCTAATCGCACCACATGATATTTCGCATAGCCACATTTATCAGCTTCAACAAAAACTCAAAGTACGTTCATTGAGATACACACAAGCGGAACAAAGCTCATTCGCAGATTGGGAGCATGTAGATGTACTGATTTTAGATACCATAGGAATGCTCTCGCAGGTTTATCAATATGGTAAATTAGCTTATATTGGAGGTGGTTTTGGTCGAGGTATTCATAATATTTTAGAACCTGCTGCTTTTGGTTTACCTGTAATCATAGGACCGAATTATAAAAAATTTGAAGAAGCGAATCAGTTGGTTGACCAAAAAGGATGCTTTTCGATTAACAATCAAGTACAATTTAATGAAATTTTTACAGCTTTAGCGCAAGAAGATATTTATTACAAGGCAAATCAAGCCATTACAGGTTATCTCGCCAACAATCAGGGAGCTAGCAAAAAAGCAATGACGAGTATTCAAGAATTGCTTTCTGAGAGGGCAACAAAATAAAATATCAATTCACTTTCATAACTTATTCACTATCAGATAATTACAATTTATCTTACTGCATCAATCCTTCTAAAAGCCAGTTGGCAAGTGCTTGACGGTTGTTTTCCAAAATAATACGCTGTTGATCTTGATAATGCAGAATATTTCCAAGTTCAATATAGACAGTGGGTGGTTTACACTCTCGAATCATAAACAAGTCGCGCGCACTTACAGTGCCATGGTATTCTCCAGATTGCCTATGCTTGGCATATTTGCTTTTAATTACGTTTTGTAATTGATTAGCTACTTGCTTGCCAACTTTACTGGAAGAATGATGATAGAAAAACAAATCAATTTGTTGGCTTTTGCTGCGTGAATCTACATGGATTTCCAAAAATAGTTGTTCAGTCACACCTTTTTTCTTATTTTCCTCAAATAGCGCATTAATAATTTCTACGCGCTGAGTAAGTCGCGCTTTTTGGTTGAGCACCATTTTACTACCATCGTAGTTCAATTCGTCGTTGTCACAATCCAAGAAATCCCCCGCCCGAATACCATCATTGGGGTCTTGCGTAATCATATAGGCAGTAGCACCATGCGATAGTAAATTGCGACATAAACGCAGCGATACATCATAGGCGTATTCATCCTCGCAAAGTCGTCTGTTGCCGCGTGTTCCTATTGCTCCAGGGTCTGGTCCACCATGACCACTTACGATGTAGAACACTTTACCTTTTAATTTATTACTCAAAAGCGGAGTACTGGCGTATGCCTTTCCAAAAATAGGGAAGTTTCGCATTTCAGAAGTACCAGTGTTTGCAACTTCATCAGTTTTTATGGATGGCTCGGGTTTAACAGCAATAGAATCTAATTTAATAGTGCTGCCGTTAGTGCCACCAATGGTAGCACTATTAACTATCTTTGAGTCATCTTCACAGTGTAGCTCATGGTAGGGTACCCAAAGAATTTTACTATCTATGTAATTGCTTTGGCGGAGTTTTTGTTTTGTCAATTCATCATTATAATCTCGAATCCGTACCGCTTTGTTCCATTCGTTGATGTTTAGCGTGGAGCGTATGGATTTCCCGTCGTAACGGTAGATTAAAATTGGAATGTAGTATTTTTTCCCTTTTATCAGACTTTGGTTGAGCTTAACCTGATTGAGCGTGCAAAATTGACTGATGTTGCAGTCATATCCTTCCAACTTATATCTTCGAAGCATAGCGAGAATACCATCTCCCTGTTCTGCTACTACTTGATGATACGCTGGCTCATCATCAACCTTGTTCAGTTCAAGCGATAAGAAACAAAATCCAATTATCCAGTTAAGCAGCAACATCCAATAAAGTTTTATTTTTTAAATCCAATTGACTTTTTATCAATCGTGAATCCATTTTTATCCGTCGTGCATGGTTCAACGTCTTCTAAAGTTAACACATGAATAGAAGTGTGGAGACGGTCATCTTCAGAAAGTGCAGCCAATCGAAGGTGTTGATGTTTAATAGCGTCCGTAATAATTTGACGCACTGCTCTAGCATTCCCAAAATACTTGTCGCGGAAGTTATGCAAGTAATAAAAATATTTCTTCAAGTGTTCATCTGCCTCTGGTGTGGGGTATATTTTTTGTTCTTGAAGAATGGCGAGCGCAATTTGATACAATTCCTCTGCCGTGTAATCCTCAAATTTTAGAATCTTATCGAACCTCGAAGTTAAGCCTGGATTGGCTTTCAGGAAACTATCCATATTGTCTGGATAACCAGCAGCAAAAACAAAAAAACGTCCGCGTTGGTCTTCCATGCGCTTGAGCAAAGTTTGAATCACTTCGTCACCGAAGTCGCCGTGTGTAGCTGAGCCGCGCATGGTTAAAGAATAGGCTTCGTCAATAAACAATACCCCGCCAATCGCCTCATCAATTTTTTCTGAGGTTTTAATGGCGGTTTGCCCTACATAGCCTGCTACTAGGCCTTGACGGTCTGTTTCCACCATCTGACCACGCTCCAATACCCCTAAAGCTTTATAAATTTGCGTTAAAATACGAGCTACTGTTGTTTTGCCTGTTCCAGGATTACCAACAAAAAGAGTATGCAAAAAGAAATTGTGTAATACATTTTTGTTTATAAAGCGGTAGTAACGCACCAATTCAACGAGTTCTAGAATTTGTTTTTTAACACTCGTTACACCAACTAATTGATTGAGTTCACTCAACGCTTTTTGTAATTGTATTTCATCAATAGGTATAAAAGGAAGTTCTGGGGATGGTTTGATACCCAAATTGGCTACATCATTCCACTCAATGCTGGCTAGTTCTGCACGATCTACTGAACTAGGTTCTGGCAAGGACATGATGCGAAGACCTAATTGAATTTTAGATTTTTCAATTACATCATAAACAAATCGAGCATTTCCAAAAGTTCGGTCGCGTGTTCGATAGGCTTCTGTAATCATTTCGCCTATTCTTAGTTTGGCTTCTTCAGTCAAACTAACTCCTTTTTCTTTGCAGGCGTATTCTGCAATTTGGATAAGTTCTTGTGGTAAATAGTCTGCAAACTCAAAGTGGAGCTTAAATCTTGATTTAAGACCTGGATTAGCGTCGAGAAAATTTTTCATTTCTTTTGGATAGCCTGCTACAATGACTGCCAAATCGCCAGCGCCATTTGACATTTCTTTTACCAGTACTTCCAATACCTCTCGACCAAAATCTTTGCTGTCCTCTGAAGTTCGCGCCAAAGAATATGCTTCATCAATAAATAGTACCCCACCTCTGGCTTTTTCAATAGCGTCTTTTACTTTTGGCGCAGTTTGTCCAATGTACTCGCCTACTAAATCCACACGATCTACTTCAAAGACATGCCCTTTAGAGAGTAAGCCCATCTTTTTATAGAGCTTTCCCATCATCTTTGCTACCGTTGTTTTTCCTGTACCAGGATTTCCTACAAAAACGGAGTGAACATTAACTCCTTCTTTTTCTTCAAACCCTTTTTTTCTACGTAACTGTAAGAACTGGATATACTTGGCATGTTCTCTTACCTGTCGCTTGATGTCTTTCAATCCAATTAAACCATCCAAATCCTGTACTACGTCTTCAAAAGTAATGCTAGGATCTTCATCTGGCATAATAAATAAAGGCATTTGCCGATTGGGGATATATACCTGCGATGTCCCTTCTTCAAAATCTTCATCCACCTCAAAAGGCACTATTGCAAGTAGCTATCCATAAAAACAACTTCTGCGGTGTAGCGGTCTTTGCGCCAAGAACCTCTGACATTAGACCCCCAACCTGCGGTAAATTGAATGTAAATGGTTTCTTTTTCGATTTTCTGCAATTTAATGATTTGCCCTTTTAGCTCTCTTGCGTCATTGTAAAACTTGATAAATAATTCGCATTGCCAGTGCTTAACTAAACTTAAATTTTCTAGCATCAACTCTACATAAATGTAGCGCGATTCTTCTGAGCTGAATGTTTTATAATAGATGCGCTCGGGCAGGGGAATATCGTCGTAAGGACCTTCGTACAGTTTGATAGAAGTTACTTCTACGTAAGGATTTTCGTAAGCAGTAATCTCTCTGCCGGCGTCTTCTATGTAAAAATACTTTGTGCCTACTTTTTCTCCTTCTATCCAAGCCTCCCAATAATAAGTTCCTTTCTTCCAAAATGCTCCTAATGTTTTATTGCCCCAACCTTCTCTGATATAAACAATATTATCGTATTTACTGACTTTGCGTTCAAAGCTGAGGGCACAAAGTTCCTTTTTACCTTTTTTCAGAGAAAAACACTTTAACTCTACATTTACGTCCCAGTCTATGTCATCGAATCGCTTATTGTAGAAAGAAAGTTCTGTGTAAATATAGGTGGTATCGTGACGGTCGAACACTTGGCGATACTTTTTTTTATTATCCGCCAACCATTCTGTGGAAGCATATACACGTAATTCTCGAAATTTGTATTCCTTACTAGTAGTCTGTCTATGCGTATCTTGCACAAGTGTATTCATCTAATACTATAATTTAGGCTGTTTTGAGATGCTAGTAACTGCTACGTACTCTCTTTGATTTGATGGGTGAGTAAAATTGGTTGCTTAAATTAAATTTCAATATTTAAGCGCAAAGCGATTTTTTCATAAAGCTAAGTAACGATTTTTTAGAAAAAAGTTAAATAAAATAGGCACTAAAATAATCAAAATTACACTTTGCTTTTGAACATCCCACTCCTCACTTATTCTATTCTGTTGGGCATTTCCAAAGCATATCAGAAAGTTCGAAGCTTTTTGCGCGATAAGAATAGTGCCACCACTCCGTGCGAATAGCTCCAAATCCAAACGTTTCCATGGTTTCTTTCAATAATTTTCGGTTTTGAAGTACCTGCGTGGGTAGTTTAGTGTACTCGTGATAGGCTTCTTTTCCAAAAAAATCGAAACCTGTTCCCATGTCCAATTCCTTACCATTAGCGTCTATAATTGTTAAATCCACTGCTGCACCTCGATTATGCATAGAACCTTTCTTAGGATCAGCCACATATCTTGTATCAGGTACTTTTTCCCAAAGTTTCCATTGAATGGGACGTGGACGATAGCAGTCAAACATTTTTAACCCGTAGCCTTTAGTTTGTAAATATTGATGGGCTTTCACTAAGGCTTTTGCAGCAACTGGTCTTAAGAAGCAACGGGGACAATCATACATTTTTGTTTTTACAAAATTATCTTCGGTGGCGTATCTCAAGTCCAGCACAATACTACCATCTAAATCCATTAACTCTAGCCATTGGGTGGTATCATAGTCTATGGATTTGATGGGCGTGATTTCGTATTCAATAGGTTTTGGAGTATTGATTTTTACTTCGACAGGTGTAGTAGTTGTGGGTAATGCTAATGTTTTCTTTTCCCCCCAACAACTAAAGAGTAAACCAAAAATTGTAGCAAAAAAAATAATTTTCATAGTCAAGTGTTCTGTGCATAAAAGCGTTAATCAAAAATTTAATAAGTTTTTATCACTAAATTAGGATATTGCATTTAGGTTATGAGTTTATTGTCTGATAATGAACGAATTGCAAAAGCGAATTGGTGTTTTATGGATGACTCATCGCTTAATGCAACTAAGTGCTAACGACCAATGGTTAAAAACAAGTTACCTCACTTCTTTACTTCATCTCATAACAAATCTATTTATTTGGTTTCATTTCTCCAAAGTCTGACTAATTTTGCGCACAAAATAAGCTGAATTATTCAAACTATGCGTCCAAAATTATCGGTAGTCGTCAGTGTGTATAACGAGGAGGAGAACATTCGCCCTTTGGTAACATGGCTCACGGAAGCCTTGCAAGAGATTGATTATGAGATTATCTACGTCAATGACGGCTCTAAAGATGGCACTTTAAAGGAACTTCACCAGCTAAACCATCCTCGCTTGCGCGTCGTTGATTTTAGAAAGAACTATGGACAAAGTCTTGCGTTGATGGCAGGTATTGACTTCGCTCAAGGTGAATATATTGCCACTATGGACGGAGATTTGCAGAACGATCCTACTGATATTCCGAATATGCTCCATTTGGCGGAGACAGGGAATTGGGACTTAGTGCTTGGCAACCGCGCCAATCGGAAGGATGGGAAACTGCTTAGAAAACTACCTAGTGCTATTGCTAATTATATCATTCGTTCCTCTTCTGGCGTGCAGTTGAAAGATTATGGCTGTGCTTTAAAAGTGTTTAAAGCTGAAATAGCAAAAGATTTAGGCTTGTATGGAGAATTACACCGATTTATTCCCGTGTTGGCTTTTTTGGAAGGTGCAAATATGACGCAAATAGATGTAAAACACCACGCTAGAAAATTTGGAAAATCAAAATATGGTCTCGGTAGAACTTTTAAAGTAATGAGCGACCTCCTACTGATGCTGTTTTTCAAAAAGTACATGCAAAAACCTATGCACTTATTCGGTAATGGTGGCGTGCTATTGCTTGGGGTGGGTATGCTAATCAATATATATTTCGGGGTTTTGAAATTGTTGGGCGAAGATATTTGGGGAAGACCACTATTGATACTTGGGTTTATGTTAGTTATTGGTGGCATTCAATTCATCACTATTGGTATTGTAGTCGAAATTCAAATGCGCACTTATTTTGAATCTCAACAAAAACGTCCATACCGAGTAAGAAGTGTGAAAGAAGGCGCATTATTGAATCCTGAAGCGTCCAAGAATGGCAAAAAATAACCTTATGTTTAGCTTTAAATCACTTTATCGCTTTTTGTCTTCCAAGCACCAAACCCTTTTTTTGGAATATCCCGTCAAGTTTGAACCGCGCTACGGATACGGCAAACCACCACATGCTTTGTTATACGAACACATCAATGAGGGACGAAACCACTACGAGAAGTTACTACAGGGTTTCTTAGATTACCGAGAGCGAATTTGGCAAATAAAACCTCAAGCAGAAAATAATACTATACAGCCTCATTGGAACAATGGCTTCTTGCCTGGACTTGATATAGTCGGCATTTACGGTATGTTAGCTAAATACCAACCTCAACGATATATTGAAGTTGGGTCAGGTAATTCCACAAAAGTAGCATTTAAAGCTATTCAAGAACAAGGATTAAGTACCACCATTACTTGTATTGATCCTCAACCACGCACCAGTATTAGGCAGTTAGCTAACCAAGTGATTGAACAGGCTTTTGAAACCATCGAGTCAACTTGGCTAACCAAGCTAGAGCCGAATGATATTTTGTTTATAGACAACTCTCATCGAGTGTTACCCAATTCTGATGCTATGGTGTTCTTCTTGGAAGTGTTGCCCTATCTCCGAGAGGGAGTAATTGTTCATATCCACGATGTTTTCTTACCTTATGATTATCCATTAGCGATGTGTGACCGTTTTTATTCGGAGCAATATTTGTTAGCTGCTTTTCTACTTGCCAATCCCGAAAGATTCAAAGTGCTACTCCCGAATTACTTTATCAGTGAAGATACTGCTCTGGCTAACGTTATCTCCCCTATTTGGGAACATCCGAATTTGAAAACCGTAGAGCAACACGGTGGTTCGTTTTGGTTTCAAATAAACCACTTAGCGAAATTAAAAAATTGAGTAAAATTTGTTAATTTAGTAAAGATAACCCTAAAATGTTTTTATATTTGTTCGAGACAATAGTAGCATCTGTCTATAAGAAACGAATCACCATTAATAAACACACACACATTATGTTGACGGTAATTCAAACGATGAGTTGGAAAAGCAAATGGATTTGGGTGTTCGGCATATCAGTTATGGCCTTTGTGGGATGGATAGTATTCTCTAGTTTTGAAACTCCTGTTGATTTTAATAAAGAAATTCGTCCTATTCTTAATCGTAGCTGTTTGGGTTGCCATGGTGGTGTGAAACAAGCAGGTGGATTAAGTTTTTTGTTTGAAGAAGAAGCATTTGGAACAACTGAATCAGGTAAACCCGCTATCGTTCGAGGCAATGCTGCTAAAAGCGAAATCATTAAGCGAGTGGAACATCAAGACCCAGAAATGCGAATGCCTACTAAGGGAGAACCACTTTCTGAAAAAGAAATAAGCTTACTCAAAAAATGGATTAATCAAGGCGCGAAGTGGGGGACACACTGGGCGTATCTTCCGCTGCAAAAAATAACTCCGCCAAAAGTCATACCCACTGCGCCATTCTCTATTCAAAACGAAATAGACCAGTTTATACTCGCCAAAATACAAGCGCAAGGGCTTACCCCATCTGCCAAAGCAGAAAAAACAACTTTGATACGTCGAGTGAGTTTGGATTTGATTGGCTTACCCCCGACACTAGCCGAAGTGGAAGATTTTTTAGCAGATAGTTCCGAAAATGCCTTTGAAAAAGTGGTAGATCGGTTATTGGCTTCCCCTCATTTTGGAGAACGCTGGGCAGCGATGTGGATGGATTTGGCGCGTTATGGAGATTCGCAAGGCTATCAGAAAGACCGTTATCGCAGTATATGGCAATATCGAGATTGGGTGATTGATGCGTTTAATCAAGACCTGCCTTTTGACCAATTCACCATTCATCAACTAGCAGGCGATTTATTGCCTAATTCTACTGAAGAACAGCGATTAGCCACTGCTTTTCATCGCAATACAATGAACAATGATGAGGGTGGAACAGATGATGAGGAATTTCGAGTGGCTGCTGTGATTGACCGCGTGAATACAACTTGGGAAATATGGCAAGGTACAACTATGGCTTGTGTGCAGTGTCATAGTCACCCTTATGATCCTTTCGTACATAAAGATTTTTATGGTGCTTACGCCTTCTTTAATCAGACTGCTGATGTGGATAGGACAGACGAATACCCTAATTTACTTTCTTTTCCCAAGTCAGCAAAATCAAAACTAGCACAATATGCCAAACGTGTGGGTGTAGCTGCCAGTCCTGCATTGGATAGCAAGTCGTTGAAGGCAATTCAAAAAACAATTCTTTTTCCACACTGGAAACCAGGGCTTTGTGATGGTTCTATCGGCGTTCAATTCAATGCTCAAAATCAAGCTAGGCTGCGAGGAAAGCAAGCTGGATTCAAGTTTGAATCTGTACCCTTAGACAAGGTGACTAGCATTTTATTGGAACATTCTCCTGTTTTAGGAAAAATTCAAGCACTCATTTCACTTGATTCGCTTGGAAAAAATGTAATAGCGACTGCCTTGCTGAAAGGCAATCAAACCAATTTTTCCATTCCTCCTACTGTGGGGACCAAAAACTTGTACTTCATCTTTTTCAGTAACCCATCTTTCCCTAAAGATTTTTTAATACAATACATTAAATTTCAGGGTGTTGAAGTAGGAAAATGGCAAGAGCAATACGATACTTTAGCAAATTTACAAATGATAGAAACCCCTATCATGCAAGATTTACCTAAAGATACTGCAAGAATAACCCAACTTTTTGTCAAGGGCAACTGGCTAGTAAGAGCAGATACTATTTTACCTAATGTGCCGGCTAGTTTACCGAGTATTCCACAAAAATCTGCCTATAATCGCCTGGATTTGGCACAATGGTTAGTAAGTTCCGAAAATCCATTAACTGCTAGGGTAATTGTGAACCGTTTTTGGGCAGAAATATTTGGAAAAGGCATCGTAGAAACCTTGGAGGACTTCGGTACACAAGGTTTTGAACCTACCCATCCCGAACTTTTGGACTGGTTGGCACTACAATTTCAACAAGACAAGATTGGAGTGTAAAAAAATTCTACCGTCAAATCGTACTTTCCGCTACCTATCAGCAAACTTCTTCTGCTAGTGAAGCACACATTTCCAAAGACCCTAATAATCGTTATCTAACAAGATTTCCGAGAATTAGACTGACAGCAGAGCAGATTCGTGACCAAACCTTAGCCGTTAGTGGATTACTTAGCAGGAAAATGTATGGTCCAAGTGTGATGCCGCCTCAACCTGATGGAATTTGGGAGGTTATTCGAAATGTACTAGAGTGGAAAGAAAGTGAAGGAGAAGACCGTTACCGTAGAGGACTTTACACGTTTATGCGAAAATCAAGTCCTTACCCAATGGCAATCAGTTTTGATAGTCCGAGTCGAGAGTTCTGTATTTCTCGCAGGATCAGGACAAATACACCCTTGCAAGCCCTAAACACCATGAATGATACTGTATTTGTGGAAGCTGCTCGCGCACTTGCACAGCGAATGAACACCCAAGAAAACTTAGATGCGCAAATTGCATTAGGTTACACCCAAGTTTCTTTTTAAACCCATACCAAATAAAACTTCTAATATATTGTAAAGCCAATTATTTACAAAATGTTCAGTATTACAATACCCACTTGGAAGAAGCAGCCCAGATGGCAATGACGATTGACGCTGATGCTCCCGCTCAAGCAGCATTAGTGGTCGTGGCTAACATATTGCTCAACTTAGATGAAGTGATGGTAAAGGAGTAAATTGAGTTGGCTCTTTAATCTTTAACTATTTAACATAGCTTATGCACAGACCTTGAAACTTAAATGTTTTAAGGTTTGTGCATAAGCTATTTCTTAAATACTCGCAACTAAAGCAGCGTTGAACAAGGTAAAATATAAAATACGCGACGCAACCCACTAAATATTTAGCAATTACTTCAAAACACTTATAACTTTGCGGCTCAAATAAAAAAGGAAGCAATAGTAAAATACCAATTAGTGTTCAACTATCCATTCACTTTTTTATCTCAATTTTCAATTATAATTATACACTTTATGATGCTTTTTGCATACATAGTCATTTGTATTTATATATTTGTTTTAGTTCAAATTACTTTATTTTGCCTGTTACAACTTCATTTATTGTATCATTATCAAAATAAACTTGCTCGTCCTGCAAACAATACCGTATCGGCTTTAACGAATGAAAATTTTCCATTTGTGACGATACAATTACCAGTTTATAACGAAATGTATGTGGTGGAGCGGCTGATTGATCAAATCGTTCAACTTGACTATCCCAAAGAGCGGTTTGAAATACATTTACTGGATGACTCTACTGACGAAACCTTACATATTACTCGACGCAAGGTGGAGGAATACACAAAAAAAGGGTTTCAGATTATGCAAATCACTAGAGAAAAGAGAACTGGATATAAAGCGGGCGCGCTGCGCGATGGAATGGCATTCGCAAAGGGAGAGTTTATTGCCATTTTTGATGCTGATTTTGTACCGCGACCAGACTTTTTGAAAGCAACTATACCTCATTTTTCAAACCCTAAAACTGGAGTAGTTCAAACTCGATGGGAACATTTGAACGAAGATTATTCCCTACTGACACGCCTTCAAGCCCTTCAACTTAATGTGCATTTTACAGTCGAACAAACTGGACGAAGTGCAGCTAACTATTTTCTTCAATTCAATGGCACGGCAGGGGTTTGGAGGAAAAAAACTATTGAAGATGCTGGTGGCTGGGAAGCAGATACTTTGACAGAAGACTTGGACTTGAGCATCCGTGCGCAATTGAAAGGTTGGGAAATCGTATATTTAGAAAAATTTGATTCGCCTGCCGAACTACCAGCTGACATGAATGGCTTAAAATCTCAACAGTTTCGATGGATGAAAGGTGGTGCGGAAACTGCAAAAAAAATGCTGCCTGCGGTTTGGAAATCTCAACTTTCATTTTCTAAAAAAATTCACGCCACTGCTCATTTGCTGGCAAGTTCTATTTTTGTATTTGTCTTTTTAGCAGGCGTTTTTAGTGTTCCCACTTTGTTTATCCTTAACCGTATTGAGATGGATACTCACTTTTTTGGCTACTTTTTTGCTGGACTTTTCTCCATTATTGCAGTTTACTATGTTGGCAACGTTCAAGCTACGCTCAAAAAACAGCCTTATCTTCAAAGATTATTTAAGTTTCTAATTTTATTTCCTGTCTTTCTGTCGCTTTCTATGGGCTTATCATTGCATAATTCTGTGGCGATTGTACAGGGATGGATTGGTAAAAAAACTGCTTTTGTGAGAACTCCAAAATTCAATATCAAAGGGCTACAAGATAGTTTTTCACAGCGTAAATACCGTAATTATCGCCTTTCTTGGACAACTATTTTTGAAGGAGTGCTGACTATTTATTTTCTAGTGGCAATAGTGGCAGGATTTTATTGGGAGGATCGTTCGTTCTTTATTGTTTCATGGGTTATTGGCAATCGGTTATGGTAGTATTTTATTTATACAGTACGCCATTTAAGTCTAAAATAACTAAATAGGAGAGTAAATGCGGAAATTATTGCCAGATCATTTGGTATGGATTCTTCCTGTCCTATTTTTATTCTCCTTAGCATCTGTTGCTTATGGATTTAAACGCACTGATTTTTGGCAATACTTTCCTTTGTTCATACTTTCCTTTTCTATCTATATTTATGCTATTCGTCAGCCATCTACCAATTGGAAATTTTGGCTTTGGACAGGTGTGATTACTCGTTTTTGTTTGCTTTTCCATTTTCCAAATCTCTCCGATGATATTTATCGTTTTATTTGGGATGGGCGCTTGTGGGTTAACGGAATCCATCCTTTCGAGGCGTTGCCAAGCTATTACATCCAACAAGACTTGAATATTCCTAGCATTGATACTACACTTTATAACCAACTCAATTCGCCTGAATATTTCACGATATATCCTCCCGTCGCTCAGTTCATTTTTTTTATTGCCTGCTGGATTTTTCCAAATAGCATTTTTGGAAGCATGTTGGTGATGAAAAGTTTTTTATTTGCCTTTGAATGTGGTACTATTATTTACTTCCAAAACTGCTGCAAAAATATGAACTTTCACCTCATCATACACTCGTTTACGCTTTAAATCCACTTGCCATCTTGGAAGTAGTTAGCAACTTACATTTTGAAGGAGCTATGATTTTTTTCTTAATTTTGGGTTGGTGGTATTTAGTCCATCAAAAAAATAGCCTGGTCTGCATCTGCTTTTGCTCTTTCTGTTGCTTCCAAACTGCTTCCTTTAATGTTCCTTCCCTTCTTGTTGCGACGTTTATGTGGCTGGAGTTTTGTCTTTTTTTTGGAGTTTTAGGGGCAATATTGATTTTATGCTTTTTCCCTTTATGGCATCCTAGTTTTTTAGACCATTTTGGAAGTAGTCTTAACCTGTATTTTAAAAAGTTTGAGTTCAATGCCAGTCTTTACTATTTAGTTCGTTCGATTGGCTTTGAACTTCGAGGCTATAACTTGATACATTGGATTGGTCCGCGCCTCGCACTTATCACTTTGCTAGGGATTATGCTTTACACAAGTCTGGAAAATCACCTACTTGGAAAAATATCCCTTATGCCTTTCTTTTTGCCATTATACTTTATCTATGCTGTGCCACTACTATTCATCCTTGGTACACGCTACTGCCGCTTGTTATTTGCGCTTTCACGCGGTTTCGTTTTCCTGTGATTTGGACGGGTTTAGTTTTTTCTCACTTACATTAATTACAGCTACATGCCTTACGCAGAAAACCTTTGGGCGGTAGGTGTAGAATATATTTCTTTGGCTTTGCTAGTGATACTAGAGTATTTTTTTAAAATTGATATTTTGAGAACTAATCAAGTTAGGAGTAATTAAATATCTGAAAATCAATACAACCAACCCTAATCATCAACAATTCTCTGCTCCAATTAAACCATTTTGTTTATTTGGTGTATAACAAACAATGTCTTAACATTACTTTGACCTATTTTTTGGTATTATAAATTAGCAGGATGAAAATTGGAATTGTTTGTTATCCAACCTACGGAGGAAGCGGCGTATTAGCTACGGAGTTGGGTTTAGGACTTGCCAAGCGTGGACATCAAGTTCATTTTATCACTTACAAACGCCCAGTTCGCCTTTCTCATTTTCACGAAAATATTTACTTCCACGAAGTGGCAGATACAGATTATCCACTTTTTGAATATACTCCTTACGACACAGCACTTACGAGTAAACTAGTGGACGTGGTATCGTATGAAAAGATAGAACTGTTGCATGTGCATTACGCTATTCCTCATGCAGCAGTCGGATACATGGCAAAAAAAATCTTACTTTCACAGGGTGGCAGGTACGTTCCTGTCATCACGACACTTCATGGAACAGATATTACGCTGGTAGGTAAAAATCCAACTTTTGCACCAGTGGTTGAATTTTCTATCAACAAGTCAGATGGCGTAACTGCGGTGTCTCACAACTTGAAACAGCATACGCACCATACTTTTAACATTAAACATGACATAGAAGTAATCCACAATTTTGTGGATTTAAACCGCTTTCATCGCCCGAATAAAGACCATTTCAAAAAGGCAATTGCACCAGATGGAGAGCGTATCGTTACTCACGTTTCCAATTTTAGAAAAGTAAAAAGAGTGGATAATGTAGTTAAGGTGTTCAAACGAATCAATGAGATAATTCCCAGCAAGTTGCTACTCATTGGTGATGGACCAGAGCGTGACAAGACAGAACAACTTTGTCGTCAGCTAGAACTTTGTAATGAAATAAGATTCTTAGGAAAGCAAGAAGCTGTGGAAGAACTCCTCGCAGTATCTGATTTGTTCTTGATGCCTTCCGAAAATGAAAGTTTCGGACTTGCTGCTTTGGAAGCTATGGCTTGTGAAGTACCTGTCATTTCTTCTAATGTAGGCGGATTGCCCGAGGTCAACATTCATGGAGAAACAGGCTATCTAAGCGACTTTAATAATGTTCAAGAGATGGCAGACTATGCTATTCAAATATTAGCCAACGATGAAACATTGGCAAGGTTCAGAAAAAACGCCTTGGCTCAGGCTCAACGTTTTAGCCTCGACCATATTCTACCTCATTACGAGGCGTATTACGAGCATGTTCTTCAGACTGCAGTTTATTCAGCATAATTCCTTCGTTAGACAGCAAACTTGTACCTATTATTTCGAGACAAAATATTTTCTGTTACCTTTGGAAGTAACAGAAAATATGCTTGCTTTTTTATCCTAACTTCTGCTTCACTTCCACAATTTCATAGGCTTCTATTATATCGCCTACTTTAATATCGTTGAAGTTCTCCACGTTCAAACCACATTCAAAACCAGCTTTTACTTCTTTCATATCTTCTTTGAAGCGACGTAAAGATGCAATCTTACCAACTGCTCCTTCTTTTACTGGGAATACGACGATACCTTCGCGCACGACTCGGATGTTGGCATTTCTTGTGATTTTACCTTCTTGCACATAACATCCTGCCACCGTACCCAATTTACTGATTTTGAATACTTCTCTGATTTCAACCAAACCGAGTATATTCTCTTCTTTGGTCGGTTCAAGCATACCTTCAATAGCTGCTCGCAATTCGTTGATGGCTTCGTAGATGATGGAGTAAGTCTTAATTTCTACCCCTTCTCGCTCTGCTAGTTTCCTTGCATTTACCGAAGGACGAACTTGGAAACCTATGATAATGGCATCGGACGCGGATGCAAGCAATACGTCAGATTCAATAATCTGACCAACTGCTTTGTGAATGATATTTACTTGTACGGATTCGATAGACTGCTTCTGTAAAGAATCTGAAAGAGCCTCAATCGAGCCATCAAAGTCTCCTTTTACAATCAAGTTCAACTCCTTAAAGTTACCCAATGCCAAACGACGACCAATTTCATCCAAACTGATGCGTTTGGTTGCACGATTCACCTGCTCTCTATTGATTTGCGCTCTTTTTGAAGCGAGCGCTTTAGCATCTGCTTCGTTGTCTGCTTCCTTGAAACGTTCACCCGCTTGTGGCGCGCCATTTAAACCTAAAATCAAGACTGGCTTGGAAGGTCCAGCTTTTTTAACCTTGTTGCCTCGTTCATCGAACATGGCTTTTACTTTGCCCGCGTATTCCCCTGCAATGATAGGCGCACCCACAGACAAAGTACCCTTTTGAATTAGAATTTTGGTTACGTATCCTCTACCCTTGTCTAATGACGCTTCGAGCACTGTACCTACGGCTCTTCTGTTTGGGTTGGCTTTTAACTCAAGTATTTCTGATTCCAATAATACTTTTTCTAACAGTTCATCTATTCCAAGCCCTGTTTTTGCAGAAATATCTTGTGACTGATATTTTCCGCCCCATTCTTCTACTAACAAGTTCAGACTTGCTAGTTCTTGCTTGATACGCTCTGGATTAGCATCAGGCTTATCCACCTTGTTGATGGCAAAATGAGCGGTACACCTGCTGCCTGCGCGTGGCTAATAGCTTCTTTGGTTTGAGGCATAATGCTGTCATCCGCTGCAATAATAATGATAGCAACGTCTGTTACTTTAGCACCTCTGGCACGCATGGCGGTAAAGGCTTCGTGACCAGGCGTGTCCAAAAATGTGATTCTACTTTTTTGTTCCCCCACCATTACCTCATAGGCACCGATGTGTTGGGTGATTCCTCCCGCTTCTCCTTCCACGACTTTGGCACTTCTAATGTAGTCCAACAAGGAAGTTTTACCGTGGTCAACGTGTCCCATCACAGTTACAATTGGCGAGCGTGGCAGCAAGTCTTCTGGATCATCTTCAATTTCTACATCTTCATTGATTTGTTCTTCGGCAGAAATAAATTCTACTTCGTGACCAAATTCTTCTATGATTAACTCAATGATTTCTGCGTCTAATCGTTGATTGATAGACACAAAAACACCCATGTTCATACATGTCATAATAACTTCAGAAGGTGAAACATTCATCAAACTCGCTAATTCGGAAACAGAAATAAACTCTGTTACCTGAATTTTCTCGTTAGTGTTCTCTGCGTCCATTTGTTCTTGACGCTCTCGTTTTCCTTCTCGATTTTCTCTACGAATCTTCTGGCGTTTTTTCTTACCTCCACCAGAAAGTCGAGCCATAGTAGCTCTGATTTTATCGTCAATTTCTTTTTTAGAAACTTCTCCTGTACCGCCTTCGTTAGGTCGTCGGTTGTCAGGCCTACCATCTCTGCTTCTGTTGTCCCCTGTTCTGCCTCTGTTGTTCTCTCCTCTGTTTGTATCCGAGCGTTGTTGCTCGCCTTCTTGTGGCGAACCACTTACTACCATGCGTTTGCGCTTGCGTCTTGCCTTTTCAGCTTCGCTAAGTCCAGATTCATCAATCGGTCCATTATTGCGCTGCTCGCGGTTTTGGTTATTTTCTTGTTGTGGTCGCGGTCTATTTGGATCGAAAGGAGGTCTCGGACGCTGATCTCTTCTATCATCAGAAGCAGGTCGGTCGCGGTTGTCCCTATTGTTATTCGGATTTGGACGATCTCGGTTATCCCTATTATTGTTCGGATTTGGACGATCTCGGTTGTCCTGATTTGGACGATCTCTGTTATCTCTGTTGAAATTTGGACGATCCCGATTGTCTTGTGCAGGACGCTGCTCTCGATTGTTGAAATTTGGGCGGTCACGATTGTCGCGCTGTTCGCGGTTGTTATTTGAATTTGGACGGTCGCGATTATCTTGTCCAGGTCGCTGTTCGCGGTTTTCCTGATTTGGACGGTCACGATTATCTTGTCCAGGTCGCTGTTCGCGGTGATCTCGTGGACGATCACGGTTGTCTCGATTATCGCGTTGGTCACGATTCGGACGGTCGCGATTGTCTTGTCCAGGTCGCTGCTCACGGTTGTCTCGATTATTGAAGTTTGGACGGTCGCGATTATCTCTATCCTGATTCGGACGATTTTCATTACCTCCACGATTTCTGTTATCGTTTCGGTCTCCACGCTGATTTTGATTGTTGCGCTGGTTTCGATTATCGTCTTGGGATTCTTGCTCTCTTGGTTTAGGTTTTTTATTGAATTTATCTATATCAATCTTACCCTTATTTTCAACCCTCTCAATTCTGGAGTCTCTGCTCTAATAAGTTCTGGACCACCATTACTTACTGCTATTGTAGATGGTTCAGAAGAGGAAGCCTCATTCTTGGATGTATCAGGTGACGTGGTTTCATTCGTAGATACACTCACAACTGGATCTGGCAATGCGTCAGCATCCTGAACTTTACCATTTTTGGTAGTGGAATTTTCGCTATGTTGCCCGTTTTCCTGTTTGGCTTCATCTTCTTTTGGGAAAGATTTTTTCTTTCTATTGTTTATATCAATCTTATCAAGTATCTTGATTTTAGGCAATACAGGCGTGTTTTGTTTTGCTGTAATCACTTCTTCTTCGTCCACTACTTGTTCAAGAGTGGGAGTGTCATTACTATCCAGATTTGGACGATTGGAAGTTGGGTTAGGAGGTTGAACTTCTTTGGGAGTATTATCTTCCTCACGCCTGTGAGGACGACCAATTTTCATTTCATCGGCTTTAGCCTTAATGTCGCCAGACTTCTTAAACTCTTCATAGAGTATAATTTCCACCTCTTCGGATATCCGCTCGTTG
>JAAUTG010000296.1 GCA_012031785.1 Saprospiraceae bacterium | reverse complement strand
TATCCAATTGACATTACGTAGTTAGTCTTTCGTTGCTGGGAGTGGTAAGTATTTGGAAGATTATTTCTGCTAGTAAAGCTAAATACGAACATTCAACTGCGTAACATCAGTAATTAAAAGCCCTATTAAGAATTATCAATCGGCTTTTGAGGTAAATAATTGCTATCAAAAGTCAAAAAACACTGAATATGAAAAAACACGACACGTTGAAGGTAGGTATTGATGACATGGCAATTTATTTGCCTCAATTATATTTTTCCATTCAAGACCTTGCGATAGCTCGCGGCTTGGAATACGAAAAACTAAGTCAAGGCTTAGGCTTATATAAAATGTCTATTCCTGACGCACACGAGGATACAGCCACCATGGCGGCTCAGGCAGTGGCAGAATTGATAGACAAAAATCATTTAGACCCACGCAAAGTTGGTAGGATTTATATGGGAACGGAAAGCGCTTTGGATGGCTCAAAACCTACTGCCACCTACACGTTAAATATGTTACAACAACGGTATGCACCAGTGTATGGTAATGATTGTTTCTTGAACTGTGATGTGGTGGATATGACTTTTGCTTGCGTAGGTGGGGTGGACGCACTGCACAATACCTTGGATTGGGTGCGGGGAGAAGAAGGCCGAAATTGGCGTGGTGGTTTGCGCTGATTTTGCAAAATATGAACTAGATTCGACAGGGGAATATACGCAAGGCGCAGGGCAATTGCCATGCTGGTGAAGGCTGAACCTCGACTTTTAGTGCTTGACGCGCCAGTTGGTGTTGCTACTCAAAGCGAACACGATTTTTATAAGCCTATCCGAGCTTTCAGTAAACAGCAATTAGTGGAAGAAGCCCTACATTTAGCAGGTTTGGATCATTTAGATAGCGCGCAAGTGTTGAGTAATAAAAACGGTTACACTGCCACTAATAGTATTTTGCAACAAACAGATGAGGTATTGTACTTGCATAAGGAAACGCCCATTTTTGATGGACCTTTTTCAAATACTACTTATCAACATCGCATTAGGGAGGCGTTGCAGCATTTCAGAGCGCAGGGAATGACAAAAGAAATTTTGGATGCGCAAGAAACGATTTTAGAACGTTGGTCGCGCTTTATTTTCCATTTGCCTTACGCTTTTCATGGCAAACGTATTTTCACAGAGCTATTTGTGCAAGAGAAAAAATTGGCAGGCACTTGGGAGACGTTAAACGAACAACTAGAAGTAAAAGCTCCAAACCGTTCGGATTTCGGTAGCGAAGCAGCATTTGAAAAGGTGTATAACCAATTTCTAAAAGCAGTTTCCCAGTCAGCGGAGTATCGCGCTTTGGTCAAAACTAAGATGGAAAAAGCACAGCGTGTTTCAGGAGAAGTTGGTAACATGTACACTGGGTCTATATTTTTGGCACTAATGGGAACTTTAGAGGCTGATTTTCAGGAAAATACGCAATTGGAAGCACAAAAAATTGGTTTTTTTAGCTACGGTAGTGGCTCCAAGTCAAAAGTATTTGAAGCCACTGTACAGCCTAATTGGAAGGAAGTGGTAGCAGGTTTCCACTTGCATGAAAAGCTAGCAAATAGAACTGCACTGGATTATGTTACTTATGAAAAATTACATCGCAAACAACTGAAAGATAGTGTATTAGACTCAAACAACTTCGCGCTAGCAGCAGTTGGCACAGAAGGGAACACACTAGGTGCAAGGTATTATACTGCCCCTACGATAGTATCAGAAGTTGCAATTGATTAATATTTGTGCTTATTTTGTAAGTTAAAGGCTTTAAGTAGTGTGTTACACTGGCATTGCAGCGTTCTGTCAGTCCAGTCCTATGGAGGTTAATTTCAACAAAATCAGCATACAACTACTCAAAGCATAACTAAGCATTATGCTCAATAATAATTTTCTTGCATATACTAATAAGTACCAACTTTTTACATCGAATGATAGTGTTATTGTTGCTACAAGTGGAGGGATTGATTCTGTGGTTTTGTGCCATCTGATGTACCAGTGCAAATTCTTATTCCACATCGCACATTGCAATTTTTCTCTTCGTGGCGCAGATTCTGAAGCAGATGAAGCATTTGTAGAACAACTGGCGGAAGATTTTGGCGTTCCATTTCATAGCATTTCATTTGATACAAAAGCCATAAGCAAAACATGGCGAATGTCCATTCAAGAAACGGCTAGAAAGTTGCGTTATGATTGGCTAGAAACAATCAGAGTAGCCCATCATTGCCAAGTTGTTGCCACTGCTCACCATCTAAACGATTCCTTAGAAACCGTGCTTTACAATTTTACTAAAGGCTGTGGCATCAGGGGGTTGCATGGTATTTTGCCACAAACAGGATATGTAGTCCGTCCGTTACTTTTTGCTACTAAAGCAGAAATTACAGAATTTGCCGACTTACACGATCTGGAGTTCAGGCTGGATGTATCAAATACCTTTGATAAATACAATCGAAATAAAATTCGGCATCATGTAGTTCCTGTGTTACAGCAAATCAATCCAAATTTAGAAAAAACGAGCGCGAGAACTATCGAAAATCTGAAAGAAGTAGAGGAACTGTATCTTTGGTCTATTCAGCATATTCAAAAAAAAATATTTAAACAAGAACAAGAAACCCTTGTCGTGGATATTGAAACGCTGCGCGCTTACCCTGCTCCTAAGTCGGTACTATACGAATCAGTGAAGGATTTAGGATTTAATGCAGATCAAATTCATCAACTTTTGGAAAGAACGACTTTTCATTCGGGGCTTCAATTTCAGTCTGCTACCCATGAGTTATTGATAGATAGAGGACAATTTCGCATTAAGCCCATAGTGTCAGCCAATGAAGAAAGCCTATTTATTCCATTAGCAGTTGGTGAATTTCAATTGGGGCAAGATAGATTAGTGTTTTCAAATATTTCGGCTGTTCCTATTGCATTTTCTAAAGATAAGTATGTAGCTTATTTGACGCTGATACACTTGTTTTTCCCTTGACCGTGCGTCATTGGCGCGATGGCGACTTTTTTTTGCCTATTGGGATGGAAGGAAAAAGACAGAAATTACAAGACTTTTTCTCGAACCAAAAACTTAGTCGTTTTGAAAAAGCAACAACTTGGCTCATGGAATCCGATGGTAAAATAGCTTGGGTAATGGGCTATCGGATGGACGAACGATTCAAAATTACAGCTAAAACTACACATTTTTTGAAGGTGATGTTTCATAAGGGGGGAATGATGTAAATTGCTTTTGTATATCTCTTCTTTTTTTACCAAAAAACAACATCATGTTATAGGCTAATAAATGAATATAGAGTGTTATACTAACATGTAGTTATTTACCGATTTTTTAACATAGAAATCATTCTAAAACAAAATAAAAATTGTAAGATGAGATATTTATTACTACTATTGTCCTTAGTGACTACACTTTCCCTAGAAGCACAAAAGAAAAACGTATTTGTATCCAACCCCTCGTTTGAAGGGGAACCAAGCGATGCTACGGTTCCAGTTGGTTGGTTTGCTTGTGCGCCTGGCTCCACCCCTGATATCATGCCTGGACCTTGGGGCGTGTACCAAGAAGCGTCAGAGGGAAATACTTATATTGGGTTAATTACTAGAGACGATAATACTTTTGAGAGTATTGGGCAGAGACTTTCTAGCCCTTTCGAGGCGAATGAGTGTTACGCTTTTCATGTTGACTTATCGCAATCCAATACTTACGCAGGATACAGTAATCCAATAAAACTTAGAATTTGGGCAGGTGCTGAACGCTGCACTAAGCAACAACTTATCGCAGAAACTGATTATATCAATCACAGAGATTGGAAAACGTATCATTTCAAGTTTACTGCCGCAAAGACCTACAATTATATTGTGATTGAAGCCTTTTACACCACGCGACAATTTTCTTATAGAGGTAATATTTTGCTCGATAATCTTTCTATTTTCAAATGGTGCGCAAGAGCTTAAAAATGAGCAAGAAATAGCGTGTTAATTTGTTTTTACGACCCAGCTATCATCAAATAACTAGGTCGTAAATTATATCAGTTTACGACATTAAATGAGTTAACGTTTCTTGCATTCGATGGCGTTTCAAGCGTTTTTCATAAAGCGTGGGTGGAGACGCTCTTTCTTGGCAATCTTGGATCGGACATCGCTCACAAGTTACGTGTACTTCTCGCATTTGGATACTAGTATCTTTTACAAAATGGATATTTTTCGCTAGAGTCTCATCCATCAGAATACCGATTGTCACACTGACGTTGGATTGTGGAGAGGGATAGGATTGTTTGGCAATCGTGAAACATAGATATTTTATCACCAGTATCAAAAAAATGTGAAATCTGAATACCAACGGAAAGCGGCTCTGTGCTGTAGCTTAATTTATGAAGTTGTGCGATGGCTAACCAACGTCGGCAGTAGTGTTCATTGGATTCGTTCTTGTGCGGATAATGGCGATGGTGCAAATGTAACTCGCGGTCTATCTGAAAGGTATCGGAATTAGGTGTATGTACAAAACGAATAAAAAACAATTTTCTCAACCCAAATTGATGTGGTAAGATATTCGTCAAGCGATGAAAAAACATTTCAGGAGAAGCACCATAGCTATGCATAAGTTCCAAAAATGCTGCTCCACTCCACGTAGTACGTTGAAAAAAAAGCTCTAAATCACTAGAAAATAGAGACTTATTCATCAACAAAGCCACAGAAAAATAAATAGATTTGGAATGGTTTAACACTTCTGCAAAAGAGCTAGGACGCAACAGGGATGAAGTAGTGGCACGGTCTTGAAGTTGTAAAAAAGCAAAACCTAGCTCTTTTCCAAACTGAAAGGCACGTTGGCGGTCAGAAAGTTGACTACTCAAAAGCAATTGTTTTTTTAGGTACGAAAACCGACCTAAAGCTCTTTAAATCAGGATATTGATCCAATCCATCATTTAAAATATCATACCCAAAATGATGAACTAAAATAGAAGTGAGGGAGTCCGTAGCAATAGTTTTCTCTGGCAGTACGTCAAATTTTTCTAAAAAATGGGTCACTTGTTCTTCTATTTCTTCAAAATAATTGTCGTGCAAAGCTAGGTAAGAACGAAGGGCTGCAAAGTAGAAATTTTCTTGATGCACCGAGTAATTTCTGGACAGTTCGACCATAGCAGCAATAAAAGCATTGACTTGTGCGGGTGCATTGGCAATAATTTCAACTACTTTATTCAGTTCTATTTTAAAAAGCTCGAGTGGCAAGTCATACAAAAAATTAGATTGCAGCAAATCGTGAAGTGGCTCTAATTTGTGTGGCAGTACAGGCGAGCGAAGTTCTTGCTCCGAAACATCTAGTGCATCTGCAAGGGCAAGCAAACGCTCTTTACTAGGAAACTTCTTCCCTTTTTCTATTTCATTCAAATAAGAGATAGACAAATGGGCTTTTTCAGACAACTCTGCCAAAGAATACTGGTGTTGTTGACGAAAAACCTTCACTTTTAATCCAAAAATAATCCTATCGTTTTGCTGCTTTCTGTTTATCATAGTTCAAAAGTAGGGAAATTTCGCATTTCACCTATTTCAAGTAAGGTAAATTTAATCTGCTATCGGCAAATGCTAAGACAAACTTTGTCGGGGCGAAGTTGTGGTTTCAATAAATTTTAGCTATTTTTGTGCTATTATTTTTAAACTTCAGTCAATAAGTGACACTTCAAACAGACCTAAAATCAAAAAAAATCCGAAATATTAATTTAAAAATTACACTATGAAAATTGTATTTGCTACAAATAACCCAAACAAAGTAAGGGAAATAAACCAAATATTAGGAAATGATTTTAAAATAGTAGGATTAAAAGAGATTGGATGTTTAGAAGATATACCTGAGACACAACCAACTATTGAAGGGAATGCGCTTCAAAAAGCACGATATGTGCGGGAGCATTATCAAGTAGATTGTTTTGCCGAAGATACAGGTTTAGAGATAGACGCACTT
>JAAUTG010000034.1 GCA_012031785.1 Saprospiraceae bacterium | reverse complement strand
TATTTATGTTTCACAACTCAAAGTATATGATTTTAGCTCACTTTTTTTTTAATCTTACTCAAACAATTTGTTTCAAACTTTTTTATAAGAAAGCCCTAAAATGAAGAATGAAGGATGGAGGATGAAAAATGGAGGATGGAGGTTTTGGATTTTGGAAGTTTGAAGCTGCTTTTTGCTTTCGATTGTATTGACTTTTCAGTTTCGTAAATCAACGATATGATGCTTGGAAAATTGTATTTGATACCTACGCCACTCCACGAGAATGCGCTTCATACGATTCCAAATTATGTAATCCAAATGATTCACCAATTGGATTATTTTATTGCGGAGCGTGCGAAAACGGCTCGTCATTTTTTAAAAGCCACACAGCTTCCTCGCCCCTTGCAAGCGATTACTGTTTATGAACTTTCTAAACATACCAGCGAGGAGGATTGGCAAACCTATTTGCAGGCTGCCGAGGCGGGGCATGATATTGGCTTACTTTCCGAAGCAGGCGTGCCTGGCGTGGCAGACCCTGGTGCAGAGATTGTGCGCTTGGCGTATAGCAAAGGAATGGAAGTCGTGCCTTTGGTCGGACCTTCCTCCATTTTGTTGGCATTGATGGCTTCAGGTATGAATGGGCAGCAGTTTTTGTTTTCAAGGTTATTTATCGCCTAAAAAACCGCAATTGATACAGGATTTGAAACGTTTGGAACAGTTGGCACAACGCCACCAGCAAACGCAAATATTCATTGAAACCCCTTATCGCAATCACGCTTTGCTAGAAACTGCCTTTCAGACGCTTGCCCCACAGACTTTTTTCTGTATTGCCTGCGACCTCACTGCACCCACTGAATATGTTTTCACGAAGACAGTGCGCCAGTGGCAGCAACCACGCTACCGGACTTGGATAAACGTCCAGCTATTTTTTTAATTGGTTGATTTACAATTTTTTTTAAGGTTCTATTTGTTTAAGAAAAGGGTAACTGTTGAGCCGCAAAAAGCGAGTTGCGTCAGGTCAGTTGGAAAAAAGTTAAGGTATGAAAAAATTAAACTACATCCTTGAACATCCTGTCGGTCTTGGAATACCTTTGTGCTTAAATCCATTTAACATGAAAAAATTAATTATTTTGGTTTTGATAGTTGCAGCTTGTGGGCAAGTGCAGACTGTGCGTCAGTACGATGATGCAGAACATTTAACCGAAACCTACTCAATAGACAAAAAGACAAAACAGAAGGAAGGCAAGTATAAATCTTTTGACACACTAGGTAACGTGGTGACAGAAGCAGTTTATCATCAGGATTCGCTGCATGGCGTAAGAAAGGTTTTCTTTTCCGATGGTACGCCGCAAGTGATTGAAAATTACCAACATGGATTGCTGCATGGCAATTATACTACTTTTTATGAAAATGGGGACACTTCTTTGACTGGCACATACATCGCAGGAAAAATGGAAGGTGAATGGCGTGGCTATTACAACAGTGGGCAATTGAAAGAGATAGTACAGTTTGAGGGCAGCAATGAGAACGGACCTTTTGTGGAATATCACGCCAATGGTCAACTCAAAGCAAAAGGTAATTATTTGGATGGCGACCAAGAGGATGGTTTGCTAGAACTGTATGATGAAAACGGAACCTTGGAGCGAAAAATGCAATGTAATAAAGGACGTTGCAGCACAATTTGGCAGTTGACGGTGGAGGAAAAGCAGTAGTTGCGCCAAGAAATTTGGGTAGAGGGATGTTAATATCACTACTGCCAAAGTTTTCTAGCAAGCGATAAATCTTAATTGCCGCTTGTGCTTGGTGATAACTAGCCGAAAACGAGGCTTTCGGCTAGTTATCAACTTAAAATAAGGTATATCGCTAGAAGATAGTAGCTATTGCTTTGGCTCAGAACCTCCGATACGTCGTCCAGATTCGTTGCGCTCCTCTTCTTCGTCCTCTTTTTTAAAGTCTTTCTGAATGGCTAGTTTTGCTTCGTCACTTCCGGGTGCAAGTTCGTAAGTTTCTGTACCATATTGAAGACGTGCAACTCCTCTAAAATCGCGTTCCACCAGTAAACTGTAAGTGCCTACAAAATCCCTGCGAAACACGACATAAGAGCCTTCGCTGAAACTAATGTGCAAACGGTCTTCATAGGCAGCGACACAGACTCCAGGTAATTCTCGCTCCAAAGTAATTACTTCTTCGCGGTCGCCTTCCTTCACGACCACTTTTCCGTCGTTTGTGACTTCGATGCCTTCACTAGACGAAACTCTTGTCATTTTGATGCGGCGTGTGGTGTAAAATTGTACTTTTTTTACGTCCGAAAATTCTTCAATTTGCTGCCTCAACTCGTGAGTGAGCAAAGTTTTTCCTTGAAAAGCAGTTCCACCTGCTTTTCCACCTGACAACACACTGCAAGAAGCCATAAATAAAGCCAATCCCAAAGAGGGCTAGAATCTTTTCATGATTCGAAGGATTTATTTTTTGGTTAGAAACGTAAGATAAATGATTTTCTATTTCTTATTTTGATTGGTTAACGTTAATTTGTATTAAGTTAAGCACCAAATAATCCACAATAATAGATAACTTTTGGGAAAAACTATTGATAGAACGAAAAATTAGCTGCGTTAATATGCACTAGACAAAACTATTACTTCATTGTCAATAAATTACAGTTGAAATAATTTTACTTCAAGGCGATGCACTAAAACACCAAAGGCTGCCTTCCCCATTTAGTAGAATTTATTGCGTTATTATCGAACTTACTGGTTAGCAATTGCGTATGATTAGAGGAGGTTACCTATTTCGCTGTGGTATGTATTTTCCAAAGCGTTACGGCTAATACGAATTAAAAGTGCGTATCGAAGTGCATGGCAAAAGCAAATAGCGCAATGTGGTAATCTAAAAATGGCATAGTAGAAGTACCTTTTGATGCAAAAAGTTAAGTAAAACTATAAGATATGTTAAAAAAAGTAAGTTTGTGTTTGCTCATTTTTTTGTTGGTGGCAAGTGCCACACTGGCACAAACTGTTTTGATGCGCTTGGCAGAGAATTATATGGAGAATCAAGAATACGAGGCTGCTATTGAAGTGTATCAAAAGTGTTGGAGAAGAACGATGAATTAGAAGCCAAAATTAAGATTGCAACTGCATATCGTCAGTTGCAGGATTTTAAAAGTGCAGAGCATTGGTACTTACAAATCGTTCAGGAACCAGGGATTGAACCTATTCATTATCTTCGTTATGCTCAGATATTGCAACGCAATAGCAAATGTGGCATTGCCAAACGTTGGTTTGAGCGATATGCAGAAACCGTGCCCGACGACACAAGGGGGCAATACCTTAAACGCGCTTGTGACTATCAGGAGGAATTGTTGATGAAGAACCAAGCACTTTATCAAGTACAAAAAGTTTGGTTCAACTCGGCGATGAGTGATTTTAGTCCTACTTTTTATAACAATGGATTACTTTTTACTTCTAATGCCTACGAAGACCCGATTGCTAAGCGTGCTGCTTCAGGCGATAAACAACCCTTTCTTCGGTTATTTTATTTGCAGATGGCACCTTCAGATTCGGATGATGCTATTTCTACCACCTGTAATTATGTTTATGGGCAACCAGTTCCTTTTGAATCCACTATCAACTCCAAATACCACGATGCGGCTGCCACTTTTTCCAAGAACGAACAAGAAATCTTTTTCACAAGAAGTGGGGTAAAAGAATCTAGCCGTCTTGGTACGAAGACACTTCAAATTTTTCACGCCAAAAAAAGTGCGGGGGGAATGGACAACTCCTGAACTTTTACCTTTCAATGGCATGAGCTACTCCGTAGCGCATCCTACGCTTTCGCCAAAGGAGGATTATTTGTTTTTTGCTTCCGATATGCCTGGAGGTTTTGGTGAAATGGATTTGTATCGAGTAGAACGAGTGGGCAACCGCTGGGGACAACCCATCAATCTTGGTCGTGCCGTCAACACGGAAGGGAATGAAGTTTTTCCAAATTGTGACTCTAAAGGAAGACTCTTTTTGCTTCCGATGGACATATTGGCTTAGGTGGTTTTGATATATTCGTGGCAGAAGAACAGGAGGACGGGCGTTTTGGCTTGCCGGATAATTTAGGGAATCCAATCAATTCCACAGACGATGATTTTGGAATTATTTTCAATAACGAAGGCACTTGTGGCTATTTTGCATCCAACAGGCAAGGGGGAAAAGGCAGCGATGACATTTATGCTTTTGTAAAGCAGGCGGCTACTTTACAAATTGCGGTGTACGACAGCAGAACTAAGTTACCGCTTTCTGCCGCCACCGTAGAAGATGCCTGCACGAATACGGCTTTCAAAACCAACTCTGCTGGCAACGTAGTCAAAGATATGTTACTGAATAAATGTTGCTCGTTCACGGCGAGCTTAGATGGCTATGAGCCAAATTTGATGGAGGCTTGTACAAATAATCTAACAGCTGGTGCCAGTTCAGAATTAGCGATTTTTTGAAAAAGCAACTCAAATTTACGATTGAGGGTACTGCTTTTGATGAATATACGGGTCTTCCAATTTCAGATGTGAAAATCATGTTTAAAGATAAATGTGCCAATACGGAAGAAAGTTATTACACCAATGCTTTTGGTAGATATACTTTCAATTTAAGTGAAAACTGCTGCTACGAGTTGATTATGACGCATCCGAGTTATAGCAATTCGGTGGTTGCAGATTATTGTACGAAAGGGCTTTTGGAGTCGAAAGTCTTTTTAGGAAATGCTTATTTTCAAATTAAAGAAAAATAACAAGCTATGATTATTTGTTGAAATCGAATCATTATCAGTAAATTAAGTTAAAGACCACAACTCGTAATTCGTAACTCATCGCTAAAAACGTATCATTTTTTCCACTTGTTCGTATGAAAAAAATGGAAGTAATGTGCTGATGCACGGAATACCAATTTCTACACACCTAATACAAGATATGATTAATCCAGTTATTTTTGGCGCATTAAGATGTACGGATTAATCATAATACCTTTTAACTGATGGACTTGTTATTGATTCTAAACATACTATGGAAAAAAAAGTGGTTGCTACTCCTCATAGCTGCTACTACCACAATATTCACTTACTTTGCTATGAAATTTCTACCTCCCCAATATCTTTCAGAGGCAATTGTAGCAACTGGTATTGTGGAACGACGAGGTATTGACTTGGAGCAGGAAAATGTGTTTATTCAACAGTTTCAGATTAACAGTCAATTCAGTAATTTAAGAAACCGTATTCTATCTCGTTCCAATTTAAGAATGCTCTCTTACCGCATCCTTGAACACGATTTGACGGCAATGAGTCAGGGAAAGCCACCTTTCAGAACACCTGACGAGGAAGTATGGGCGTTTAATACTTCCGACGCTACCACTGCCTTGCAACTTTTGAGCGACCATTTGCGGTTGAACAATCCCTCCCAAACGGAGGAGCCATTACTGCGTAGTATCGCAACTGCTTTTCGATACGATTTTGAGTCATTATCCGAGAATTTAGTCGCGCAAAGGGACGGTGACACTGATTACTTTAAAATCCAATTCAGTTCCGAAAACCCCTTATTGAGTGCCTTTGTGGTGAATAAACTCTGCGAAGATTTTGTGGCTATTTATAATACCGAAAGGGCGGAAGGAGAAAATACAGCCATCAATTTTTACACTACACTTGCTCAAGAAAAAAAGCAGGAAATAGACAGCCTCACTTTAGCCATTAGTAAATACAAGCAGAACAAACAAATTGTGAATTTGGAAGAGGAAGGTAGCTTTTTGATAGCAGAAAAAAAAGATTTGCAACTGGCAAGAGCAGAAGAGCAAAAAAATATACAAGCCCTAGAAAAAGCAATTATCAACCTTGATAAATACTTGCAAGACAAGAACTTATCTTTTTCTAAGCAGGACGCACAATCTATTTTGTTAAGAGAAGAAGTGGCAAAGCTCAAAGAAGAAAAAGGCGCGCTACTGGAGCAATACGATTTGGGTGGAAGACTGGATGAATCCTTGCAGTCAGAAATCAGAAAAACCGACGAAATTCTTGATGTACAGTTAGTGAAGTTGGCAGAAGAGCGAGTGGCAAAATTAAACAAAGAAAAAAAAGACCAAGAGTTAAAAGAAATTTTGTTTAAGCGGATTGATGCAGAAATTGATTTGATAGTTGCCCAAGAAAGCGTTAGTGCTATTGATAACGCCTTAAAAAAGGCTGGAACAAGAAGCCGTTGGATATGTAGAAAATGAAGCAATTTTGGAAAATTTGGAAGGAGAAAAAACAATCAGAACGGATGAATACCTCAACATCGTTGGAAAGCTCAATGAAGCGCAGCGTATTGCCTTGTCCGATAGTTCTCCACTTCAAATTATTGAATATGCAGAACCATCCGAAAAACCCGAAAGTTCAAAATCAAAAATCATTGCATTGCTGGCAGGCATTGTAGCAGCAGGAATTTTGGCATTACTACTGATAGTCCTGTCTTTGCTGGACAATCGCGTGACCTCAGTAGAAAGATTTAATACCTTAACTCCACTTTCTTTGCTTGGGACATTGCGAACTTATAAGGACGCGCAGGAAAAAGACCTGAGCCAAGTGTTTGAGCATCCTACTCAAAAAGAACACGAACAATTATTTAGGGAGGATGTACGACAAATACGATACCAAATTGAACATTCGGGAGCTAAAAAAATCCTTTTTACTAGCTTGCAACCACAAACGGGAAAAACTTTTCTCATCGTAGCGCTCGCCTATGCTTTGAGTGTAATGCACAAACGTATTTTGATTGTAGATACCAATTTGAAAAATAACTCCTTGACAGTGTTGGCAAATAAAGTGTTGGCAGACAACTTATTGTTCAGTGGACTAGCCGATGTGCCAGCTGATGCAGAGACTTTGACACGCATTTGGGAATTGGATGAAAATATACATATTATTGGTAATCAAGGAGGTAATTTTTCTCCTGCTGAACTTTTAGCTGGACGCAATTTCAATACTTTGCTCAATAGAACTGCCGAACAGTACGATTATGTATTCTTAGAAGCACCCAACATGAACGAGTTTACAGACACCAAAGAGTTGACCGTATTTGCAGATAAAATAATAGCAGTATTCACTGTCAATTCCAACATAGGAGCAAAGGACAAAAACGGTATACAATTCTTAAAACAACTAAACGATAAGTTTTTAGGTGCTGTTTTGAACAGGATGAACGACCCTGTTTGATGAATAGATAAATAAAAAATGCAATGTTGCGAGTATCAATCGTATTGAACAACACGCTGGATACTCGCAATAGCCACACTAGGTTACTTTACACTTCCTGCATAAAAGGATATTCATAATTGGTAGGTGGTACAAAAGTTTCTTTGATGGTGCGAGGAGAAAGCCAGCGATACAAATTCAAAATAGAACCCGCTTTATCATTCGTCCCTGATGATCTTGCTCCACCAAAAGGCTGTTGACCCACCACAGCACCAGTCGGTTTATCATTAATATAAAAATTACCTGCCGCATGACGCAATTTAAACATTGCCAGTTGAATAGCAGATCGGTTTTTAGCAAAAATAGCACCTGTGAGCGCGTAAGGTGAAGTTTCGTTTACCACATCCAGTATTTGAGCGTAATCCTTATCTTCATACACATAAATAGTCAGAACTGGACCGAAAATTTCTTCTTCCATCGTGCGGTAATTCGGTGTTTTGGCGAGAATGACCGTTGGTTCGATAAAATAGCCAATGGATTTATCATAACGTCCGCCAATAATCACTTCTGCTTGTTCGTCTTGTTTAGCTTGTGCGATGTAGCTTGAAATTTTGTCGAAAGCCCGCTCGTCAATCACCGCGTTGATGAAATTGGTGAAGTTTTCAGGAGAACCAATTTTAAAAGACTTAATATTCTCTTCTAGTCCATTGCGAACTTCTTCCCACTTGCTCATTGGTAAATAGGCGCGAGAAGCTGCCGAACACTTTTGCCCTTGATACTCAAACGCGCCTCTGCTTAAAGCGGTAATTACCTCTTGTGCAGAAGCAGAAGAATGCACTACCACAAAATCTTTACCGCCAGTTTCGCCCACAATTCTTGGAAAAGATTTATATTTCCTAAGTTATTCCCAATTGTTGCCCAGAGCGATTGAAATACTTTTGTACTCCCTGTAAAGTGCAAACCAGCAAAATCAGGATGTTCGAACACCACAGCGCCAGTTTCAGGTCCATCTGTATAAATCAAGTTGATTACGCCTGGAGGCAAGCCAGCAACCTCAAAAATTTCCATGATTACGGCTGCTGAATAAATTTGGCTATCTGCGGGCTTCCAGACCACTGTATTACCACATAAGGCAGGTGCAGCCGGCAAATTTGCAGCAATAGAGGTGAAGTTGAACGGTGTAATCGCAAATACAAATCCTTCTAAAGCCCTGTATTCCAATCTATTCCAAGTGCCAGAAGGACTAAAAGGTTGCTGTTGGTAAATCTCAGTCAAATACGCTACATTAAACCTGAAAAAGTCGCACAACTCTGCCACTGCATCTATTTCTGATTGAAACACATTTTTGGACTGGCAAAGCATAGTCGCTGCGTTCATTTTGGCGCGATAAGGACCTGCCAGCAAGTCAGCAGCCTTTAAGAAAATAGCCGCTCGGTCTTCCCAAGCCATACTTTCCCAAACCATTTTGGCATCCAAAGCTGCGCGAATGGCATCTTGTACGTGTTGTTGGCTGCCTTTGTTGTAAGTGCCAAGTGTGTGGGCGCGCTCGTGAGGGGGATGAATACTAATTTTTTCTTCCGTGAAAACAGGCTGTCCATTAATATACATTGGTACATTAATGGTTTGTGCCTTCATGCTGGCTAAGGTTTTTTTCAACGTATTTCGCTCCTCCGATTCAGGTGCATAACTTAAAACTGGTTCATTCAATGCTTTAGGGACTTGATAGAAGGCGTTTGACATCGTTTTATTTTTAATGATTACAATTTTTTTTGCACTGGGTCAGCCGTACAAATAGATAAACCAGCATCCCTGTCAATCGTTCATTAAATACACAACAATCGCTGTTGATTGCCAGTTATTTGACCGAATATTCTTTCACAACTGATGTTGCGCCAATTAGTTATTTGTTGGATGGATTAGAAATGGATGTTACTTAATTAATATTGAGAACTCTATGGCGAATCATTCATAAAATAAAATATAACACTAAATAAAAACCTAATAACCAAATAATCCATCAAAAAAAAGCAAAGACAAAAAACTTCGGAGAAGTTCAACCTTTGTAGGCAATATTTCCTGAACTACTAGATGCACAAAACTGTTACTTGAAAAATTTAAAGAAAGCTCGATGCTAAATACAGACACAATACCCGTAAAACTCCACACCATTGAATCTGCAATTGCTGATCTCAAAGCCGGAAAAGTAATCATTGTCGTGGACGATGAAGATAGAGAAAACGAAGGCGATTTTATATGTGCTGCCTCTTGTGTAACGCCTGAAATCATCAACTTCATGGCTACGCATGGTAGAGGGTTGATTTGTGCGCCTATTGACGAACGACAGGCAGATAAATTAGGGCTTTCACTCATGGTATCTTCCAACACTGCGCTGCACGAAACTGCCTTCACTGTATCTATTGATTTGATTGGTTATGGCTGTACCACGGGTATTTCCGCGTATGACCGAGCTACTTGCATCAAAGCACTCGTTGACCCAAGCACCAAACCCGAGGACTTTGCCAAACCAGGTCATATTTTTCCACTTCGAGCCAGAACGGGTGGGGTGCTCAGGCGCACGGGACATACGGAAGCGGCTACTGATTTAGCACGATTGGCAGGTTTTGAACCCGCGGGGGTATTGGTGGAAATCCTAAATCCAGATGGTTCGATGGCGCGACTGCCAGAGCTGCAGGAAATAGCCACTCGATTTGACCTGAAAATCATTAGCATTGCTGACCTCGTGGCTTATAGAATGCGCACTGAACGCATTGTACAAAAAGAATTTATCACGCCCATCCAAACTCGCTACGGTACTTTGGAAGTACATGTTTACAGGCAACTCATCACTGATGATATTCATTTAGCCATCAAATTTGGGGACTGGGTAGAAAGCGAACCTGTGCTAGTGCGCGCGCATTCTTCGTTAGAAACTGGAGATATTCTTGGCATTTTGTTCAACGATTATGTGCTGCAAGTAGAAAGTGCATTACATCGAATTGCCAGTGAAGGCAAAGGTCTATTTCTTTACATGCGGCAGGGGCAAAACCACCCCAATCAATTACTCGTCAACCATTTGAAGAATCAAGTTCAACAGGGCGAGCAATCCGACATGGCACAACGCGATTTCGGAATTGGCGCGCAAATTCTGCGTGATATGGGGATTTCTAAAATTCGCTTGCTGACGAATAGTCCTAAACGTCGAGTAGGATTGGACGGGTATGGGCTTGAAATTGTAGAACATGTACAGTTATAAGGCTGGTGGTTTGCGGATGTGTTCATATAGGTATTTCTATTGGTGGCGATGCAACTAGCTATTTGCCGTTCAGGTAAACAAATACAAGAAAGTGATACTGCAGCGTAGTGGCGACTTCCTTTACGGCAGCGTTAAAAAATCACGGATAAACCGTGCAGTGGTGCTACGAAAAGTGTCCATTAAGGGGGGAACGCTATAATGCTAAAGCTACTGAACGAACATGATTAAGGAATGTCCTCTGCAAAAAAGCATCAAATTTTTCCTCGCGCACGATTCTTTATTTCATGTTTGCCAATTTTGTTCGCAATGATAAATTAGTATGAAGCATTTCCTTTATCTTTGCGATTCGTAATTTACCCAAACTGATCCAATGAGATGAGTTTATTTACAGCAAAAAAATTTCAATACGAATGTTACGTTCACATACTTGTGGAGAGCTCCGCATCGGAGATGTAGGAAAACAGTAAAATTGTGTGGCTGGGTACAAATTAGCCGCGACTTCGGCGCATTAACGTTTGTAGATTTGCGCGACAGGTACGGCATCACCCAATTGGTGTTTAATGCCGAAGATGATGCTACGCTTGCCGAGCAAGTGCGAAAATTGGGACGGGAATACGTGATTGCTGCCACAGGTACGGTGCGCGAAAGAAGCAGCAAAAATCCCAATCGAGCTACTGGCGATGTGGAGATAGAGGTGAAAACCTTAGAAATATTGAATGTCTCTAAAGTGCCACCTTTCACTATTGAAGACGACACGGATGGGGGAGATGATATACGCATGAGATACCGCTACTTGGATTTGCGCAGAAATCCAGTGCAACAAAATATTATTTTTAGGAGTAGAGCCGCATTGGAAACTCGTAACTTTCTGTCGTCCATGAACTTCGTGGAAGTGGAGACTCCTTTTTTGATTAAAAGTACACCAGAAGGTGCGCGCGACTTTGTGGTGCCAAGTCGTATGAATGCGGGACAGTTTTATGCACTGCCACAGTCGCCACAAACTTTCAAGCAATTGTTGATGGTATCGGGCTTTGACCGTTATTTTCAAATTGTCAAATGTTTCCGCGATGAAGATTTGCGTGCAGACCGTCAACCAGAGTTTACGCAAATAGACTGTGAAATGTCTTTTGTCACGCAAGAAGATATTTTACAAACTTTCGAGGCATTAACTAAACACTTGTTTAAGGAATTGATCGGTGTGGAACTACCAACTTTTCCAAGAATGACTTATGACGAAGCGATGCTTCGATACGGTTCAGATAAGCCAGATTTGCGTTTTGATATGTCATTTGTGGAGTTGAATGACTTGGTGAAAGGAAAAGGTTTTAGCGTGTTTGATGAGGCGGAATTGATAGTGGGCATCAATGCCACAGGGCAGGCTACGAAGTATTCCAACAAGGACATTAAAGACTTGACGGAATGGATGAAACGTCCACAAATTGGGGCAAAAGGATTAGTGACCGTAAAATATGAAGAAGATGGTAGCATAAAATCTTCGGTGGGTAAATTTTATTCAGATGAAGACCTGAAAACTTGGTTAGACCAATTTGGTGCTGTGCCAGGTGACTTGTTGCTAATTTTGTCAGGAGAAACCGAAAGAACGCGCAAACAATTGAGTGAATTGCGCTTGGAGATGGGCAACCGTATGGGTTTGCGCCGTGCAAATGATTTTAAACCGCTTTGGGTGCTGGATTTCCCATTGTTGGAGTGGGACGAAGATGCGCAGCGATTTTTTGCCATGCACCATCCCTTCACTTCTCCGAAGAAGGAAGATGTAGCTAAAATGTTGAATGGCGACCACGAAACGATGAAAAATCTTCGTGCAGATGCCTATGATTTGGTGTTGAATGGAGTAGAAATTGGCGGAGGGTCTATTCGGATTTTTGATAGAGAATTACAAGCTAAAAACTTTAAACTTCTAGGTTTTACCAATGAAGAAGCTGAAAACCAATTTGGCTTTTTAATGGGGGCGTTTGAGTTTGGTGCGCCACCACACGGGGGTATTGCGTTTGGTTTCGACCGTCTTTGCTCGGTGATGAACGGTCAAAACTCTATTCGTGATTTCATCGCGTTTCCTAAGAACAATCAGGGTAGAGACGTTATGATTGATGCGCCAAGCGAGATTCACGATGCACAGTTGAAGGAATTGAGTATTGAGGTGAAGTTATAACTAGCATTATGACGATGTAAAGAGTATTCAGCACTTACCTCATTTTTACGGAAGCACAAGTGACAAAAAATGAGCTAATGACCAAAGGCAAAGAGCCAACAGCTTGATAAACAAAACTTTTTTAATTCATTTTCGGGATAACCTGCAATTGTCCTTTTACGAACATGAGAAGATTACATAATCGCGTCAACAATGACGAGTTGAAGCATCGCATGATGGCGAGCGACGAAGCGCGTACTACGCTTTCTTTTTATCAGTATGCGCTCATTGATGACCCGGCTGGGTTCAGAGATGAGTTTTATTTGGGACTTAGCCAATTCCAAACTTATGGTAGAATTTATGTGGCTAAAGAGGGCATCAACGGACAGGTATCCGTGCCTGATGCGCAATTAGAAGCGTTTAGGGATTATTTGTACTGTATTCCTTTTTTAAGCGGAATTCGGCTAAATTTTGCGGTGGACGACGACGGAAAGTCGTTTTACAAACTCAAAATTAAGGTGAGGGAAAAATTGTGGCAGATGGGTTGAATGATGTTACTTTTGACGTGACGAAGCGCGGTAAAAAGTTGGATGCTAAATCGTTTAACGAACTTACTAACCAACCCAATACGATTGTCGTGGACATGCGCAATCATTATGAAAGTGAGGTGGGTCACTTCCGCAACGCGATTCGTCCGGACGTAGAGACCTTTCGAGAGGCACTGCCTTTGATAGAAAATTTGCTGGCAAATCAAAAGCGGAAAACATTGTCATGTACTGCACTGGCGGCATTCGATGTGAAAAAGCTAGTGCTTACTACTTGCACAAAGGTTTTAAAAACGTCTTCATGGTAGATGGCGGTATCATTGAGTACGCTCGTCAATGCAAAGAACAAGGTTTAGAAAACAAATACATCGGTAAGAATTTTGTGTTTGATGAGCGCATGGGAGAGCGTATTGGAGAAGAAATCGTGTCCCAATGCCACCAGTGCGGCGCGCTGTGCGATACACACGTCAACTGTGCTAACGATGCTTGTCACCTTCTTTTTATTCAGTGCGAAGCGTGTGCAAAGGCTCATCATCACTGCTGTTCAAAAACATGCAGCGACTTTATTCAACTTCCTGAAGCAGCGCAAGAAGTATTGCGTAAAACTCTTGTATTTCACGGTACTACTTTCGGAAAAGGTCGCTACAAGGCGTTGAGAAAAGAAGACTTGGAATGAGTAGCAGTTGGTCTTTGGTGTTGGTGAGCTAAGCATCCAGCGTTTGAATGCAGAAGTTATTAGAAGCTAATCAGAAATGGTACTAAACAACAAGTGCTGTGCCTCTTGAGGTTTAGGCGATTGTGAGCAAACGATGCCCCACGGTCTCCAAACTGCTTTCAAAGTAAAAATAAGGAGACGAGATATATTGTCCTAATATGATGCTAAGCCAAATGTGATATAGCCTAGCATCATAAAAGGTTGAAGATTTTATAGCAGTTAAATCTATTTTTCTTTTCGCTGGCTATGTAGCTTTATAACTTGCCGCGTGAGATTTGTTTTAACAGCTCAAAAAAGCTATTTTCCTTGGTGAACTGATTCGCCAATCCACTGGTACCGACTGGAAACCATGCTCAAATCCTTCATCTTTCATTCGAAAGTCAAAGTATCCCCAAGAAGCATAGCTTTGGGTGGTAGCAAAAAAATTGTTGTTTGCTTGTTCAAAGTTAAAGTGGTCATCCTCATTGCAAACGATAGGTTTAGGTTGGTAGCCTTCCACTTTACGAGTTTGCTCTACTAGGGCAGTCATTTTAGCAGGTTCACTTACGCCGTTGCCATGAATTAAAATATAGTCCGAAGCCTTTACCACGTTAGGTTGTGGTACTTTCCCTCCGCCGTAGCTGGTGCTAACGAGCAAACGATAACCATTATGCTGCTTACTTTTAACCAGTTCTATCAGTTCATGTATGCGTGCAGGTTTTAGTAAATCGTGGTCGTATCGAACATCGCATTCGTTGTTGACTTCAATTAGCACATTTCGATAACCTTTATTCAGTACCCATTCTGTTGCATTGTTGACCGCATCAAGGATGGCTTGTTCGTTCACAAAGCGTTCATCTTGCCCAAAGTAAAATAACCTAAAATAACGACCATGCCCAAACGGTCTGCTTCGTCTAGGATAGCTTCCAGACGGTTCATGTATTCAGGGCGTAAAGTTCCCGTTTCCGTGAAGGCAGAGTTATACCAAGGTTGCTCTTTAGAATAGCCTTGGGGACTGCCTCCCTGCAAATTGATGGTGAAGGCTAATAAACCGTGTTTACGCCACGTTTTCATGGCAGCAATAAATTCGCGCTGATTGCGTGCTGCGTCCCATTGTTTAGTATCAGGATACGCCCATTTGGCAACTGTTTCGGGGTTCATGTCATCAAAAATACCTTGTACCATACGCGAATTGGGGAGTAAGCCTTCCATTTTATATCCTTTCCAAGTGATGCCTTTTAACGTAATTTTTCCATTAATAAAAAACTGTTCTCCGCGAATACTGACTTGTGTTTTGCGCTTTTGTGCTGGTGCATTGTAAACCAAAAAGCAGAGTATCGTCAAGATAAGGCTTAAATTTCTCATGTTGTTGGAATATTTTGTTTTGAAAAAAATAGAAAGTAAGATGGTCGAAATTAGAATTTGCTCATTCATTCGCCAAACAAAGATAATAATGATGGAGAGGAATCTTATCTTTGTCGTAAAAGAATCGCGCTATGAAAGTGGTTAATAGTTTGCTGACTGCTATTTTTATTTTGTTTGCTTATTTTCAATTGAACGACCCTGACCCTATGGTTTGGGTAACTTGGTATGCTTTTTTGGCTTTACTTGCTGGTTTTGCCATCTTCAAAAAGTTTTGGGTACCAAGTATTTTGGCGGCACTGGCAATAAACGTAGGCTGGATGGCTTTTCTTTTTCCTGAATTTCTGAAATGGTGGCAAGTGGGAATGCCGTCTATCACCTCAAGTATGAAGGCGGAAACTCCATTTGTCGAGTTTGTACGAGAGTTTTTAGGATTGCTGGTGTGCCTTTTAGTTTTGGTTGGTTTGTATGTTCAAGCTAGGCAATTGAAGTGGAAAAAGTAGTGTTTATAGATGCCTTACGGTGTTTCGTCCAAAATTATTATTTTTCTCAACTTTATCTTGGATTTTTAGGTTATGAATAGTAAATAAAGCATCGAATTTAGCACAACAGGCTGCAAAAAGCAGTTGCTAGTTCGGACTAAGAGTTTATCTTGTGACCAATTCTAAAATATTATGAGTCAACGAAATAGCCCGTTTGTCGGCGGTACGAATAACTGGTTGAGTATTGTAATAGGCTTGCTGGTGCTGGTGTTAATCTTTGTAGGATTAATGAGTTTGGCGCGATTCACTTACTGGGTGTTGAGTGTTGTGGCATTACCTTTGTTGGTAATTACCGCTATTCTTGACTACAAAGTGATTGTGAATTACGTCAATTGGGTGGTCAAGTTGATTCGCAAAAGCACTATTTTGGGTTTAGTAGTCGGGTTACTTAGTTTGATAGGTTATCCGATTGTTTCTGCCATGTTATTTGGGAACGCTTTTTTGCAATGGAGATTGAAGCAAAATCGAAAGAAAAGCCAAACTGCTTTTCAGGAAGAAGTGCCGAGAATCGGAGAATATATTGAATATGAGGAAATTAAGAATACGAAAAAAGTAGAAAAAAGCACGAGTAGGAAAGACGATTACGAGCAGTTTTTTAAGTAACTCGTGTTGTATAATTGGTTATTTTTTTGGAAGGTTATTCGATAGCGTTCTACTTTTTGACTTTCCACTCGTGTTGTGTAATTGGTTATTTGTTTGGAAGGTTATTAGACAAGGCATGATTTTTTGACCTTCTATTCACTCCAACAAATAACCAAAAAGAATCTATTTGTAGCCGTACTTCCAAAGTAAGGGCATGGCGTAAATGGTAGCAGTTATTCTATCTCGAGTTGGTAGCTCCGCCTTGTACTGGTCGTCCATTTTTACTTTTACTATATTCTTTTGAGTACGCACATTGGGATTACCCCAAATGCCATAGTCTTCGCGCTTAAGTTGGATGGTATTTCCGTTTTCAACTGGAATAGTATTCGCAGGAAGGTTCAGAAAATGTAAAATTTCTGCTAAATACTTGGCAGGTTCGGCAGCAAAGTCCTCGTATTTAAGATAATGGTACTTTAAGTTAGCATGGTTTTTTAAGGTTTCAGCAAAGCGATTGACCAGTTGCCAACGAATAGAACTTCGAGCTGGGGTGCGTTTTTCCATGAATAAATTAGTGCTTGCGTCCACATCTTCTCTGCGGATGGTTTTCTGCCAAGAATGCGCCACTGCTCTTGGGTCGCGCACAAGATGCAGCACATATAAATCAAAATCCTTCAGATGCGCAACCACATTGACAAATGGAGCTATTTTAGAAGAATCAATAATAATAGAAGCGTTGGTTACTTCAAATATAGCTTCATACAAGTCTTTGATTGCCTGTTGGTAGGCTTGAAAATAAGGATTAGTTGCTTCGTTCGTTTTGCTGTAAGGAAGTAATTGTGACTTGACTAGCTTACGGGTATTAGGAATTAAATGAGGTTTGTATTCTAATAAATCTATTTCGTTTCTGCTGCGATAAGCTGCCATAATATTTTTCCAAACCGCTGATTCAGAAAACTTTTCTCCTGTGTTGCAAGGATAATCTCGCACGACACCATTCAAATGTAAAAAAACAAGCTCATTGACATTGAATGCCCCTTCAATTTCATTGAGTAGCTTTGAAAGTAGGGTACTTCCACTTCTACCAGAACCTGTAATCAGTAGTATTTTTCTTTTTTCCATAGTCGGGTAAAGTTTTTCCGCGCTTCATTTAATAGCGGATGCTACGCTATTGGCTACTTGTCTTTGGTTTTTAGCCGTTCAAGACTAATTCTTTTTGAACCTTTGCTCAGGAGCAAAGACCAGTGACCAATTGCATAACATGTGTTAATAGTTTAAGCGTTCTAAAATATTGGCAAAAGTAGTATTTAATTGAGCAATAGTTTCTGGTTTTAGTTTTTCTTTGTAATCGCCAGGTTGTCCTTTTCGATTGTGGTTCCGAATGTCTTCACTCTTAGGTTTCAAGCGTTGATTTTCCTGAATTAATTGTTTCTTTAGTGTGTCATCAACGTTGAGTTCACAGTAATTGAGTAAGTTATTTAACCATTCATTATGGTTCGTTACCATATCTTCGTATTTGGTGACGTAGGCAGTCGGTATTTTATTGAGTAATAGCTCAAAATATCGCTCATATATTTGTCTTACTTCCGTGCTTTCTTCCAGCACGTATTGGTCAATAGAAATGTCTTGTGCGTACTTTCGCTTTTCCAAAAAATCCACTTTTTTATTGCTCCTGCGTCCAGGCAAAGGATGGCTAAACGCCGCAGAATAGTAACTGGATACTAAAATATCGCGTGGGTCGCGCACCATCCATACAATTTTGTACAGTTCAAGCTGTGCAATACCGTCAATCATGCCACCGAACACACTATACAGATAGCCTTTGGGTTTAAAAACGTGTTGATACTGCTCAAATTCTTTTCGGGGAAGTAAATCCAAATAGGGAAAATCAGAGTGAAAAGCATAGCCATTCAAATGAGCCAAGGTCATGCCTTGCGATTCAGCAGCAAGGTGTAAGATTTTTTTTTACATACTGTGTAGCAGATTTATTCAACGAAAAATGTAAGATACTTGGATGTAAATTATCGTTGCTATGCCTACCTTTGAGCAGGGCGTACTCCACAGGATGGTTGCGTTTGGTATGATTAACAAAAGAAAGTGACTTTACAATTTGTCGAAGCTTCGACCGCATAGTTTTTTATTTTAGTTCTTTAACAGCCGTTCGTACTGGAAAGCCGCTAAGACTGTTGAAAAAACGTTTATTTTTGGCGCAAATTTAAGACACCTAATGTTATGAACCCATATTTAAGTACAAAACTCAAATATATTTCATTTGTCCTCATGGTGATGGTAGTGTTTTTGCACTCCCACAACCTAAGTGGCAAAGGCGATTTACTGAATTATTACGTCCAAAATTTTATCTCCAACGGAATCACTAAAATTAGTGTAGCCTTGTTTTTTATGATTTCTGGATATTTATTCTTCTTTCAGGTGGAGGCATTTCCAATCCCATCGTGGTTACAAAAAGTGCAGTCCCGCACGCGCTCCATTCTTTTGCCTTACTTGCTGTGGTCGCTTTGGGGCATGTTATTATTTTTTACTTTACAATCCCTTCCATACAGTCGCTCTTTCTTTAACTCGGATGTGCTTGCGGAACAAAGCATTCCGCAGTTGCTCTATATTTGGTTGGTCAAGCCTTTGCCCTACCAATTGTGGTTTTTGAGGCATTTGTTTGTTTTTGTATTAGCTACACCCTTCATTTATTTGGTCACTCGCTATGCGCCTTTGGTGTTGCTTATTTTGGTCGCTTTGTTATTATTGAAGATTTTGGATATTCCAGATAATGACTTTATTGATAATCGGTCTTTTTCTTATTTTTGTATTGGTTGCTACTTGGGCATTCATGGAAGGCAGCAAGTGTTAAAAACTTTTTCAACATGGGCAATTCCCGCACTTGTTGTTTGGTGGATGCTGGTTGCGTTAAGAATTGGGTGGATAGTGAAGACTGGATTAATCATAAAATTTGGCGGAATTTAATTACCCAAACTGAATTTTTTATTGGTATTTTTGCAGTATGGAGTTCTTATGACTTCATCGCCACTCGTTCTAAGCAAGAGTCTCGAATGCCTGCATTTATCCACATGGCATTTTTTATTTTTGCCGCGCATGAGCCAATACTTACCATCCTGAAAAAATTAACCTTTGCTGCGCTAGGGAAGGGGAGTGAGTCAATTCGACTGGCAACTTATTTTATTGCACCTTTGGCAACGATTTTAATTTGTATTTTGGTAGGATATGTTTTAAGAAAGTGGTTACCAAATGTGTTCTCCATTTTGACAGGCGGGAGAGTAGAGCCTACAACAATCGTGAGATAGACTAAAATTGGTATGAAACAAGTGTGATACTTAGACGAAGTAGATATTTGTTCAATGTGTTATGTCTCAACCAGCTTGTCAAACAAGAAATGTCTAGTTTGATAGAAACTGCTCGAAAATCAGTTTCTATTCTTATAAATGATATGGAGCGCGAAAGCATCATCAAACAAGAATCTGGAAAATTTTTAAGACTTAACATACCGAATTTAATTCTCTCCGAGTGGTTGATTTTTATGGATAGAAGAATAAAAACGAATGTAGCTTGATGAACTGGGAGAACTTAATCAAAACTTCTATATTAGGCATTTCAAGAGCCGCATTACCCCACGAATTGCTTGTGCAGATGAATGCCTTGGGTATGCCTACGGATGAAATGACCACAGAACAAATTTTGTTAGAATCTTCCGCGCTTTTTGCGCAAGCTCAAAAACTAAAATTCCCCACTACTACTTGGACAGAAACTCTACCTGCAACTGCTTTTCTCCCCACTTCAAGCAATTATATGCCAAACGATTTAGCCGTTTGCTTCAAGCAGTTGCTTCTTCGGTATCGGCTTTGTTTGCAGGAATTTTCTTTAGAGGCACAGATGCAGGGATTGCACTTGTCCCCAAATTTGTTGCCTTTAGCTTTAGAGGTAGCTGTTAAATATCCTGAAACTTGGGATTTCGTAGCGCTACTGCTTGATGAACGCGGCTGGTGGCTCATCCAGCAACGAAAGAGGTGGAAAAAACTGGCTAATCGCCCATTCAAGCGAGTTGAAATTACACCTGACCAACGCGCCCAAGCACTCGAAACCATGAAAAGAATGCAAAGTATGTTGCAGCAAAAAGCGTTTGTGGTGCAGGAGCAAGATTGGAAGGATTTTCACTTAGCTGCCTATTATTTGTCACCTTCTGAAATTGCTTACTGGCTAGATTATTGGCTACAAAATAATCCTTACTTCGACTATCGAAGTCGCCAAATTATGTTTTGTACCAATGTGTTAGATTTTCGTGGAGATATGATTCATACTTTTCATGCGCTTGCTGGTTAGGCTTGATCATTCATGTTACGCCACTCAACATCAATTGATAATGGGCTTTGCAAGAGGACTAAAAAAGGGCTTATCGAGTACCTCGATAGCCCACAAAACTGAATTAGTATGAAAAATGTATTTTGACCATCAACACCTTGGCATAAAGCGAGTGTTAATTTCCTGATTTAATGCGCTGTGATTCTTCTTCTAGTCCTGTATTTCTCTTTTGGCTTCTCACTTGATTGTTGCCGATGAGATAATTGAAGTTGAGTGCCACTCTGCGGCTGTCCCAACCGCCTTCGCCAAACATATATAAATCACCAAATTCACTGACCCCTCTCCAAACTTGAGATTTAAAAATATCACTAATATTTAGTTTCAATGTTCCTTTTCCCCGCAGAACTTTCTTGGCTATACCTGCGTTCAACTGCCACATATCTTCCGTCTTAAAGGCACCTTCCCAGATAGATGGTGAAGAATAAAACCCTGATATTTCGAGTATAAAATCTTTTGGCAGGTTAAAAGTTTGCTGCATATAGGCGTTAAAAGAAGTCACATTTACATCCAACGTTTTGCCATCTTCAAATTCTGCTTCGTTGCGCTGATGAAATGCAGTCAAGCTGGTGTAAGTGGACCACCACTCTTTAATTGGTAAAGCCCCACTGACATTAAGGCTGTAATTGAAACGGCTGGCAATGTTTTGATAAGTGATGAATGCACTGGTTTCCGTCTCCGCATCAGTCAAACGTCCAATCAAGTCCTTTGTGTGGTCAAAACTTAGCGTAGTGTTGATGGCATAATTAAAAGTGTGTGTGAGTTGAAATTTATTAGTGTACTCTGGTCTCAAAAACGGATTTCCCTTTTCAAAAGTCAATTCATCCAAACGCTGTCTAAATGGATTCAAATCCTGATAGTTCGGGCGATTGATTCGGCGACTGTAATTGACTTGAAAACTGTTTTTCTCATCCAGTTGGTAAGTGATGCCCGCAGAAGGAAACAAATCCAAATAATTACGCTTCACATTATCATTTTCTGTTGTTACAAAGCTCGTCAAATCACCTTCCGAATTGGTTTGCTCCAATCGAACCCCTGCTTGAATGCCAAATTTGCCAGACTGTTGGGAGTAATTGGCATAGGCAGCGTTCACATTTTCTGTGTAATCGAATTGGTTGGTCGCTTCTTTATTTAAGATGTTTTCCCCATCAATCACGTTGAAGAAATCAAAAATATTATCTGTTTTTACGTAAGATACCTTAGCACCTGCACCCACTTTACCTTTTCCAACAGGTAGCTCATGATCTACTTTGAGTGTGTAAATATCAATATCAGTAGGGGTATTCATGAATACAATAGATTCACTAAGTGTAAACTGCTCTGTGGGGTCTTTGTAAAAATTGGGTTGAAGTTGGTCGCTTTCGATACGAAAAATACCATAATCTGCGTCAATACTCCAAGTTTTACCTTTATTGTCGTCAAATCGGTAGTTGATATTAAAATTGCTGTTTGTGCGATTGCCTTCTGTATCACTTGAAGCAATCAATATGCTATCCACATTGCTATTGCCAAGCGTAAATATATCCGCACGACTGTTTCCATCCCAATCATTGTTGGAGATGAACCCACTGGCAAGGAAACCAACAGTGTGTTTCTTTTTGACATAAAAATCGGTTCCCAGTCGAAAATTATCATTTTGCCAACTTCCTCCTTGTTCCGAGAATTGATCGAAAACAAAATTAAATTGCTCGCGGTAAAAATTGTTAAAGCTGGTATTTTTTCCATCGCTGCGGGTGTAACCTCCAAAGGCATTCATCACCTTGTTGCGATAGTTTGCACTCACCGAACCGTTGTACTGCGCTAATTCGCCTTGCGAGTAAGTTAAGTTCAGATTGGTATTTGCGCCCAAGTTTTGCGCTCGTTTGAGCTTGATGTTGATAATACCTGCATTTCCTTCTGCATCAAAACGAGAAGATGGATTAGTGATAATCTCAATCGCTTCAATATCAGAGGCTTGTAAGGTTTTTAGAAATGCTGCCAAATCAGTACCTGCAAGCGGAGAAGGTTTGCCATCAATATAAATTTGTACTCCTGCTTTTCCAAGCAATTGGATATTTTCATTGTTATCCACCACCACGCCAGGTGCCTTTCTCAATAGCTCTAAGGCATCGTTTCCAATTGCAGTAATGCTATTTTCTACATTCATTACCATCTTGTCGGGCTTCATCTCTAGTAAAGGCTTTTTAGCCACCACTGTCACTGCTTCTAACTCATTACTTTGAGCCAAGAGTTGAATGTTAGGTAACTCGAACGGGTTGTTGGCAGTAGCTTCAAAAACTTTTGTCTTAACACTAGGCATTCCCACAAAACTCACTTCTACAAAGTAGCTTCCAGCATTAATATTGGTGAACTGAAAAACACCTTGTTCATTCGTTAATTCTAACTTCAGTACAGAAGTATCAGCAGCGTTATAAAGCAAAACATTAGCGAAAGCGAGGGGTTGATTGGCTTCGTCCACGACTTTGCCTTTAATAATGGTTGAGGGTTTGGCATAGCTCATTAGAATAAGTGCTAAGCAGCACAAACCGATTAGTGCAGATTGTTTCATAATAGATGATTTCTAATTTTTAAGTAAGTAAAAAAATCAACTTTCCAAGTATGGCTCGTTGGAAAGGTATTTTCAAGATGTCGTTGGCATGCGTTAATTAATTACAAAGTATTTTGTTGTTCCGTGAGCTATAAATTAATTCGACTAATCCACTCCTTTTTTACGACAGAAC
>JAAUTG010000295.1 GCA_012031785.1 Saprospiraceae bacterium | reverse complement strand
TTTTTTAATATATAATTCCTTTAAAATGAATGCTCAATGTTGGGGTGACTGTCAGTCACCCCAACATTATCACGCTTCGTCAAGTCTTAAGTTGACAATATTCGACTTCAGGTCGGCCCGCCCGTTTGAAATAATTATTTACCACTATCAAAAAACCTAGTCTATATCTTACATCGGGAATTGCTGTCTGAAGAACCTATTAATTTTATTATTCGCGCTTTGTGTTCATCCATTCCTTCTTTTGAATATTCGACAGTATGGAACTGCCCTTAGTAGAAGGCTCAAGTAGTAGTTTGCTAATCTTGCTATACATAATATTAATACAATTTTACCCCTCGGGCAGGTCTTCATCAATGCCTTTTCATTTTTTCTTTCGTTTTTTTTTCAGTCGTACATTTTCTTCTAATTCTTCGGTATTTTGAATAAGAGCTTTCCAATCGTTACTAACTTCTTGCGTAAAAACAAGCGTTTGCTGGTAATCAACATGATCAATTTTCAAAACTTCGATTTTGTTATCTAAAAAAGTTTCGATTTGCTCTAGCAGTTCTTTTTCTTCGGGGCTACAAAACGAGATGGCATAGCCGCGATGGTTGGCACGTCCTGTTCTTCCTACGCGATGCACATAGTTTTCTACCTGTTCTGGCAAGTCGTAATTCACGACAAACTCAATATTCGGAATATCTACACCTCTTGCACTGACATCGGTGGCGACAAGCAGCTTTACCGCTCCGGACTTGAACTGATCAAGAATATGGTTGCGTTCCTCCTGTGATTTATCGCTGTGGATAGTAAGACATTGAATACCAACTCGTTCCATCGCACTTTTTACACGCTCTGCCCTGACTTTAGTCCTTACAAACGCAAGAATTTTTACATCAGGATTTTCGTTTACCAAGCGTTCCAAGAAAAAACGCTTATCGTCCATTTCAATAAAAGTAACTTGGTGAGAAACATTTTTCGCCACTGGATTTTTAGGAGAAATCTGAATGCGAATTGCCTCTGTTTTGACGAGGCTGTATGCAGTTTCCTTAATCTTTTTACTAATCGTGGCGGAGAAAAAGAGGGTTTGACGTTTTCGAGGGAGCAAGCGCACCAAATCTTCAATATCTTTAATGAAGCCCAAATCTAGCATGTAATCCGCTTCATCTAGCACTAATATTTCTATGGTACTCAAGTCTATGTACCCTTGACTGCGAAGGTCAAAAAGCCTACCAGGGGTAGCTACTAAAATGTCTATTCCTTTTTGAAGTCGTTGAATCTGAGCATCTTGTTCTACACCGCCATAAATGCCAAAGGCTTTTACTTTGGTACGTTTACCTATTTCTTTGAAAACATCCGTTACTTGAATCGCCAACTCATGCGTGGGAACCATTACCACACATTTGATACCTTCAGTTCGCTTGCTAGACTTATTCTGATGTAGCAAGTGCAACACAGGAATTGCATAGGCTGCTGTTTTACCTGTTCCAGTTTGTGCTACTGCCAACACGTCCTCTCCTTTCAAAATAGAAGGTATAGCCTTGTACTGAATATCTGTTGGGCGTTTAAAGCCTAAGTCTTTTAAGCAATTTACAATTTCCTCTGCGATTCGATAATCCTCAAATTTCATGCGCTGATGATACCCTTTTTTGAAAAGTGTAAAAGAATTGATGCACAAAGATAGTATTAAAATTGGCGTGTTGTATATCCAAGTTGGCTGCCTACATAACCAATTACTTAACACCTATTATTCGCCTAGATACTCATACAAAGCCTGTTGCCACTTTTTTTCACTAATCAATTGAAGCAGTACGTTATCAATAGGTTCTTTCAATGGGCTTTCCTCCGATAAAGCAATGCCCATATTGTTGCGCAACAACCAATTAGAAGCTATAGCGAGTTGGTTAAAATACCTTTTGTCGTGTTTATTGAGATATTGAATGACTGGAACGTTAGAGACTACGCAGTCAATTTTATCGTTTAATAGCGCGTCTAAAGCGGCATCAATGTTTTCAAAACGTTCGTACTCAATATGTTCCCGCAGTAAATATTCTTCACCCGAAGATTTTTGAACTGCTCCTACTGTCACTCCTCTTAAATCTTCTTTAGTTTGGATGGGTATTTCTTCTACCGAACGATTCAAAATTGCACTAGCATTCGCAGTAAATAAAGACAGTAGAATGATACTTGTGAATATCCAAATGATGCCCATCACTTTTCCTGCTTTGCTGTTAGGTACTTTATCGCCGTACCCCACAGTTGTCATCGTGACAGCAGCCCACCACAAGCCATCTGCAAAAGTTTTAATGCTTGTACTAGAACTTTGATCGTGATTTTTTCTATCCACCACACTAAGATTCCAGAAACTAGTAGGACAAGAAAAAGAGAACCAATCAAGCGCAGCAAACTAATGAGTAACTCAAAAAATGAATTTTTGCCAAGCATTTTTAACATGAGCGCGACTCACACAGATACCAGTGCCAGAAGGATTGATGGCGTGGCTAAAATCTACTCGCGCTTCTCGAGACGGCGTAATAGAAATGGCACCAATTCCCACATCGTACTTACCTGTTTCCAAACCTCGCATTAGCGAGTCCATAGTGGTCAATTGAAATTCATAATCGTAATGTAATTCTTCAGCGATAGTTTTCCACAATTCTACCATTAAGCCGCCGTAAGTTTGGTCAGGATACAAGAAACCAAAAGGAGCAGCATCAAAAACAGCTACATTTAGCTTACCTAAAGCTACACTATCTGTGTTGCTGCGTAAAGGCAAATAAAGAAGCGTCAACAGGAGGAGAAGTGTGTATCGCATAATCTACTTTTTTACTAGTTCAGGCGTAGGTTTTATTTTGGATGTATGCTTTTGTACAAGACATTATTAACAAACCCCTGATAGCACAAATTTAGCATATTATATTCAAACGAAGAAAAAGCTAAGCTAAATCCTTAGTAGTTCTATTTATTTTATTTTAGCGTCGCTAGTATATGTCCTGTAATATGGATTTTACGATATGTTTTTATCAAAAGAAATGATTTTTTCTCCTAAATCACGGGGTACACGAAGTTTATCTATTACTGCATTTGCCACTTTTCCTTTCATTTGATGCCTATTAATGAATGAGTATTCACTGATGATGCTCATTGCGCCTTTCAAAGAATCTCGTTCCAAGTCAGATAATCCACTAGATGCAAGTGCGCGATTAATTAACCCAAGAATAGTCCTTTTTCTATCATTAAAAATTTCTTCTATCATAAATTAAAAAATTATTTTTTAATGCTGTACGTTACAACTTATTCATTATCAGATAACAAACTCGTAACCCATCACTGATGGCTTACTATTTATTGCTTTTACGCAATTTATTGTCTATGGATTCACTACTTATTTCTGCTAGTCATGGTGAGCGATAGCCCAATCGTACCGAAGGACTTTGCAGTTTCTGCTGCGTAGTCAATAATATTTGGTAAAGTTTCTTGTTCTTGAGCATTCCATTTTCCAAGCACAAAATCAACTTGCCTACCTTTATCATACTGGTTGCCAATACCAATTCGCAATCGAGCATAATTGTTATTGCCTAACATCGCATCAATGTCCTTTAGCCCATTGTGTCCGCCATCACTACCTTTGGGGCGAAGGCGTTGCTTGCCAAATTCCAAATTAAGGTCATCTAAAATGACCAATAGATTTTCCTGCTCTACTTTTCGTTTTTCTAACCAGTAGCGCACTGCTTTTCCACTTCTATTCATATAAGTAGATGGCTTGAGCAGGAAAAAGCACGTCCTTTGTACTTAAATTCTGCCACATCTCCCAAGTGTTCCGTAGTCCAGTTTGCTTCTGTGGCTTTTGCTAGATGGTTTACCACGTCGAAGCCAATGTTGTGGCGCGTTTCTTCGTAGTCTGCGCCAATGTTGCCAAGTCCGACTATCAAATACTTCATTTTCATTCACTATTTTCGAAGCACAAGAATAGGGTTTTTGTTCTTTATTTAGTAGCTGATGTTACCCAATTTACTTTTTGTTATTCGCCATCTGCCCAAATACAACTATTTTGGTCATTCCAATTTCACCACACGTTCTTTCTGATAGCATGAAAAACTTTTTGAAAGCAAATAGCAAAATACAACCTAGTTATTAGTGAATAAGGTTAGTTGACTTAGCTGCTTAACGTAAATTAATAATCATCCCAGCAGAGAACCAAATAAAAAATTGAACAAATAAGCAACTTGCATAACATTAGCTACCATGTGTGCTTCCAACTCCAAAGATAATAGCAAGCAAGTGTTCTATAGGGTTGCCATGGCGCTGCGGTGTCTAAAAGTTGCTGCTTAAGGGCTTTCCCTGAAGCGTTTAACCCATAAAGGCGAATAATAGTTTGCTGAATGCCTAGATCATCTATTGGAAATACGTTGCCTCTGTTTAAGCAAAACATTAGCATAATCTCAACTGTCCATTTTCCTACGCCTTTTATAGTGGTCAAATATTTGATGATGTCTTCGTCACTTAAAGCCGTCCAATCCGTATCGAACAGTTGTTGAGTTAAGAAAAAGTTGGCTACGTTTTTTACATAACCAGCTTTTTGTAAAGGAAGTCCAACTGCTCTAAGAGCAGTTTCATCTAATTGAATCAGTAAATTTGCATCGGGATAATTTTGTTCAAACAAGCCCAAAAAACGCTGATGGATTTTAGCCGCTGCTTGAATAGATACCTGTTGCCCAATAATCGAACGCAGTAAGTAAGCAAAAGCGTCACCCTGTTGATTAGGGTGCCAGTGATAGTCTAGTTCAATAGTGTCTATGAGAGATTTTAATTTGGCATCTTTTGATAAGTGTGTTTGCGCATTAGTAATCATATTTCCCCACTAGTTTAACTATTTTGCGATAAACCATCCTAACTGATGAGTAACCACAAAACTTCTCAAAGCACTATTTTTTTAAAATTCTAAAGTACTTACAATATATTCCAAATCTTGGACGAACTCGCGTTTATCTTCACCTGGCGCATGCACGAAAGCATTTATGAAGAGCAGTTGACTATTCTTAGGATTCACGGTGAGATAGCTCACAAATGCACCTCCCATGTAATCGTTTACAATTTCCCATATCCCTCTGGCTTCTAATGCGTAGTTCCCATTTAAGGAGGTAACTTCGGTAAGCATTGGTAAATCTATATCATTAATTTGCATATAAGTTCCTTCCAATTCGGAGGAAACCAGTTTTTTGCCTAAAGAATCCTGTACGGCTTTGAGGTATGGTCGGGAGAGCTGCGACTGCGACTTGTAGGGAGTTTTAAAAATCATAATATTGCTACTACTTACGGGCGTTTCTCTACGAATCCAATAAGTGTTTTCCTCATTCAAAGCAGTGAAAACTCTTTTGGCAACGCGCATTTTCACTTGCATTGCGTCTTGCATCTCTTTGATGATGATGTTGTTTTCTCCATTCACGTAGAGTGTAGCAATAATTTTACTTCGATTAGCTTGGTCAATACGCTTTTTGATAGCGGGAAAAGTATTGATAATCTGTTCTTTAAGTAATGTTTCGTCATCGCTGTATAGAAAAACGAGCAATTGACCTTTCGCCCACTTGTCTGTACCAACTGCAGTAGAGTTATTTTGGTCTGCTTTAACTGATTTTACTTTTTCTTCTCCTAAGTTTTTTAAAATAAACTGTGTGGTTGGAGAATCCATATTTTGTAAATCACCCACTATCAAATAGTTACGCAATTGTTTTTTAAATTGGTCTTCTTCCAATTCTTCTGGCGTGTAATGCGTAAGGTCAAAAATAGGTTCTGGTTGCGGCAGTATCGGATATGCAGAGCTGTAGTAATAGCGAATAGAATCGCCAATAGCACTTTTCCAAACTTCGTCGTCTGCCACCACCACCACTTGGTTGCGCGAGCCATACGCGGTAGGAAATGTTTTAAGTTGATTCCCCATGTCGGATGAACAAGCAGTCGCAACTAGAAATGCGAAATAATAAAACCAATAATTTTTTAGAAAAAAAAGTACACTATCATTCGTTGACTTT
>JAAUTG010000033.1 GCA_012031785.1 Saprospiraceae bacterium | reverse complement strand
GCACTTTACAACCAAGCTGGTCAGCGTTTGACGGTTGTTCGTAATGCAAACAGCATGGATGTATCTGGCTTAGCGGCTGGTATCTATTTCATCCAAAATGCAAAAGGAGAAACAATCACATTGTCTATCCAGTAATTTAGGATAATTCTTGATATTGAAATGGCATTCGCTTCGGCGAGTGCCATTTCTGTTTAAGGAAATTAGGTACTTGACATTATCTTGACAAAAACGAAAGCATAGGTAGTGGACAACAGGGCACTTAACTAAAGTATCAATTTGCTTTCGTAATTCATTCATTATCAAATTTTTAATTGATACCCATACATCATCAATAGCTATGAAAAATAAGTACATCATCGCCAGTTTGTTGACTGCCTTTTTAGGCTTTCAATTTCTAAGTTTCACTGCCAAAACCCCTGAAGAAATACTGAATGAACTAACGACATCTTTTCACGAAGGCATGAACGAGTTTGAGCGTTCTATACAAACCTTCAAACAAAGTGCGATAGCGTTAGATTCCACCGCTACCGCTATTGAGCGTTTGAGGGCAGCACACATTAACAACCGCTTAGCTTTCAAAGCCATCGAATACTTGTTGGCACATAGCGACGAGGAAGTTGTAAAAAAATACTTGAACGGCGCGCCATTGCCTACCGTAGAACCTAATCTCCCAGAAGTCAACAGAATAGACCCAGAAGGTCTTCAAGTGCTGGATGAACTCGTGTTTCGAAGAACAACCCTATCTTCAGAAAGACGAAAATTGTTAAATTTGCTAGTAAGTTAGAAAAGGTTTATGCCAATATCAAAGCCTACCAAATAACCATCAAGCTAACCCACCGCTTCATTTTTGAGGCAGTTCGTCACGAACTTATTCGCATTTTCACTTTAGGTGTTACTGGATTTGACACACCAGGTTCTGCCAATGCCATTCCAGAAGCATCTATTGCTGTCCAAAACATCAGTATAGCAATGGCGGCGTACTATCCTTACTCAGTGCAAGGGATAAGAATATTGCTGACAAAATGAAGCAACTGTTTGACGATGCAGTGGCTTACTTAGACGCTAATCCTGATTTTGAAACATTTGACCGCCTACATTTTTTGAAAACATACATCAATCCGCTTTACGATTATACTTATCAGTTGCACCGAAAACTAGGCGTAGAAACAGTAGATGATATAAACACAATAGCTATGCCTCAAAACTACCACTCAACACAACTTTTTACTACACAATTCTTTGACGCAGGTGTTTATGCTAACATTGATTTAAAAAGTCCACTTACAGCAAAAAGAAAGGAATTGGGCAGGCTGCTTTTCTTCGACCCTATTCTTTCTACCAACAACGAGCGCAGTTGTGCTTCATGCCATCAACCCGAAAAGGGATTCACGGATGGGCTGCCGAAAAGTTTGGCACTCAACCATCAAGGCACGATTCAACGCAATGCACCAACAGTAATCAACTCGGTGTATGCGCAAAACTACTTTTACGACAACCGCGCAGAAACCTTAGAAAAGCAAACCAAGCATGTGATTTTCCACAAGCAAGAATTTGGTACTGACTTTACGGAAATTATGGACAAACTCAACCAAAGCGAAACCTACAAAAAACTGTTTTTGGAGGCTTACGCTGACATGGGCAAATACGCCATGACACCGCTTAATGTAACCAACTCGCTTTCTGTGTATCTCGCTAGTTTGAGTTCCTTCAACAGTCCATTCGACCAATATGTGCGTGGCGAAATTGCAGATATTGACCCTGCCGTAAAGCGCGGTTTCAATCTATTCATGGGTAAAGCAGCTTGTGGTACTTGCCATTTTGCACCCACTTTCAACGGAACAGTGCCACCTTTGTACCAAGAATCAGAAACCGAAGTCTTGGGTATTCCAACACGATCAGATACTGCCAACTTAGAACTTGACCCAGATTTAGGACGTTGGGCAAGCGGCTATCCACGCGACAGAGCCGAATTTTATCAATATTCCTTCAAAACGGTTACGGTTAGAAATGCAGCCATCACTGCCCCTTACATGCACAACGGCGTTTACAACACGCTAGAAGAAGTAGTGGATTTCTACAATCGCGGCGGTGGTGCAGGTATGGGCTTGGATTTGGAATACCAAACCCTGCCGTTTGACCACCTCACCTTGACAAAAAAAGAACAAGCAGACTTAGTAGCGTTCATGAAAGCGCTAACGGATAATCCTTTTGCCAACGATGCGCCAGAAGCATTGCCAACTTTTGAAGGCAATCCAGCGTGGAATAAACGAAAAATTGGTGGCGAATATTGATTAGCGTTGCTGCTCTGGCTAATTACCTTTGGTATTTAGCCGTGGTAATGAGGGTTTTGCTTTGAGCAAAGCCCTCATTGCTAACCAATAACATCCATTGATGACCAAGCAAAATTAAAACACTTTCCTTTCTTTTACATTGCTAAACACAATTATCCAGCCACCGCAAGCTCGACGAATAATTATTCCATTTTCTAGTCTAAAATTATTGCAAACCATCTCTTTTTTCTAATTTTACCGTTTTAACACCTGAAGTTGCGCAATTCGCTATTCATCCTGAGCTATTTGCTTTACAAAAAGGATTTTTCGTGCCTGTACAGACAGCGACTACAAATTAAGATGTCCAAGATAGTTGTATGCAGGCAAAAAGCTAATTGCGTATGTATCTTGTGTTCATACCCGAATCAAAAAACATGAAAATAAAAAAATGCAACTATGCCAAAAGAGAATGGGATTTGGCTGAACAAATTTATCAGTCAGAGTGGGATATGTTCGCGCAGAGTAGCCGACAAATACATCGAGCAAGGTCATGTATTTATTAATGGCAAACGCGCTCAGAAAGGGGACGAAGTATTCAATGGCGACCGTGTAAGAGTTAATGGCAGAGAATTAGAGCCGCGCACCAGCGAGGATTTAATTTTTATTGCCTTGAACAAACCTATTGGTATTGTATCAACTACCGAAACAACTACCGCGAACAATATTGTTGATTTTGTCAACCACAGTACCCGTATTTTCCCGATTGGTCGCTTGGACAAAGATTCACAAGGGCTTATTTTCTTGACGAATAATGGAGACTTAGTCAATAAAATTCTTCGAGCAGGGAATAACCATGAAAAAGAATACCTCGTAACTGTTGATAAGCCTTTCAACGATACCTTTATTGAACGCATGTCTAAAGGGGTGCCCATATTAGGCGTGATGACCAAAAAGTGTAAAGTGGTAGCGGAAGGCGTAAAAGTTTTTAGAATTGTCTTAAAACAGGGAATGAACCGCCAAATTAGAAGAATGTGTGAACATTTTGGATACGAAGTAGTCAAACTCGAACGCATTCGGATTATGAATATTACCCTTACTGGGATTCCGCAAGGTCATTGGCGCGACCTCACTGAAGCCGAAATGAACGAAATCTATAAACTCACCAAAAATTCTTCTTCAGAAAGCCCAGTTAAAAAGCAGTCCGCAACCCCAGCTAAAAAGAAACCTACACCCGACGTGCGTTCTGCAGCCGCTGAATCCGCCCAAAAACCGCGCAGCAAGCGCACTGCATCTACTGGCGACAAGCGAAAAAGCGAGACGCGGTTCTCCGAATCCAAGCCGTATTCTGACAAATCTGGGAAAAGAACAGCAGGCGGACCAAAACCTAAAAGCGCGGGTGGGAGAAGTACAGGCAGACCCAAATCTACTTCTGGAGGTCGCCGCAAAGGCGGTGGTGGACGTTCGGGGCGTTAAAATGTTGTGTTGATAGGAGACAAAACGAATTGCTTACACTTTGTGATTGAGTGAGGGTTTCGGGCAAGCGAAACCCTCACTCAATCATAAATTACTGCTTCACCACTTTCTCTACTACCATCTGCCCATTCAACACCGTACTCACCCAATACAAGCCACTTGGCAGGTTAGATAAATCCAGCATAGTTTCACCACTGGCTTGTGGGCTTTGTACTTTTTGAATAACCCTGCCCGTCGCATCGCTAATCGTCCAAACCCAAGTCGTTACATCCGATGATTGGTATTGAATCGTTAAATTGCCTGATGTCGGATTCGGGAAGAGCGCGAACTGGTTAATATCGGCTTCGGTGGCTACCCCATCCTTGAAGTTGACTTGCTGCAAACCGCTTGCGCCACTTGGTAGCGTGCTAAAGCGGACAGGCGAGGAAGTGCTACTTCTGCCCGACGCACAGGTGCTGATGATACGCGCTTCGTAGTCCGTGTTAGGCACTAAGTTCGTTACCGTAGCCGTGTTGGAGGTGACGGTGCTGCCAGACTGCCAGTTTTCTGTACCGCGCACGCGGTATTGCAGTTCATAGCGCGTCGCACCAGCAACGGATGTCCAGTTGAAAGTCGCTTGGTTGTTGCGCGATAGGATACTTTCCATGATGGCGGTGCGCAAGTTGATGGTCTCGCTGCCGTTGGCGGTACAACCTCTGCTGTCGCTCACCGTGACGGTGTAAGTGCCTGCACCTACGTCGGTTAGGTTCGCGGTGGTTTGTCCACTGCTCCACTTGTAGGTGTAAGGTGCTACGCCTTTGATGACGCTGATTTGTACCGAACCACCGTTGCTGCAAGTCCCTGATGTGTTGCTACTGATGGTCACTTCTGGATATTCGATTGGTGCAACCACGATGGTGCTATCAATCGCACAACCATTTGCGTCGGTTACAGTGACGGAGTAGCTGCCGCTTGGAACACCTGCAATGAAGGATTCTTGGCTGCCATTACTCCACTTGTAGCTGTATGGCGCAAGCCCTCCTTCTGGATACACCGTGTAAATTTCGTTGCCACAGGTTTGCACGGAATTGGTGGTAACTGGTGAACCAAAACGAAAGTCTGCACAAACATCGGTTTGGCAAGGCAAGTTGTACTTTTGGCAAAGGTAGTTTTCCACTTTGGAGCGGTCGCCAGCACTCAACAAGTTATTGTAAATCAATATCTCCGCGATGCCTCCTTCCATTGGGAATGCACTATTCACGTTGCCAGCGCCAGGTCTGCCAATGTAAGTCGCGTTGTTGCCAAACGGGTTGGTGTTGTTTTCGCTTAACGTGAAGGTCGTATTGTCTGGTATGACACCGTTGATTTTTAGGGCTACTTCCTGCGCGCTGGATTTGTCAAACATGGTGTTCAACATCCTGTAACCCGCTTCCAATGGCAATGTGTTCAAGACGTGCCAGCCTACGTTGCCGCGATGACCTGTCGTGACCCCGTTTGGGCAGGTGAAACAACTGTCGTCGTTGTCGGAAACAAAGAATCCTGTGGGGTTGAGGTTGAAGTTGGTGCTATTTTCCAGTACAACTGCACCACCAGACACAGGATCGTTGGTGTTGTTATACACGACGAAGATTTCTACTTTTTGCGTGTTGGTCAAATCCATGCTTGGCACAACCAATCCATCGCCTTCGCCTGTTGCTTGAAAGCGCACCACAGGTCTGCCGTTCAAAGCATTGTTAAGCACAGTCGGGCGAGCGTCTGTTATCGTTTGTACAGCGTGGCGGTTGTTGCCACTTTGGTCTTTCCATTCCGATACGAAGTTGTTGGCAAGCACTACACCTGCATCTGAGCGCAACCACAACTGCAATCCACCAGTCGGGATAGTTGGCGTGGTATTGCTTGGTTGGGTCGCAAAAGTAGCGACTGCGGAAGGCTGACTTTCCAAGCCATTGCAGATGGTTTTCACGCGCACCTGATAGCGGGTGTTTGCTTCTAAGTTGCTCAATACCATGCTGTTGCTGGCAGTAGCGTTGTAGAAGCGGAAATTGGCATCGGCTTCTTTTTTCAGTTCCACGCGGTATTCGATAGCACCTGCTACTGCTGCCCAACTCACGGTCGCACCGGTAGTTTGTAGGTTTTGTACGCTTGGCAAACCAGGCGCATTGCAGCCTGCAGCCGCTGCCGTCCTGAAGGAAACCGTTACAGAGGTGCTGGACAAAGTGCTGCTACACTTCGCAATTACTTGTGCTTCGTAGTCGGTTTGTGGCTGTAAATTATTGATAACCAAACTACTGCCTGTGTTACTGCCTGCTGCTATCCAGTTGGTATCGCCTTTTTTGCGGTATTGCACTTCGTAGCTGCTCACACCTGCTAAACTTGTCCAGTTCACGGTGGCTTGTTGCGTTTGGATATTGCTGATACTTGGCGTGACGACTTGCAGGGAAATCAACACCGTTTCGGTATCCGTGCAGCCGTTGACATCGCTCACCGTGAGGGTGTAGGTACCTGCTGCCACGTTGCTCAAATTGGCGGTCGTTTGTCCGCTGCTCCATTTGTAGGTGTAAGGTGCAAGTCCTTTGGTGACAGCGATTTGGACTGCACCACCGCCCGTACAATTGGCAGAAGTTTTGCTGTTGACCGCAATGGTGGGCAGTTCATTGGCTATAACTGCAATAGTTGTATCAATCGAACAATTGTTGGCATCCGTTACGGTGACGCTGTAATTGCCTGGTGCTACACCACCGATGAACTCCTCGGTGCTGCCATTGCTCCATTTGTAGGTATAAGGCGTTTTACCGCCCGTCGGATTTACAGAGTAGAGTTGGTTGTTGCAGGTTTCCAGCGATGTCGGACTGTATATGGTGGCAAATCCGAAGTTGGCGCATAAGTCGGAGTTTTCTCTTTCGCTGTTGTAGAGGGCTTCGACCTCGCAATCTTTAAATGCGCGATTATAAAGACGTAAATCATCTATTTGACCATCAAGAGATGCATAATCATTATTTTGTGGAAGATACAGCGCTTGACGACCAATGGTAACAAGGTCATTATTTTGAGTCATTAACGGTACTTGATACGTTCCAATCTTTTGTCCATTGATGTATATTGAAGCTTGCGTTTCATTACCAACCCAAGTCAAATGTTCCCACTTTCCAATTTCAATAGGCTCTGTAATATGGTCTTTGTGTCCACCTTGCCCGTCCGATATCCATATCTCGGCTTTATTGCTATATGTACCAAAATAGTATGGTCCGTATCTACTTGTTTCGTATTTAGCAATAACTGTATGGTATTCATTTTGTACTTTACGGAGTTTTACCCAAGCGGATACGGTATAAGTTTTCGCAAGGTTTAAACCTCTATTGAGTTCTATGTAATCGTTTAACCCATCGAAATCATAAGCTCGATTAGCTGTTCCAAAACGGTCTGTTGTGAGGGTTGCCCCTTTTACAGTTCCATTGTTGTTGTTTCCACTCGCGTCATTCGAGTTGCCGTTGAAGGGATAATAAGCTACAAGCCCCTTATCCAAAGCTACTTCCCCACAAGTGGTTGTTTCTACTGCTCTTACATTGTCAATTACTGGTCCAGCAAAACTATTATCTAGGCTAGTAAAACTCAACGTAGTAGAAATTGAAGTCGCAGTAAACGTAAAAGTTTGCGTTTGCCACTTCATATTTTGAGCAGATATACCCGTTGTGTTAAAAGAATATTCTCGGGAGGTGTTTGCAGCAGTTACTTTTAGCTTTTTCGTAGCATTAGCAACTGCAAAATTACCTGAAAGGTCAAATTTGATGTTATAAGTCTTTCCTATTTCAGTAGTTAATATCTGTGAAAATTCCCCATTTGCATATCCGCTTAAATCAATACTGTATCTTCCATCAGATGCCTGCCAAAAACCATTTTCTACATGGTCAACATCTCCAAGTGTGACTTTCCAGCTATTAATACCTGTACTGTTAAAGAGTAGGTTTGTAACACCAGATACAGATGGAATATTGTTAAGCGGAATATTATAGGACTCAAAGCTGCCATTTTTAATGAGTTGGGCATCTTCAGGAATTACCAAGTTTACTAAGTTCCCAAAATATCCATAGGCATCCAATGCAGTCCAGCCTAAAGCCCAATTTTCTTCATTAGAGAAAGCACCGCGATAAGTAGTGGGTTCAGCTTCTGTGATAGTAGGTGTGTCAGTACCGCTTAATGCTGGAGAGCTTGCGTTAGGACGAGGGTCTAATCTACCGTTAGGAGTTAAAGAGACACCTGCCAGTTGTGGATTTACTTCTTGAACCTGAAAAGTAGTAGGTCTTACACCGTTTACTAAAGTAGTAAAGTTGAATGCGATGTTACCAGCAACTGCGTTAGCACCACAGCTGCTAGCGTCGAAACGGTAAGCGTAATCTGCTACGTCTGTGATGATAGAGTTCCAGATTTGAGCAGAACCGTTGTTACGGATTCTTGCACCACGGCTGATTGAGTTAGCGCGGTTTCCGATGAATGTACCGTTGTAGATACGTCCAGCAGGTTCAGTTGCACAAGAGAATGTAGCACTTTCTGTACCATCGTATTCGATAGCGTTTTCGTTAGGTGCGATTGAGAAGATGTACTGACCGAAACCTGACCAGCTTTCATCCACGTCGAATGAGTCGTCACCAACGAATGCTAGAGCGATGTGCTTCACGTTCACAGTACCACCGAAGATTTCGATACCATCGTCTTCTGTTGCGAAGATTTCGATGTAGTCAACTTCTGTACCATTACCAACACCACCTAATGTCAAACCATTGATTTCGTTGTCAGCAGCCAATACTGAACCACCGTGACGGATAGAGATATATTTCATCACACCAGAGTTATCTGCTGCGTTAGTACCACCATAGTTGATACGAGGCTCTGTTGAAGGAATACCTTCAATAAACGTCTGTACCGCCATCTTCTCCTACTGGTGCAGCACCTAGTACAATCACACCACCCCAAAGTCTTCTATCGTTAGCAGTCAAGTCAGTAGTAGTAGATAAATCATCTAACTCAGAAGTGAAGATAATAGGCTGTGTACGAGTACCTTCTGCAAAGATTTTTGCACCACGAGCAATTATTAAAGAAGAAGAAATATCAGCAGAAGAAGTAGGAACGTTCTTAGCCTTGATTACTGTACCCGGCTCGATAGTCAAAGATGCGCCAGCTTCTACATAAACTAAACCATCCAAAATCCACTCTACTTCATTATTTAAAACCCAAGCCTGACCAGCCTGAATTCTTGCGTCGTTGATAACTTTATCAATAGTAACTTTGTTACCGAAGTAGCCATATTGAGCCAAAGCAGACCAACCAGTAGCCCAGTTCTCTACGTTAGAGAATGCACCGCGATAAGGAACTGCTTGTACACCAGCTTCAGAAGGTACTGCTGCACCAGTCAAAGCAGCAGAAGCCGCCTGTGGACGAGGGTCAAGATTACCATCAGGAATACGAGAAATGCTTCCCAACTGTGGATTTGTTACCACACCATTGTCGTTGTTAATCCAAGCACTCAATATGATTGGGTCGTTACCGAAAGCCAAAGTACCATATTGTACCGCGATGTTACCACGGAATGCAGATTCACCAGTACGCAAACGGTCACGAGAAGTATCTTCTACACGGAATACCGCACCTGGAATTTGTGTCCAAATACAGTTCCAAAACTGTGCTGCACCATCAAGACGCAAACGCAAACCGTCGCTATCTGTACCTGCTACGCTACCAGAACCAATGAACGTACCATTGTAAATACGACCCACTGTTTTAGGCTGTCTATTTGCTTCTTCAGAACCATCGTACTCAATAGCGTTATCGCCATTCGTGATGCCATCCTGAATAGAAAATAAGAACTGTACGTAACCGTCCCAGCTTTCGTCAAAGTCAAAAGAATCATCACCCACGAAAGATACCAGCGCGTGTGTGATGTTTACAGTACCACCAAATACTTCGATACCGTCATCTTTGTTAGCAAACACTTCTACATAATCAATTGTAGTACCACGACCAACACCACCTAATGTGATACCGTTGATTTCGTTGTCTGCACCTAGTACAGAACCTCCGTGACGAACTGATACGTATCTCAAAATACCTGAGTTGTCGTTCGCGTTCGTACCGCCATACACAATACGAGGTTCGCTAGAAGGAATACCTTCGATAACGTCAGTACCACCATCTTCACCAATTGGTGCGCTACCTAAGATGATCAAACCACCCCAAAGCTGGTTATCAGAAGCCAAGATGTCAGTAGTAGTAGATAAATCATCCAACTCTCCAGTAAAGATGATTGGGCGAGTAGCAGTACCTTCTGCAAAAATCTGTGCACCACGAGTGATGATTAAAGAAGAAGATAAATCTCCAGTCGTAGGTACTGTTTTACCTTTAATTACGGTACCTGGTTCAATAATCAACTTACCACCTGTCTCCAAATACACGAAACCATCTAGCAAATACACATTGTTGCTAGTCCAATTGTATGTCTGGTTAGCCTGTAAGTCACCGTCCTTAATGGTGATTACAGATTGCGCCATAGCGATTTGTCCAAACCCTAATACCATTAGGATAAGACTACGTAGGAACTTGTTCATAAATAAAGAAAATTTGATGAATGAAAAAATGGTTACACTCAAGTTGAGGGTATCTTCTTGAGTTAGCTCTTTTTGTAAAATTAAATTTTTATAAGTATGCGTCATGCAATGTATTATATCGAATATTTTAAACAGCATTCACTGCCAACACAAAAAACGGTGTACTAGCTCAAAAACACAAAGAAATTACATTAACTAAATATTAATATTGTGTAGATATAATGTTAACTGGTTGATAATTAGACTATTTACATTGAATAGGTCATTTTATTACCTGCTCTAGGCGGTTGCGATGAAGGATGGAAGAGTGTTGTTTTTAAAGTTATTGCGCAGAAGCGGTTAGAAGTGAGAGGTATGGGATTGGAGGATTTGTAAGATGTCAATTCCAACCCAACCGAAAACGATTAATCTACCTGCCACGCCACCCACCAAAAATTAGAGTATAAGAATTAACATTTCCTTGCAGTAACAATTTTCAACAACTGCTATATACTATCAAACAATGAAAAAATAGAACCAAACATGAGTAAGAAAATTAAAAAGTCATTTGCTTGTGCTCGCGTAGAGCAATACAATTTGAACAGCGAAATTGTACCATTTACACTCCCCAAATTGGAGATGTTGCCATTTTTGAAGTCACAAAAGGCAATGGACATTACTTAGTCAATGAGGAAGGTGTTATTAGAGATATTTTTGATGGGGATACGATTATGGCTGCTTTTGGTAACCGCTATGCAACCAGTCAAGTGGAAGGATACGTACCTAGTCAGCCTATCGAGTATTGTCATTTGTTAGGGCGCGGTGGTGTGGCGGGCGAGTTGAAAAGCGTCAGTGCTTTGATGCGAAAAGAGCCCTCTCAAATTAAGTTATTAGGGTACGCCACAGATGAATCTGGTAAAGTAATCAATACCATTCAATACGACCAGTTAGAATCGTTTTCTCCACTCACCATCAAGAGCAAGGTGATCCTTTCGATTGGTTCTTCTATGGATAGTGGCAAAACAACCACAGCTGCTTACTTATGCGGCGGATTGAGTGCGGCAGGTCATAAAACAGCTTACTTGAAGCTCACAGGAACTGCTTTTCCTAAAGATGGACGGTTTGTGTATGACCGCGGCGCAGATTTTGTGGCTGATTTTACACATTTTGGTTATCCTTCCACATTCCTTTGTGACTATAAAGAACTACTTGATTTGTATCAATCTTTAATAAATTTAGCACAAGAAGCCATTGATCCTGAATATATTGTAGTGGAAATTGCAGATGGTATTTTACAGCGTGAAACTGCTATGTTTTTGAAAGATTCTCGCTTTATGAATACAGTATATGATGTGATTCTATCTTGTGGCGATAGTTTGGGTGTGATGAGTGCGCTTAATATTTTGGAAAATATGAATATTCTTCCATTTGCCATCTCTGGATTATTTACTGCAAGTGATTTACTAGTAGAGGAAGTTAAACCTCTGGTGAATTTTCCAGTGCTTAAATTGAATGATCTTTTGAATGGCACTGCACTAAATTACTTGCAGAAAGAGTATTACAAAGGTGAAGTAACCGAGTTTTAATAAATTGACTGCTTAGTATTAGGTATATTTAGTAATAGTATTTACAATTGGCTTTGCCTTTGTGCAAAGCCAACTAATTTTACACAATATGATACATTCAAAATTTGGTGCGCTGGTATTCAGCATGATATTGATTATCATTCTCGCGTCGCCGATTAAAGAAAACTGGAAGGCAAAACCAAAAGATAATTTTCCATTATCCTATTATCCGATGTTTTCCAAAAAACGCGATACCAGCTACACCCTCAATTACTTGGTTGGCTTCGATGCAAATAACAAACGCCACTGCATTCCTTATTATATGGTGAGTTCTGGTGGGATGAATCAGGTGCGAAGACAAATCAACAAAAAATGCAAGGAGGGAGAAAGCGATAAGCTGGCGAAAAAAGTGGCAAGGCGAATTGCAAACTCAGAAAAAGCCCCTTTCGATAAGTTGGAGAAAGTGGTGGTGATGGAAGGAACTTACCATTTGGAAGACTATTTTCTGGCGGATAGAAAAGCGCCTTTGAAAGAAAAAATTATTAGCACTCAAATCGTGGATCGAACATGGAAAGAATTATCAAGCAATTAAACCTTTTTTGGTTTTCTCCAATTGCGCCAGAACGTTTGGCGATTTTGCGTATTGCGACAGGCTTGTTCTCGCTGTGGTACTTAGCAACTCGCTTCGATATGATGAAACACATAGTTGACAACGGCGCATCTTCTTACGAGCCAGTTGGGATAGCTACTTTTTTGCAACAACCCATTGCGCCAGAGTTGTTTATGTCGCTATTGTGGGTAACGATGGCATTGAACGTAGCATATATATTAGGTTGGCAGTTTCGTTGGACAGGTGCTTTGTTCGCCCTCATGTTCCTTTTCATTATGTGTTACCGTAATTCGTGGTCTATGATTTACCACAATTATAATGGGTTGGTGCTACATATTTTCATCATTGGTGCGGTGGCAGCAGCAGATGCCATTTCACTAGATAGATGGTTGAAAAATAGAAAAAATCCAACCTTACGCATTGGACAACATTGGCAGTACGGTTGGCCCGTCAAACTCATTTGTACAGCTACGGTGGTTACTTACCTGTTGTCAGGTTTGGCGAAAATATTTGGCGATTTGGCTTGGGATTGGATTAGTGGTGACGCAATGCGTTCGCAAGTAGCAGTGGACGCACTTCGCAAAGAAATGTTGGGAAGTGCAGCCACGCCACTCTTTGAATGGCTTTTATCCGCATACCACGCTTTTTTTGATCATGGGTATTTCTACTATGATACTTGAGCTGGGTGCGCCACTTGCCTTACTCAACCGAAAAATAGGAATAGTTTGGGCGTTGTTGACTTGTTCAATGCACTGGGGAATTTACTTCATCATGGATATAGATTTTCCTTACCACCAAACAGGGGTTATTTTCTTATCCTTTTTTGCAGTAGAAAAATTATGGTTCAAATGGCAAAGTCGAGGACAAGCTACTCGTGCTACCAATAGCACGGTCGTTAATGGCGAACCTGCTGTGGTTTTGTTCGATGGAGTTTGTAATTTCTGCAATAGCACTGTGCGATTCATCATTGACCACGACCGAAAAGGGCAGTTTCAGTTCGCCTCTATTCAATCTCAAATTGGTCAACGTTTGTTGCATCAATACAAAGCTCCTACGGATTTGTCAACTATTGTGTTGATAGAAAAAACAACGGGTAAGGTATATTTGCGAAGCACTGCTATTCTGCGCATTGCTAGACCATTAGATTCGCCTTGGCGTTGGTTTTGTATTCTTTTGATTGTGCCATCGCCGATTAGAGATATTTTTTATACACTGTTTGCAAGTCAACGTTATCGCTGGTTCGGGAAAAAAGATAGTTGTGAAATTCCTTCTATGGAAGTGCAGACTAGATTTTTGTAATTATTTGAAGTTGGCGAGCTAGAGCAAAAAATGAACTGCAAAAAGCAAACTGCCCAACAAAGTTATTCATGTTAGGCGGTTCGCTTTTTGGGCTATGACCATCTAAAAATTTATCAAATCTTTTCAATTTAAGTTATTGATTATTAGGAGTTGTGCCGCAAGTTAGCAAATTTACTCCACTCTCCACCCACTTATTCTTCTTGTATATAGTGTTGGTATTAATATTATTTATCTATCTTTGAGTGTCTAAACTGGTTGAACAACCAAATAGCGATGTAATATCTATTTTAAGCACTTTATTTCCCAGTTACTATGAACAAACCCACCAAAATTTACGAATCATTGGCTGCGGCTAAACAAAATAGGCAGAAAAAGTTTGCTGTCCTGATTGATCCTGACAAATTAAGGTTGGGAAGCATAAACAAAATATTAGACTTGGCAGTAGCTGCTAAAGTGGACTATTTTTTGATTGGCGGTAGCTTGGTGGTCAATAATATGTTGGATGATTGCTTAATCGCTATCAAAAAGGCTTGTAATATTCCGATGATTTTATTTCCTGGTAATTCTTTTCAATTGAGTTATCGAGCAGATGGCATCCTATTCCTTTCCTTAATTTCTGGTCGAAATGCAGATTTGCTTATTGGCAATCATGTTTTGGCAGCTCCTTACTTAAAACTTAGTCCCTTAGAAGTCCTTCCAACGGGTTATATGCTGGTGGACGGTGGAAGACCAACCACTGTTGCCTACATCAGCAATACAACACCTATTCCAGCGATGAAAGATGACATTGCCCTTTGCACTGCGATTGCAGGGGAAATGTTGGGGTTAAAACTGATGTTCATGGACGCAGGCAGTGGTGCGAAAAACCCAGTAAGCGAATCTATGATTGAGGCAGTGAGCAGCGCAATTACCATTCCGCTCATCGTGGGTGGTGGCATCACAACGGCAGAGAAAGCCTATGCTAACGTGAAAGCTGGAGCTGATGTAGTAGTAGTGGGTAATGCAATTGAAAAAGACCCACAACTACTGATAGAATCGCGGATGCCATTCATAGCATGAACACGATTGCTGCAAGAAGCAGCGATAACGTGTTTGCTTAGTATCAAAAGTACGAAATCTATTTTAATTCATGGGCTTGTAATTCCTCAAGACGCACAAACTGCAATGCTTTTTTATGCGTAGAAGCCAAAACCACAGGCGGCGCGACACCAGCTTCTAAAGCCTCCTTCCATCGCAGCGCACACAAGCACCACTTGTCGCCAGGTCTAAGTCCTGGAAAACGATAGGCTGGTACGGGAGTCATCAAATCGTTACCCCTAGACTTGGTGAATGCTAAAAATTCTTCGGTTACTTGTGCACAAACCACATGTGTTCCATAGTCCTGTGGACCTGTGTTGCAATTGCCATCGCGGTAAAATCCAGTCATCGGAGCAGTACAACAAACTTGTAAAGGTGCGCCAAGTACATTTTCTGCACTTTCTATTTCTACGCGGCTATCATTATTCATAAACTGGAATGTCCAAAAAGTGAGCAAAAAGAGAATGCTTAACCCAAATATCTTAAACATACAGGGATTTGTTTTTAAAGTTATAATAAAGGTTTTGGTTGATTTTCAATTATTTGAGTGCTAACAAAAAAATCAAAGCAACTGTTCATAATAGCCTTGTAATAAGGCAAGTAAAGATTATTTAGGTTTTTTTCTTTTTATGTTGTAAACTTTGAGACTAGGTCAAAAAAAGCAATTTTTTTCGATTCAACTAGTTGACGACAAATAGTTTACAAACAAAGTCAAATTTGTAAAAGATTATTTGCACCAAAATTACGGATGAACTATTACTCTTATCACAAAAACTGGTCATCCAGTAAATCTGCCCTCTCCTCACGTTTAAAACTCGCTGAATGAGATGCACTTTTAACACCTTGCGCGAGCAACAAGGTTAGGGTACCAAATAGTGGAATAGACATAAAGTTTAGAGCGAACATGCTTACCAATAGTGCCATACCCATCAAACAAATACTAATCAAAAATATCACTTTAGGATATTTAATGCTAAAGATACCCAATATAATGAATAATAATCCTGGTAAAAGACTGTAAATTAGACTTGTCACCTGCCATCTGATGGAAACAGAAATAGCTAAAGCAACAACAATTAACATACTGCCTACAAAAAAATAAAATTAACCTAGCGCGAACAATTCTATTTTCATGGAGTTGTTTTTCTCTCTGGTTTTCCATATCAAGACCTTTGGTATGCTTGCCATGCTTTATGACAAAAGATTAAATTTAGCAATTCCATTATCTGCTAATTCAGTAAATTGAGGTTCTATGACGTTTTATTTGAGCGGAAAAAGAGGGCAAAAGTTAGTATGAGGCGGAAAAAAGTCAAAAAAAAAGCTCCCATAAGATATGGGAGCCGAATTACGTATGAAACTTTACTCTCACTGATTTGCTTCTTTTGATATATGGATAACGATATCTTTCAAAAAGGATACAATATAAAGACGATTAAATTGGGAAATAAGTTGCATTTGCATTAAAATTTAAGGAAATTTAAAAAAAATATACATTTTGTTAAGAATACGTCAGCTTTCTATGAGGAAACGGAATTTTTTTTATGAACACCCATTTTACTGACTAAACCATTCCTTAAAATATCCTTAAAGAATCCATTGTAAAGCAATATTACAAACATTATTCGTTATTATAGTACCTGAATTTTACTTTTGTAATCAGGAACAAGAAAAAATCTTGAATTTTACTAGAGTTAATAGGATTTGTGGGATATAAAGTCTTGATTTACTCAATTTTTTACCTATTTATTCTAACATTTAGTACAATTACACAAAGTCGGTCATTAAAGCCCATAAGCACTATGAAGAAGATATTAAGTATTTTGTTGTTTTTATGCTTTTTGGTTTACACGATTGCCGCCCAACAGTGTATCAAAGGAAACTGTGTGAATGGCGAAGGCACTATGGTTTATCCAAGTGGAGCCAAGTACATTGGTAGTTTTAAGGATGGCAAAATAGAGGGAAAGGGGATATTATATTTCTCTAATGGCAATCAATACGCTGGAGAATGGAAAAACCAATACCGTCAGGGTAAAGGTCGAATGGTTTTCGAAAATGGTGATGAATACTTTGGCGATTTTTACGAAAACAGTCTGCAAGGTTCTGGTAGAATGAAATTCTCTAATGGCGATGTGTATGACGGGGAATGGCGCAACGGAAAGCCTAATGGCGATGGGAAGTACATATTTACGAATGGAGACGTGTATGAAGGGCAAATGAAAGAGGGCTTGTTGGAAGGATATGGTATCATTCGATATGCAGACGGTTCCTCTTACAAAGGCAACTGGAAAGGTAGTTTAAAGAATGGTAAAGGGGTGTTAATTACGGCTTTGGGAGACGTGGTGGAAGACGAATGGATTGATGATCGCCTTGTCAAAGAATTATTTGGCGACACGACCACCAAAGACACAGAAAACTTCAATTTCCCTGACGTGAACCGCGACCCAGCTATTAAGATATGGGCAGTGGTAGTCGGGATTGGTAGCTACGAACACATGCCATCCTTACGTTTTACAGACGACGATGCTTATCAGTTTTTTGCTTTTTTGAAAAGTCCCGAAGGGGGCGCATTGCCAGAAACCCAACTGCGTGTGCTAATTGATGAGAACGCCACTTATCGCAATATCATCTACACGATGCGCCGCGTGCTGATGCAAGCAGATGATAATGATGTGGTGCTATTTTATTTTTCTGGTCATGGCTTCGAAGAATCATTTGTTCCTGTGGATTATGATGGTTCAAGAAATTTACTGATGCACGATGAAGTGCGCAAATTGGTGGATGCCAGCCAAGCCAAACACAAAATCATCATTGCGGATGCCTGTCATTCAGGTGGTTATGCTTATAAAAGTTTAGATGCTACGGTTCAACGTTTCTACCGTGCATTTGAAAATAGTAAAGGTGGAACAGTGCTATTGCTTTCTTCTAAAGAAAAAGAATATTCTTTGGAAGATGGTGGCTTGCGTTCTGGAGTGTTTAGTTATTTTGTAGTGAAAGGAATGAAAGGAGAAGCAGACGAAAACAACGACCGCCTCATCACTGTTCAGGAGTTGTATGATTATACCAAGAAAAATGTTCGTCATTACACCGCCAATATGCAAACCCCTTTATTGCTAGGTGATTTTGACCCAAGTACCCCTATTTCAGTGATACGTCATTAAACAACAGCCCAAATTTAATTTTATAGTATAATTAGTAGCTATAACGACGAATTTATGATAAAATTTATCCATTAAAAAACTTTTAAGCCATTGGTTATTAGATTCTACAAGTTTATGAAAATTTAATAACTAATCTTAGAATCTTACATTTTATCTATTTTAGTCGTTCAGGTTCTTAATTTTTAATTTGCATTTAACGTAGATGGTTGCAGTGATTGATTATAAGGCAGGTAATATTCGTTCAGTATTGTTTGCTTTGGAGCGATTGGGCGTAGAAGCACAGCTTACTGCTGATCACGAAATTATCCAACAGGCAGAAAAAGTAATTTTCCCTGGCGTAGGAGAAGCAAATACCGCTATGACTAACTTGAAACAAAGCGGTTTGGATGAGGTGATTCGCACTTTGAAACAACCTGTATTGGCAATTTGTATTGGACAACAATTGCTTTGTGAGCATTCAGAAGAAAACGATACAGAATGCTTGGGTATCATACCACAACAAGTAAAACTTTTTAGACCACAGCAGGGTGAAAAAGTGCCGCATATCGGTTGGAATCAAATTTATCAGTTACAAAATGGTATTTTTCATTCTACCATGGAACAGCATTATGTTTATTACGTACACAGTTACTACGTAGAAAGTGGTCCTTACACTACTGCCTTTACGGATTATGTTCATCCATTTAGTGCAGGATTGCAAAGGATAACTTTTACGCTACCCAATTTCATCCTGAGAAATCGGGAAGCATCGGGGCAAATATATTAGCACGATTTTTGGCACTCTAAAGGGAAGATTAGTTTGAACTGGCTTTTTGTTGGCTCAATAAATCTTGTATTTTCCTTTCAAAAAGTACAGCACGTTGCTTGATTAGTAAATCGTTGGTGGGACACTCAAGCGTCTCTTTGATGTAGTTGGATGCCTTCGGAATATTATTTTGTTGCAAATATAAACTTGCTAAGTTAAGGGTAATTAGTGCGCGATCCGTAGCTCGATGAATCCCAATTTCTAAGGCTTCCTCTAAATTCACTTTACCATCTTCCATATTTTCCTGTTTGATGGCTAACATTCCCTGAATAAAATGATAATAAGCGCGGTGGGTTCTGAAAAGTAGCTTAGGATATTTAATGCTCTTGAGTATGGTTTCTGCTTGGTGCAAGTTACCCCTTTTCAATTTCCCCAACGCCAACCAAATATTTCCAAAAAGTAGATAAGTAACCAAAAGAAACAGAGCTCCCAAATAGAGTGGAAGAGCAGTAGCAATTCCCACTTTGAAGTGAAGTATTATACCTACAGCAGCGAAGAACAACGTCAAAAAAGGACTAATACGATGATACCAATACATTTACAGTAGTGCGTTTTTTTTATTGATAAGCACCCGATTCCCCCTGGTGCTGATAGTAGTTCCAAGTGGAAAGGCATTTAGAAATTCATTGTTGTAAAACGACTGTGTTGCTAGTATATCTTCTTTAGTGTCTGCTAGGCAATTGTAACATAGGTTTCCTTGAGGTGTAAGTAAAGGACGCAAAGATTTTAGAAACTCAAAAGATCTAAAAACTTTTGGCGTAGAATCATCCAAGAATAAATCTACACAAATAAAGTCAAATGTCTCTTTACATTGCTGCACATAGATTAGCGCGTCCGTGCAAATCAAATTTATGCTGCTTTGTAGCTGATGAATGACGTACTTATTAGCCAAATATAAAACATTTTCATCTATTTCTATTGCCGTGTAATAATATTTTTTTTGATGTATTTTTTCCAGTAGTATTGGAATGCTTCCCAATCCAAAACCGAGTATTAAGATGTGGCTTCCTTCAGGTGGAAGTTTGATTTTTTGGAAAGTAATTTTAAAATTATCGTACAAATCAGAAAAAGAGTACACCGAATTTGCGGTACTTAATTGATACCTTCCATTTTTTAAACTGACATATAGATGTGGATTGATGTCACTAGGCGCACTTTCAATATGCCATTCTACCAAATAACTCGCCACACGCTTCCAAAAAGGTTGATCAATCTTCAGCATAGTTTGGTGTTTCCTGTTCGGCTTCTTCCCAAATACGAAAAGCAGCAGAATCTTCAAATATTTTCATCATAATCAAGCGATCCGTACTCGTAAAGTCTATATTTCTTCTTTGCATCATGCGCTCTGCTACCTCAAATGCTTTGTCTATGTGGAAAGTATCAAAACCTTGCACACTCCCCCCAACTAAAGGAAGGAACAAATTTGGGCGGAAATCCAGCGCCAAAAATATTAGCAGAAACGCCGACCACTGTTGCGGTATTGAACATCGTGTTGATGCTACATTTACTATGGTCGCCCATCACTAAACCACAAAATTGTAACCCAGTTTTTAGTAGTTTTTGTGCTTTATAATTCCATTGTTCGACTTCTGCATAATTATTCTTCATGTTAGAAACGTTGGTATCCGCTCCTAAATTGCACCACTCACCTATTACCGAATTACCTAAATAACCATCGTGCCCTTTGTTAGAATAGCCAAAAATAACAGAATTATTAATCTCGCCACCCACTTTGGAGAAAGGACCAAAAGTGCTTGCGCCATAAATTTTTGTGCCCATTTTCACCACTGTACCCTCACAAAAGGCGATTGGACCGCGTAACATAGTACCTTCCAATATTTTAACATCTTTTCCGATGTAAATCGGGCCAGTTTCTGCATTTAAAATGCAACACTCCACTTCTACTCCTTTTTCCACAAAAATTTGGTGCGCCCCTCGTATCAAATTACTTTCACTCAACGATTCTGAAGTGCGATTGTGAGTCAATAGTTCAAAGTCTGCACGAATTGCCCTATCGTTGTGTTGAAACAAGTCAGTCAGGCAAGTGATGCGAAACATATCCGCGTCGCCAAGTTCAAACCCTTGTAATTCTGCAATTTCTTCGTCTTTCATCAACTGCTCAATTTGCGCTGCATTCATGCGGGTCGCAATTAATTCTCCTTCGTGCAACACGGCTTCGTTTTCCTTTAAATTTTTGACAATTGAAGCCATTTGCATCGTGGGCAAAACAGAAGCATTGATGATGAAATTATCATTTTCGACCCGAATAGGGTATTTTTCGGCTAGGTATTCTTGTGTGATGAAAGAAACCCGACCACCAAGTATTTTTTCCCACTTTTCTTTGGTTGTTAAAATGCCCATGCGGAGTTCTCCCATTGGTCGCGTATAGGTCAATGGTAAGAAATTGTCGCGGTGGTCGTCGTCAAAAAGAATGATGTTTTTCATGTGTTTAGAAAAGATTTCGGATGTAAAGTAAATAAAAAAAGCTCTAATCTCAAAATGAGTAGAGCTTTTGGACTTGCTTGTATTTTTATTGAAGAAAAAAACATCAACAAGTTCCACTTCACCATGACTATCAATCAGGCGTTCAACACACGATGCTTGATAGGTAAATGACACAATACCATGTCACCTTTATTCTTCATCTTTGGTCGTATTCGCAAAACGCGATTTTTGGAATTTTTTATTGAACTTGTCAATACGTCCTGCCGAATCCACAAACTTGATTTTACCAGTAAAAAACGGATGTGAAGCACTCGTTATTTCTAATCTAATCAATGGATATTCATTGCCATCCTCCCACGTTATTTTTTCTCTGGAAGGCGCACAAGATTGCGTTAAAAAAGTAGTATCCGTTGAAATGTCCTTGAAAACTACTGTTCTGTAAGATTCTGGATGCAAACCGTCTTTCATTGTTAACGATATTTCTTTTTAAGTAGTATTATTTGTTAAATACGTAGTATCAACCGTGATTATTTTCCTGAAAAAACAACGATTTTAATCCTTAGAGAGAGGATTTACATCCGTTTTTCTTTGCAGAAAATCAATAAGTTACGGTTGCTTACACCCTATAATCTGCTGATTTTTCAACATAGGATTGCAAAGGTAAATTTATTTTTGAACTACACAAAAAATCTTATTGCTTTCTATTTCAATTTGTGAAGTATGCTAAAGTTTAGTTGCACGATTGAGAAATATGTCTTGAATGTAATATTTCAACTCCAGTTGGGTCAAAAGTTGGTCTTCCCTGCACCAAAGGACAATTTAGTTAAACATCTATATGAAAAATACCTCAAATTGGGTATGGTGGTGCATTTGAATCGTCTTATATTTGCATCAAGAAATAAGAATCATACTTTTTTGGAGCAAAATGGTTATGCCGCGCGTCAAGAAAGTAGATTCAGAGTTCAGTAGCATTTACAACTATTAATAAATTATTATTTTCCCAGCTACCGAGCGTCCCATGAAGTATAGTAAGTCACTCCATTGCACAAGCAATGCTTTCCTACTATTCCATTTAGAAGTGGAACCTATCTGTGGAAATGATTATCCAGTTGTAGATTATTGACTATCCAGTGATGGATTGGAAATAGCTGCTCGATGATTTTAAGCACTCATAACTCAAACATTCATAATTAATGTATTCTCTATGTGGGATATGTTATATTTTCAACTTCGGTGGGGTAGATGTCACCGGAGCTCCCAATTTTTATTAGTTGAAGGGGCTAATATTCGCTTGAAGAGAAGGTTATTGTGGAGAAAGACAAAGCGAAATTTGGGGGCTCCTTTTTTAGAACTTTTTAGTGGATTGAAACTCCACCGAAGTAATTTTTAAACCAAAGTTACAGAAGTTACTGCATTTTTGTTGTTTCTTATGCAATAAACGCATTTCTCATTTGTTTTACTTATTAACAGTAATTTAACCTACCTTTTAAGTCGAAAAAGTATTCTTAGAAGCACAAATAGTACATCAATGATCTTCAGACCGTAAACAACTCAAGCCTAGCAGCAGTTAATTAGCATTAGCAAGTCTGTTTGACTTACTGATAGCACATCACTGGTCATTTGTTGGATTGGTTATCTATTGATTGGGATGGTTAGGAACTGGTAACAGGATTAGGTAGTTAAACTTTAGTTGCTTTATGGTAAAGCATTCGGAAGATTACAATAAAACATCGTCAAATAACCTCACCAACAAATAACTAACTCCGTAATAGGAAATGGCTGATGGTGTAAGGTGAATAAAAAATATTCTTTTGAATCAAGTCTATATCTTATCTTCAATTTAATTCATCATGCGTCTTTTACACCTATCTCTGCTAATTGTCCTACTGACAAATTGTGAGCGAAGCCCAAAAACGTTTTTTGAGGATTTGCCTTACTCCAAAACGAGGATTACTTTCAAAAATCGGTTAGAAGAATCTGAACAATTCAACGTACTTAACTATGGCTATTTTTATAATGGTGGTGGCGTGGCGGCAGGGGATATCAACAATGACGGTTTAACAGATATTTATTTTACAGGTAATTTAGTGGCAAGTCACTTGTACTTGAACGAAGGGGAGTGGAAATTCAAAAATATTGCAAAGGAAGCTGGTGTAGAAGCCGCAGGAC
>JAAUTG010000294.1 GCA_012031785.1 Saprospiraceae bacterium | reverse complement strand
AAATCGTATCAATTACGTATCATTCCAACAAATAACCAAATGACCAAACGTTCCTAGTAATTTTCTACACTCCTCCTACTAATTCGTCTTGCCATTTTTTCAATGCCTCCCATTTGCCTTTAGAAGCCATTTCGGCTTGCTGCGCCCATGTTTTGGGATTAGCAGTGGGAAAGCGTCCATCAAAAATAGCTTTGATTTGTGCTGGCGTTTGGAAGGATAGCTTTCTATATGACTTAATGCCCGCTTCGTAAAGGGCTTCTTGTATTTTCGGTCCGATACCTTCTATTTTAGTCAAATCGCTTGGTGCTAGAACTTCTGCCACTCTGTCAGCGGCTTCTTGAAGCAGGATGGCAGATTTAACAGCCAATCCAGATTCGTCTAGGATTTGCTTAGCAATATCTGCGTTTGTTCCTTGCAAGCGCACAATAATAGGCACGTTAATATCTTCACCCATGTTATTATAGGCTTCCACTACCCCATTGGCAACGCGGTCGCAACGAACAATACCACCAAAATATTAATTAAAATAGCTTCTACGTTAGGGTCTTTCAGGATTAAGCGGAAGGCTTGCTCAACGCGCTTGGCATCAGCCGTACCACCTACGTCTAGGAAATTGGCAGGTTCACCACCAGAAAGTTTGATTACGTCCATGGTTGCCATCGCCAATCCTGCACCGTTCACCATACAACCTACGTTCCCGTCTAATTTCACGTAGTTGAGGTTATATTCATCGGCTTCCACTTCCATAGGGTCTTCTTCTGCCTTGTCTCGCCACGCTGCAAGGTCTTTATGACGATAAAGGGCGTTATCGTCTAGGGTTAGTTTAGTATCAACCGCTAGGATTTCGTCGAAGCCATTGTGCATACAAGGATTAATTTCAATGAGCGAGGCATCGGAAGCAACAAAGGCATGGTACAATTTGGTGATAAAGTTCACCATGTTCTTAAAGGCATTTCCTTCTAAACCTAAGTTGAAAGCAATTTTACGGGCTTGAAAGCCTTGAAAGCCTAGTTGTGGGTCAACAAATTCTTTGTGTACCAATTCAGGAGTTTCTTCAGCCACTGCTTCAATGTCCATACCGCCTTTCAGGGAATAAATAATAACGTTGCGCTTGCTATCCCGGTCTGTTAAAATGGATACGTAGTATTCTTTACAAGCATCAAAACTTGGTTTGTAAGCGTCTTCTGTGATGAGAATTTTGCTTACCAGTTTACCTGCACCTTCCATGCCACCTGGCGTTTGAGGTGTTTTTAACATCATTCCAAGTATGTTGCTGGCGTGCTCTTTAACTTGGTCTAAGTTTTTGGCAATTTTTACGCCACCTCCTTTACCGCGACCACCTGCGTGAATTTGCGCTTTGATGACTGCGAATTTAGAACCTGTTTCAGATTCTAATTTTTGATAAGCCGCTACAGCTTCTTCTAAAGTATGGGCTAGGATACCCTGCTGCACTGGCACACCGTATCGAGCCAGCAAATCTTTACCTTGATATTCGTGTAAGTTCATAAGAATGCTTGATTTGGAAACGCCTCAAAAGTAATAGATTTGAACTGATTTAAGGGTATTTATGAGGAGTAAAAAAAAAAATCAATAAGAATAAAACATATCAACCTAACTATCAATTAGTTATGATTTAATTTTTAGTCTCTGATGATTTGTTTGGTGAGTGGTTGGAAGTGGTTTTTGCTTGGTATTAAGTTCTAATTGGTTAGTATGACCAATGAGATAACCAAAAACCAACTGCGTCACATCAATTTGTAATGAGTAGTTTCAACACTTGTGTCCCTTCCTCTGTGACTACCAGCACCACATACAATCCAGAAGCGTAACCGCTCGAAAGCCAAGTATAATTTTGTATGCCAGGACTGAGTTCAAGTCCATCTTCTAACACGAGATCACCCTTACTGTCGTAAACGAATAATTCGGCGTGAAAGGTGCGTCTAGTGGAAAGTTCTAAATTGATTTGTCCTTGAGCGGAAGCTGGACTAGGATAAATTTGGATACTTTCAATGAGAGGTAGTTGAGAGGTATCCGCCACGTTTCCTGTGGTGAAGGTATTGGGTTCTGAAAATGCAGTGCAGGTTTGGTACTCGTTGTAGGGTCGAACGCGCCAAAAGTATTTCCTATTGGATTGTAGTTCTTTTACTATCAATATGTTAGTATCCACCAATTTTCTAATGGGTGCGAAATCAAAAGAGGATAATCGGTCAATTTCTATTAAGTATTCATTTGCCCCCTCCACAGGCATCCAAGAAAGTGTAACATTGTTATACAGCAACGCATCGCCGCTTTGATGAGGACTATTAAGGAGAGGTAATACTGTAATTGGTTTATTTACAGGCAAATAACTTGTTCTGATGTAATTTCTTCTGGAGGATGCTAATTCTTGCTGCATAATTGTTTTTTGGGCATCTGTAAACCGATAACGTGCTCTATCACAGTCGTTAATAAAACTATTCATAAAGTTATATTCGTCGGGATCAACGCGATTGCCAATTGGATCAAAGCTCTCTGCAAGGTATTCACAGTCTAACCAATTGAAAGCGAAGAAGTAGTCAGCGGGGGTGTCGCAAATAAAATCACCTGATGCGTTGCAATTACTTTGATCCGCCAACTCAGTAGGAATACCACTTGGCGAGTAAACAGGTGCTGGATTACCGTGTATAGCTGCTTGCCAAGGCGAATCCTCCCAACCATGATAAGGGTGCAATAAGCCTAAAAAATGTCCTATTTCGTGGGTAAGTACAGTAGAACGATTGTCAAATTGCGCTTTGGTCACAAACAACCAATCCCTCAATCCATCATAATAACCTAACGTTTTATTTTCTAACTCGCCTTCATTCAGCACAATCTGCTTGGTAACAAAAATGTTAATCGCATTGCTTGACCTCACTTTCCGGAGCTGTTCGGTAGCATCTAATGGATTTTCATTAGCTTGAGTGCTTTTAAGGACTTTTATTTCTTTGAGGTAAAACTGAATGTCAGCCTCCAAAAAATCACTATTGAGTTGGCATAGCTGGTCGAGTGCCTCTGCTTCTGACATTCCGTCACTGCCATTGTCATTTGCCACAAGATGAAAGACCAAAGGTAAAAAGATAATTTCGTTACGCGATACCACTAACTCTTCCACTTGCCTAGCTCGAACACGTTCAGCAATTTCATGCAATACTTCCTTCCTTGTACCGCAAAAAGGTTGTGATAAAGCATTTACACCCATAGCTATTGCACCAAAAAGTAATAGAATCCGCATAACGTTTCGTATCTTGTATATTGATGATATAAAGTTACATAATCTTTTTTATTATTCCAAATGAAAAATATATAAAATATCTAACAACGGACTTTTAACTCATATTATCTGCTGGTTATTTAGGCTTTGGTTGTGGAGTTTTAACTTATCTAATGTAATATAACCAAAGGCTAAATAGCGCACTGAACCAGTCGCTTTCTCCCCCAGTTTAGTTATGTAAAAAAAAGCACGTTTATTTTTAGCATACCAAAATTTATTTGGAATATCTATTTAAGTATCTATCAAATAAACTACTTTTGCGATGTTCTAAGCAGTTGAATCGCTAAGATAAAAACGAGATTTTTACCTTTTTTGTACTTGCTAAGTCAACAAACTTACGTGGTATAGTTCATACGGTATAAATCAATAGTGAAACGGCTGCGCTAGGCGTACCAGATTTTATCTTCTTGAGTAATCAAAAGAATATTAATTATGAGCAAAGTAACAGTCATAGGTGCAGGTAATGTAGGGGCAACCTGTGCTAATGTGATCGCCCACAAGGACATTGTAAAAGAAGTGGTACTTTTAGACATTAGAGGTGATTTTGCAAAAGGCAAAGCTTTGGATAGCTTTCAGCAAGCTCCAATAGATTATTATAGCACCTATTTACGAGGTACAGACAGCTACGAGGATACTGCAAACTCTGATATAGTAGTGATCACAGCTGGTGTTCCAAGAAAACCAGGCATGACACGCGACGATTTAATTAGCACTAATGCTAAAATCGTCAATATGGTGACCCAGTCTATTATGAAATATTCAGAAAATCCTATTCTAATTGTCGTTTCTAATCCATTAGACGTGATGACTTATGCCGCATATAAGTCATCAGGATTAGATGCAAAGCGTGTTTTAGGAATGGCAGGCATCCTAGATACAGCTAGATATAGGGCATTCTTGGCGACTGAACTTAATGTGTCTCCAAAAGACATTCAGGCAGTGCTCATGGGTGGACATGGCGATACGATGGTGCCTCTACCAAGATACACCACAGTCTCAGGTATTCCTGTGACAGAAATGATCGCTCCCGATAAGCTAGAAGCTATTGTAGAACGCACTAAAAACGGTGGTGGCGAGTTAGTTAAATTGATGGAAACTTCAGCTTGGTATGCGCCTGGAGCAGCAGCAGCGCAGATGGTAGAAGCCATCGTGAAGGATGAAAACAGAATCTTCCCTTGCTGCGTCAATTTAAGTGGCGAGTACGGACTTTCTGATATTTTCTTGGGAGTTCCCGTAAAATTAGACAAAACGGGTATTGCGCAAGTAATTGAATTACAATTAAATGAAGCAGAAATGAAACTACTTCATGAATCTGCTGATCACGTAAAAGCGGTGATTGATGTTTACAATGGAATGAATATGTAATTTTCGTTTCTTAATATCATTCATTAAGCGATGACGAATAGTTGAATGTTAACTATTCGTCATTTTAATTTTAAAATATCTAATCCAATTGCGCGTCAATTAGCTGATAATGAATAACTCATAAGGTTATCCTTAACGCACAAAAATATTTATACTTTGGAAAATGGCGAATAATAAAAGCCTCATGCGTAATATCCGTCAGCTAACCTTGCCCAAAACATGCTGCTGTCTAAAATATTTGTAGGCTCTTCCAAACAAAAAATCTCATTTTTTAAAACAAACTACACAATAAAGCATTATATCTTATGAAGTATCATAACCAAATTGAATATTGGGAAAGTATGTTTCTGCCGTTTATACAGCAACAATTAACAATATCAGGAATATATACATTGATAAATAATCTATGCAGCCATGATTGATACTATAACACCAAGTTCCTCGCTACAAGAAATGGTAACCCAAGAGGGGATATCTGTTTACGATCTATCTAACAAGTTTCCTATTTTGCTGGTATTCTTGAGGCATTTTGGATGTACCTTTTGTAGGGAGGCTCTATCTGATATTGCAGAAAAACGTCAAGAAATTGAAGCGACTGGTACAAAAATTGTTTTTGTACACATGGCAGATAATAAATTAGCAGAACGCTATTTTAATCGGTATAATTTAGCAGGTATTGACCATGTGAGTGATTCGATCTGTCATTTTTATACCGCGTTTGGCTTAACAAAAGGCAATTTCAATCAATTATTTGGATTAAAAACATGGATTCGCGGTTTTAATGCTGGTGTAGTGAATCATAATTGGGCTGGTCCTCAATTAGGCGATGGCTTTCAAATGCCTGGTATATTCGTCATTCAAGAAGGTAAAATCCGCAGTAGTTTCATCCACAAATTTATTTCTGATCGCCCTGATTATGAAGAATTAGTGAAATGCTGCGCTATGGATTAGTCTCCACACAATAATTTGTTTTTAGCTAACTCGGGTTGGTTGTATCAAACCAATGGTGGCAAACATTCCTGCTTGGGCGCAATGCAACGCTCCTTATGAAGGAATAGTTAATTCGCCTTACGGTTTCAACTTATTCATTACCCAACAACACGCCTAATATTCATTACTACTAATCTATGGCTCATCGCTTGGTTTACGCCTCTCCATTTGTATAAAATTAAGCGTGCCTGATCGTCTTTCAACGATAGGCACGCTCAACCTTCTAACTTCTATAATTTCTGCCAAATCTTCCCGACAGGAAGACTTGGCAAGATTCATCTTTGCTTACTCTACAATCACCATCATCTTACTAGCCGTAAAATCAGCCGTTTCAAGGGTGTAGTACAACACTCCTGCTGGCAAATTCTTGCTATTCAATATAAGTTCATTCACACCAGCGACGAAATTACCATCACCACCTGCAACACTCTAC
>JAAUTG010000293.1 GCA_012031785.1 Saprospiraceae bacterium | reverse complement strand
ACCGAGATTGGTAGCCCTACTTGGCAGTTACTACTCACCTTTAGCGTCCAACTGTCCACAATCTGTGTATTTAGGAATGGGAATTTTTACTTTTTGTTGCCTGTTGAACAATCAGCTACCGTAAGAAATTGTCCTGTAGTACCATTAAAAGTATTGATGAGACTGCAATCCAGTACATTTCCACTTCTACCTTTGCAAGTAACACTGGCTCTAAAACCAGCACCTTTCACATTGTCCCCGTTGCGCAGAAAAGCAAAAGTGATACAACCCGTAATATTTTTACAAGAAGCCTCCAAACTACCTCCACCAGGCGCATCTGCCACTGAAGAACCTACTCCACTACCTTGACTACTCGCGATGATCGGGGCAGCCGTATTATTTGCACCATCGAACGCTAATAGGCGGTCACCAGGTGCCACATCGAATAATTGAAACTCAACTTTAATCACTTGACCACTTGGAGTAGAAGGGCAAAGCGTAATCACGTCTGTTAAGGCACCATTGGCATCTGCGTAGGGGGCATTATTGCCACCATCGTCATAAAAAAAAGCCACTACACTGGGAAACGGTGTTAGTGCTACCTTGCTTTGTCATAAAGGTTTCAATCTGTCCTTGAAGAAGATTGGGTGCGGCAATAATGAAGGCAATAATTAGCCCCTGAAATGTAAAATTTTTTCTGTTCATGGTTCGACTTACTACTTACGATTTTTGAATATGTAAACTGCTATGGTGTTTGGGATTATCTAATTTGCTATTGTGAAAATTAAATAGAACAACACTGACTCAACTTGAATAGACACACTGGGAAGCACTGGAATGCTGACGTTCAGGAAAGGGTAAAAGTATAAGGTCAGCAACAATCTGATTATCACGGCAATAGCCGCAGAAGGTTTTGTACTTAAATCTATTCATGGGAAAAATTTTTTATTGTACTTCATCGAATTTGAATAATAAAAAGATAAAGTGACCTTCTTATTATCTTAATTCAAGGTGGTACTTGTAACGGTTTTTGCTTTCGTAATGCAAATATATACGTTTGTAAAGTACAAAAGATACCTTAATTTCGGTATTTATCTCACATAATCATTTTTTAACATTCGTTAAATAGTGATGGTGAAGAATACAGCGCATCAGCGAGGCTAAAATTTAGGGTAGTTGCTTAGTCATTTACGCCTTTTTATGTATCCAGCTATGACTCCTCAAAAACGATTACTGAAGCGAGTAGCGAATGATAAACGTAAAATGCGTAGTATCAGTTAATCACTAATACTACGCATTGGCTTTTTATCTTTGGTCTTTAGCTATTTTTTCCTTACCTATTACTGTCTAGTTCAAAAATGCTAAAGACCAAAGAGTATATCCCTAAAACGGACTACGGGACATCAGTTATTAGAAGAAATAAGTCACGCTACCTCTAGCAAAAAATGGCGTTCCAGGTGTAAAATGAATTTCTGAAACTGACTCCAACTCGTCTCTTAAACGCGATTCAGTATCAAATTGCGCTTCTTTCCATTCGCTATTGAGTAAATTTTCTAACGAAAGTTGTACCATAAACTTTGGTTTTCGGTATCGAAGCACAGCGTCAAGTAAAAAATAACCTTCTGCCACCACAGAATTGTCTTCATTGGCGGCGCGGTCTCCTACATAACGATAGCGCAAACTACCTTCAAAACCGCCTTTTGGCGTAAATAAAAATCCACCTGCGCTAGTAGTAGTTGGAGCGAGTGGAATAAAATTAGCGTCTTCAGGTTCATTTTTAGCGATTGGGTCGGTGAAGTTGAAATCAATATCTGCGGAAAGCCATCGGCGCAATTGGTAACGAAGTGCGACATCTACGCCACGTCGTCTGGTTTCTCCACTTGGTTCCACAATTCCTGCATCTCCGACATAGACAAATTCCTGCTCTAAATCCAGTTGCCAAAGCGTAAAGTCTGCAAGTAAATTCGGTGCTAGTTTAAAGGTTGTTCCAAGGTCTATCCCTATTGCGCGTGGTAAAATTTCTTCTCCTGATTGCGCCACCACTACCCGCGTATCATTAGAGTGAAATCCGATTCCAGTATTGGCGTATATGCTCCAGCTAGGAGAAATACGATAGTTTAAGTTCAATTTAGGACTAAAAATACCTTTAGCTTGCGATTGTGGACGATAGGCAGGTTCTAGTTGATCTTCGTAATTGAATAAAAATTGGTCGTAGCGCAATCCAGCATTTACAAAAAAATTATCTACCAATTCGATAGCACCGTTCCAGTAAATACCTGTATTGAACTCGTCAATATCACCAAAAGCGAGTTGCTCTAATACCCTACTTCTATCTTTAGTGCGCGCCAATTCCGTATCTTCAGCTTGATCATATCTAATTTGTAATCCAAATTCGGTTGTGGTGTACTTATTTGCCAAGTAACCATTTTTTGATAAGTTCCATTATAGCCTATAATACTGCGGTCTTCGCGCTGACGAATTTGGTCGCCATTATCTGGGTCTCCTAAGAAAAAGGTAAAGTTGGAAAACAATTCAAAATCGTATTTACTCAAGAAAAACTGATTCTTGAAAGTTGCATCATTACCAAGATTTTTGGTAAATATTATATTGAAGTTGGTACGGCTTGTGCTGCCCCCTTCTGTATCGTCAATAGCTCCAAATCTTGAAATTTGTTTGCTATCCACAGCGCGCTGCGGAATTTGTCCCGAAGCATTCCAAGCACTTTGGAAATGTGAAAAACTGGCAGTAATGCTTTGGTCATTTCCAACCAATCCATTGTATTTTCCCATCACGTTGTAGCGCGTAAAAAGCTGTGGGCTTTCAAAATAGCCGTCACTAAAAAGAAGTTCTGCTGCTACATAAGCATTTTGATTGCGATTTTTTAAGCGTTCTCCCAACAAATCTAAAGCTGCTACTGTGCGATAGGTATTGTATTGACCAGCTTCTAGTTTAATCATGCTTTCAGAAAGTGCATTGGTAGTCGAAAAATCTACTTGCCCAGCAGTAGTAAAGTTACCGCTTTGCGCTGCATATAAACCCTTTCTAAAATCTACTGTCTCGATGAGTTCAGGAATCAAAAAATGTAAATCTGCATACCCCTGACCGTGTGCGTGAGATACCATATTCACAGGCAACCCATCCACACGAATTGCAATATCTGTTCCGTGGTCAATATCAAAACCCCTCAAAAATATTTGTTCCGCCTTGCCACCGCCTGCATGTTGCGCCGTCACTAAACCTGGCACAATACGAAGTACATCTTGCGCACTACTCAATGGGCGATTAACTAGATTGACTGCATTGAACGTTTTTATATTTTCCCGAAAATCAGGTTTTATCTGTACCGCAGGTAGAAGGATGCTAGTCGGAACTAATTCAATTGTAATCACTGTAGTTTCTGCATCCTTGACAATAATATTTTCTATTGTTTTTGCTTCATAGCCAATATACGAAACAACTAAGTCATAAGTGCCTGCTGCAAGATTATTGAAACTAAAAATACCCAACGCATTTGTAGTGGCAGCGTATTCTGTATCTTTTATTTGAACACTTGCACCAAGCAGGGTCTGCCGATTTTCAGTGTCAAAAAGCTGACCTTGTATGCTACCGTTGTGGGCAACAGCTAACGAACTACATAGCAAGGTAAAAATACCAACCAGTAAAGTAATTTCTTTGAACATAATGAAAAAGTTAATGTGATTGTAAAATTAGAATGCTTACATGCTTTTACACTAGTTTATTTCGTGGACAAAAGTATGTAAAAACATATTAACTAGACATACGAAGGAAAGGAAGAATTTGGTTTTTGGGAACTAAAAGGAATCCTAACTTAATAGTTTGATTGTCTTGTGTTGTGCTATTGCTGTTGGTTATTTGTTTATTGAATAGCAAAAATCAAATCGCGCAATATGAGCTAATAAGGCAGCTCGTTTACGTTTCGTTAGTTTGTAGTAACCGATGGAGAAGATTCAAAAAATAAAACCCTGTCAAATCACCGAACCAACGATTAATCAAACAACCAGTCGTGTAATGCTGAACTATTTATTTTCTTTAGGCTCAACAACTCAACCCACTGGCGTAGGTATTGCCACTAAAGAAGTCCAGTTTTTTAGCAACTGTGCAAATTGCCAGACTTCCTCAAACGTGTTATACATGGGAGTTGGAGCTACTCGAATCACGTTGGGTTCGCGCCAATCCAATATGACACCATGTTTGATGAGGTAATGGAATAAATCTTTACCACCATGTTTTGCAGCTACGGACAATTGGCAACCTCTTTCGTGAGGCTGGCTAGGTGTAATGATTTCAAAATGAGGGTAAATTTTGTTCAACTGATGAATAAGATATTCTAAGTAAGCCGTCAAGCGGATACTTTTGGCGCGCAATCGCTCCATACCGGCTGCTTCAAACAATGCCAAACTTGCTTTTTGAGGCGCTAATGCTAAAATAGGTGAGTTGCTTAATTGCCAACCTTCTGCACCGTACATTGGAATAAAAGTTTTTTCCATCAAGAATCTTCGTGCCTCATCGTGTCCCCACCAACCTGCAAAACGCGGTAAATGCGGTGCATTAGCATAACGTTCGTGGATGAACACGCCACCCAAACTACCTGGACTGCTGTTCAAATATTTGTAACTGCACCACAGCGCGAAGTCCACATTCCAATCGTGCAGTTCTAGCGGTACATTGCCGATAGCGTGTGCCAAATCAAAACCCACTGTGGCACCAACTTGATGTCCTTTTTTTGTAATAGCCTGCAAATCAAAGAACTGTCCAGTGTAGTAATTTACGCCGCCAAAAAGTATGAGCGCCACAGTCTCGCTGTGTTGTTCAATGGTAAGCAAAATATCTTCAAGGCGTAAAAGTTCTTCCCCCGCGCGTGGAAACACCTCTACGATAGCTTCTTCAGGCGAGAATCCATGAAAAGTTACTTGACTTTGAATAGCATATTGGTCAGAAGGGAAAGCACCACCTTCCATAATGATTTTGAAACGTACCGAAGTAGGGCGGTAAAAAGAAACCATTAACAAATGCAAATTGACGGTGAGGGTGTTCATCACTACAATCTCTTCTGCTTTGGCTCCTACTAAATCACAAAGAGTGGGTACTAGATACTTATGATATTGTGTCCAAGGGTACTCGCCTTCAAAATGTCCTTCCACACCTAGCTTACTCCATTGCTCCAACACTTGCTGAATAGCTGGTTGTGCAGACATAGGTTGTAAGCCCAAAGAATTACCGCAAAATAAATTGAAGTTTTCCCTTCGTGGCTAGGAAAATGGAATTGCTGGCGAAACGGGCTAAGCTCGTCTGATTTATCTTGTGACTGAGCAAATGCTAATGAAGTATCAAATAGTGACATGATATTTAAAGTTAGTATAGATGTATGAATTTTAATTACCCTTATTTTTAGCAAGTTACCTTGTTTTCTGTAATTTGATTTGATTCGGGTAGCTCAATCTATTGGTTTACAACAAAGTGCGAAAGTCAAAAAATCAACTTTGATTAGAAAACCAATCGGAAGAACCTGCGTCACGCTCTGATTTTTTTTTATCAAAAGCATCTCGATTTAAAAAAAATGGTCGCTCTAGTAACTCTGGCTCATTTTCCCAGCTATAAGTAGGTTTTTCGTCATCTGGCTCCAAATCGTCTTTGAACCAATACGCAGCAAAAATACCTACCAAGCCACCCAACAAATGACTTTCCCATGAAATACCTTCTTGGTTGGGCAATACCCCTAAGAACATGCCACTATAAAGCACCGTAACAATCAATGCCAAAATGATCGCTTTAACGCTGCGCCGAAAAATACCCATCCAAAACACAAAAGAAACCAATCCATACACCACACCACTTGCGCCGATATGATAGGTATTTCCGCGTGCAAAAATCCATACGGTCAATCCAGTCACCAGATACAAGATAAGAAAAGATGACAAAGCTACTTTTCTGTAAAAAAATAAAATAATGACGCTCAAGACAAATAGTGGAATAGAATTAGAGAGCAAATGCGTAAAAATCTGCATGAACAAGCGGTGCCAGGATGATCCCTTTCAGCCCTCCCAGTTCCCGAGGCAAGATGCCCAACAAGCCCAAAT
>JAAUTG010000292.1 GCA_012031785.1 Saprospiraceae bacterium | reverse complement strand
AACGATGCTTTAAATGTTTTATGTTCAAAAAGTTTTTGTAATGGTTGTTGAAGGTTATTTGATAAGTTTGTATTTTGATAGCGATATTTTTTGAAAATTATAACATAATACTCCAAATAAGCCTTTTACATCTCAATAAATAATAAATAACTCATACTTTGTAAAATTGTGGTCGTTGACTGCATTAATTAACCAAAATGTATAAAAGACTTAACACCTCTAAAGCCTTTCAAGCCTTTCATATTTTACGTCAAATCGCATTGATGCTGATTGGTATTTTCTTGGCAAGAAGTGGAGTCAGTCAAGAGGAAATTGGGAATTACGAGTGGCTCATGTTTCTACTATTTGCAAGTAGTTTTTTTTGGGTAAATGGCACTACTCAAGGGTTACTGACGATGTATCCAAAGCAAAATCCTGATAGTCAGCGTAGTTTAATCTTCCAAGTGTTCGTTTTTTTTTGTGTCATGGGGTTAATTGCAGTGGCTTTATTAGGCTTCGGACGCAACAGCCTTGTGATGTGGTTGACGAATAGAACGCCAATTAACTATTTGGAGTTGTTTTTGGCTTTTTTGTTTTTCAATATGCCCACTTTTTTGGTGGAAAGTATTTACCTGCTACAAGACCGTGCCAAGCCGATTGTGTATTTTGCAGTATTTAGTTTTGTAGGGCAAGCCTTAGCGATTTTGTTGCCGTTGTATTTTGGTTTTTCAATGGTTCATAGTTATGTAGCTTTGCTGATATTGAGTGTATTAAAGTTTGTATGGTTGATTATTGTGCTTTTTCAGACTAGCCGAATTGATTGGAATTGGGCTTTATTTTATCGTTTGTTACAACTTTCCCTGCCCTTGATTTTATACTCTTTGTTGGGTGGTTTCGCGCAAGTGATTGACAGTTGGTTGGTGGCTTGGCAGTACCCTGGCGATAAGGCGCAATTTGCTGTTTTCAGATATGGTGCAAGGGAATTGCCTTTAGCTTTGGCAGTCGCTACTGCTTTTAGTGCTTCCATGTTACCTCAAATAGCATTAAATCTAGGAGAAGCAGTGATTGCGCTAAAAAGTAGGTCGCTGCGGTTGTTCCATTTTCTATTTCCGCCTTCCATTTTGATAGCTTTGTTCAGCCAGTCGTTATTTGTCTTGGTTTTTGGAGAGGATTTTAGGGCTAGTTATTTGGTTTTCAATGTCTATTTGTTGATTTTGAGTAATCGTCTGATTTTTCCCCACACTATTTTGATTGGCTTAGAGCAGAATAGCTTGCTTTTTAGGGTATCCATAGTGGAGTTGTTTATTAATTTGGCGGCAAGTATTGTATTAGTCCAATATCTAGGATTGATGGGTATTGCATTGGGTACTGTGATTGCTTACACTTTTGAAAAGATAGTGTATATTGTGTATTTGCGTCGCAAATATAATATTCTGTTTCACGAATATACTCATGTTGGCTGGTTAACATTTTATACGATTGCTTTATTTTTAGCATTTCTCTACGCACTCTGAGCTTGAAGTAAGCCTTCTAGCACTTGGTTAGGTTCAGGTTCTTGCTTGAAGCGGTCGAATGGCATCAATTCGCTATCTGCTTTGCACCATTCTTTTAATAATTTAATGTCTGTGTTCCATTGCTTGCCATCAAAAAAAGCTAATCCTTTGAAATCTCTGGTTTTGTAAAGCGCACTATTACCGTAGCAAGTTCCTAAATATACATAATCTAACTCCTTTTCCTTCGCCCATTTAATGGTTCGCCACATCATCCACTTGCCAATAGGCATGTCATCCAAATAAGAAGTATCGAAAAATGCGTACCAATAATGAAGCATATTACCTTCCAAAATCGTGAAGATGTAGCCAATTATTTTTCCATTGGTTTCAAACTGGAAAACATAATTGAAACTTTCTCGTCCTATAATATATTGAAAACGAGGAAGATTCATTGCGTTATTAGAAAATCGCTCTGCTGCATAACCCATACAAAATTGTTGAAAATTGTTGTCTGATAGGTCAAACGCTACTTTGGGAATCACTTGGAGCGAGATATTGAGGGTTGTCAATTTTCTATCAATTCTGCGATTTTCGGAAGTATCTTCAAAAGTATTAAGGTTGACGCGCAAACTTCGCGCCAAGTAATAAGTTTCTGTTTGGAGGTTGATGTTGCTGGAGTAGGGCAGAAACCCTTGTTGGTATATAGCTGGAATTTCTGATGCTTGTTCTTTAAGACAATAGACTGCGTAGTTAAAAGTGTATGTAGTGTAGTCGTTGTTACTTTCTGAAAAGAAAATTTTCATAAGAAGTTAGTCATTTATGACAATTTGGAGTGCTGCTTATTTTTTTTGGAACAATAGCACTTCAAATTAATTTCAGGGCGAAATTTACAAAAAAGTAGGTTATTTTGGCAATAAAATTGAAAAATCATTCTAATATCGTTCTTATCTAATCATGCAATTGGTTATTTAATTTTGGTCTTTAGCCACCTAAAACTAAACCTAAAATTGGTTAGTGCAAGAAAGCTAAAGACCAAAGACTACTTCCCTAAAAACTAATTGCATCAAATTAGTTACTTCTTCCCACTCTTGCTCCATTTTCGTACTTTACGATGAATGCGCCTCCAAAACCTTGTCTCGCTACTTCTGAAGCTACATCGTTGGCTTCTGCCTTGCTTAAATAATCGCCTAGCAATACCCTTGTCACGCCTTTGTCAGTGATAAATTCGTAGTCCAATCGTCCTAATTTTCTTACTCCATCGTAGCGTGCGTTGGTTTTATTGAAGTTCGCTAAAGCTATCAATTGAACTTTGTAATACACTCCATTTAACTTGGGGGCATCTGTGCGGATAGGGAAATCTTCTCCTTCCGCAGCAGGCGTATAAGTATATTCTTCCACGTTTGGTGCAGATGTACTACTTTTTGTATCCGTTTTGGGTTTTGGAGCAGGTGTGTTGGGTTTTTCTGTATTTTTTACTTCTGTTGGAGCAGGAGTGGTTGGAACTGGTGTTTTTGCACTAGGTATTTCTACAGATGGTGTGACTATTTGAGTGTTAGGTTGAGCGGATTCGAGCAGTAAATCCACAGAAAAACTGCCTGAACCTTCTGCTACAAATACCTTAGTGCTTGGTTGATAGCCGTTTTTGTAAGCAATAATTTTATATTTTTTGTTTGGTGTCAGTTGAAAGTTGAAAGTGCCGTCGGTTGAAAATTTTGGTTTGCAACATACGTTCTTGCTCGGATGCCATAAGTTCGTAAATAGATACTTCCACACTAGTCAGTGGCATTGTTGTAGCTTTATCATAAGTCATTCCACTTACTTGAAACATGGAAGCACGCGGAGTTAATCTAAATTCGAAAATATCTTCGTGAGCGGTGGAAACCTTCGTGGTGCTGTATGTCCGATTGGACACTAGAAAACCACCATCTTCATATCTGTTTTTGATGTAAGAATAATCATCGCTGCCAGAATTGAATGGCACACCTACATTCATGGGTTTTTCCCAAGAAGATTGTTTTCCCAAAGCCTTAAAAATATCTAAACCACCCATGCCTACATGACCATCGGAACTGAAATAAAGCATTTGCTCATTAGCGTTGTAGAAAGGAGTGAGTTCGTTCTTTTCGGTATTGATTTTCGCGCCTGCGTTTCTTGGACTAATGAATGCCATTTCGCCACCATCTAAATCTCTGGTGGTGTACCAAATATCCATGCCACCTTGCCCCCCACTTCTGTTGGACGCAAAATAAATCACTTCTTTTCCATCCTCTTGTACCACAGTAGGTTGCGTGGAAGTGACCCCTGCTTTGTTAATTTCGTCGGGTAATCTTTCAGGCGCACTCCATAGATTGCCTGTTTTTTTAGTCACATAAATTTCGCAGCGCGTGGTCAAGGCACCCCAATTTTCAACAGAGCGACAAACTGTGAAGTACATTCTTTTTTCATCTGGTGCGAATGCCGCATTGCAAACATGGTCTTCGTTCAAACTTGCAAACTGCGCAGGTATCGTAGGTGCTTCCCAATTGGTGGCAGTGCGGCGTGTTTGAAAAATCTTTGCTTTTCCTTGCTTAGTAGAAGAAAACAACAAGTCTTCGCTTCCAAATGGGGTGGGAGCAAACTCCACTAAATCTGAATTTATGGCATCCCCCACATGAATCATCCGCACATTCTTGTCTGCATTCATTTTCATTTCTTTACCCAGTTCGCATCCTTCTAACTCGATTAGAGCTTCAGCGATTAAGGCAGCAGCATTTTCACCTACAAAAGTGTCAGAAAATTTTTTAAATTCAGGAGAAGCGCTATCGTATTGTTCATTTTGTTTCAATGCTTTAGCATAGTAAAAACGCGCTTTGGGGAAGTTTTTATAGTCTTCCTTTACTACGCTGAACATTTCGATAGATTTAGAGTAATCTTTGACAATCATGTAGCATTCGCCCGCTTGATTGGCATATTCTGTCCGCTTTTTCTTTTGCTGCCAAGCAGCTTCGTAATGCACAGCAGCTTCTCCATACTGAGATTTTTCGTATAAGTCTTCGGCTAGACTTAAATGTTTTTTCCAACTCAAACTTTTCGCTTCCGTGTTTTGAGCAATAGCAAGACCGTAGCAGTGTGTAATAAGTAGCAGTAATAGTAATTTTTTCATAATAAACGGCAATTTAATCTAATAACAGTAAATTGTTGATTTATAAGCCGTTAGTCTTTAATATGTGTTTGATTTATAAGGTTTCAATACATCTGTTTGCAACTATGAAAGGCTAACGCTCAAAAATCAACAAATAATAGATAGTCTAAAATTTTCTTGATAGAGCTATAACGAGTGAAAGTCTTTTTGTGGTTTCGGAGTGACAAAAATACACCTATATTTTTACTTCATGCTGTATGTTTATACAATTGAGCTATTTTTTAGGAATCGGTAGCCGTATTTGCTTTTTCGGCAAGTCCATCTGGAATAATTTTCAAGTAATTTGTCAAGTCGTAAGTAGCATGTTTTCAATGATTACTGGGAAATACTGATGTTCCAGCAGTTGTACTTTTTGTGCAATTGTGACAGGAGTATCCAAAGGTGTTACTGCACATTTTGCTTGAAAGATAATGCTTCCTTCGTCGTAATGTTCATTGACATGATGAATCGTGATGCCAGTCTCTTGGTCTTTGGATTCAAATACTGCTTCATGTACTTTCATCCCATACATTCCTTTGCCACCATATTTAGGAAGTAAAGAAGGGTGTATATTCACTATACGACCAGAAAAAGCGTGAACTAGGTAGCTTGGAATAAGCCACAAAAAACCTGCTAATACTATAAAGTTTATTTTAAATGATTCTAATTCATCTAATAAATCATTTGTTTGTAAAAACCGAGCTTTGTGAATCACTAAACTTGAAATACCAAATTTCTCCGCTAACTGAAGCACAGGTGCATCTGCTTTGTTTGAAACAATCAATTGAACTTTAATAGTGGGATGTTGCTGGAAATATTTAATAATTTTTTCTGCATTAGAGCCTCGTCCAGAGGCAAATATGGCAATCTTGTGCATTTATTGTACTTGTAGTAATTATTGGGTTTTGATGTTAAGCCTATCAGAAGCCGCGTTAAAGGTGCGCTGTTTACTCAAATTCCAGTTTTCCTAATCTAAAACTTCTGCCTAGTTCTCCAAATAAAATCATTTCTTTTCTCCCTGTTTGACGAGAAACTTTCGGACGAGTAACAATTTCTGCTTCGCGGTTTGGGAATAATGGTGCCAGCGTCCATTGACCATCAATACTAATTTCTGCTAGTGCAACGATGGATTCTCGACCATTATAATTGTAAAGCCGTGTACGATTGGACGAGTTAAAATTTCGATAATTATCATTAAAGATTAAATAAATTTTATCCCTTACAATTGCATGGGCGTAGGAGGAATAATATCCACCATCATTTCTAGTGATTTGCCGTTTAGGAATACGCGTCGCCCATTCTATTTCGCCAGTTGGCTGAATATTGACTACAATAATGTCGTTATAGTAGTAAATATATTCATATCTAAAAGTGTTGGTAATGAAGTCTCTATACACCTGTTCCTCTACATAGTATTGTTCTCCAATCAATAATGCGCCGCCATCGCTTCG
>JAAUTG010000291.1 GCA_012031785.1 Saprospiraceae bacterium | reverse complement strand
AGATCAAGAACAAAAATTCTTTTAGCATATTTTTTTACCAAATAAAATTTAAGTTAATGATTATTGGCGTACCGAAGGAAATTAAAACTAATGAAAATAGAGTAGGTCTGACACCTGCTGGTGCGTATGAACTCATCAAAAGAGGACACCACGTCTATGTTCAAACCTCCGCAGGACAAGGAAGTGGATTTAGTGATGAAGAGTATTTGGGGGCAGGGGCAAATATCTTACCCACCATCGAAGCTGTTTACGAAGTAGCGGAAATGATTGTGAAAGTAAAAGAACCAATCCAGCAGGAATATGCTTTAATCAAAGAAAATCAGTTGCTATTTACGTATTTTCACTTTGCTTCGTCCGAAGACTTAACCCATGCGATGATTGCTAGAAAGGCAGTTTGTTTGGCTTATGAAACAGTGGAATTAACAGATCGCTCCTTGCCTTTATTGATTCCTATGTCAGAGGTTGCTGGACGAATGGCGATTCAAGAGGGTGCCAAATACCTGGAAAGCCAACGGGAGGCAGAGGCGTATTACTAGGTGGCGTTCCTGGCGTTCCTCCAGGAAAAGTGTTAGTGCTGGGTGGTGGTATCGTTGGTACACAAGCGGCAAAAATGGCGGCAGGTCTTGGCGCGCAGGTCACGATTCTGGATATTAATTTAACTCGTTTGCGTTATCTTTCTGACGTGATGCCAGCCAATGTGGTTACTTTATTTTCTAATGAGTACAACGTTAGAAAATTGATTCAAGACCACGATTTGGTGCTGGGTTGTATTCTAATTCCAGGTACTAAAGCCCCAAAACTAATCACTAGAGATATGCTCCAATTGATGCGTCCAGGAACGGTCTTGGTGGACGTAGCAGTAGATCAAGGTGGCTGTTTTGAAACAACAAAACCTACCACCCACGATGACCCAACTTATATCATTGACGATGTGGTGCATTACTGCGTTGCCAATATGCCAGGCGCAGTGCCTTACACCTCCACAATTGCTTTGACCAATGCAACTTTGCCTTATGCGATTCAATTGGCGGGCAAGGGTTGGCAGCAGGCTTGTAGAGACAACGAAGCCCTCAAATTAGGCTTGAATGTCGTGCATGGGAAAATCGTTTATCGCGGTGTGGCAGATGCCTTTGGAATGGACTATGAATCAGTAGAAACTGTTCTATAAACTGATGTGATGCAGTTTGCTAGTCGCTGTTTGTATAGGTGCAATTATGTGGGGCAACCTCAATTTACGGGAACTCCACGGAAACATAAAAAACCTTTTCAAAAGCAAATAAATCATCAGGTGCGAATAGCAAACTGCTCAACATCAATCAATAAAAATTTTTAGCTATGAAAACGACAACATACCTTTCTTCAACACTAATAGAGTTAGAGGACAATTACGGCGCACACAACTACCACCCATTGCCAGTGGTACTTTCCAAAGGGGATGGCGTTTATGTATGGGATGTAGAAGGAAAACAATATTACGATTTTTTATCCGCTTATTCTGCTGTAAATCAAGGACACTGCCATCCAAGAATCATTAATGCACTCATTGAGCAAGCTGGCGAACTGACTTTGACCTCTCGCGCTTTTTACAATGACCAACTGGGTGCTTATGAAAAATTCGTGACAGAATACTTTGGATTTGAAAAAGTGTTACCCATGAATACAGGTGCGGAAGGCGTGGAAACTGCCATCAAAATTTGCAGAAAGTGGGGTTACGAAAAGAAAGGTATTCCGAATGGAGAAGCTAAAATCATAATTTGTGGTCAAAACTTTCACGGACGAACGACCACCATTATCTCTTTTTCGAGTGACCCAGATGCAAAAGGACATTTCGGACCTTACACACCAGGATTTCATTCTATTCCTTACAACGATTTGGAGGCGTTAAAAGCGGTTTTACAAAAAGAAGGAGACCGAGTAGCAGGTTTTCTGTTTGAACCTATACAGGGCGAAGCAGGTGTTTTTGTGCCAGACGAAGATTTTATTCGTGCGGCAGCCACTTTATGCCAGCAGCATCAAGTGCTTTTTATCGCGGATGAAATTCAAACAGGTATAGCAAGAACAGGTAGTTTGCTGGCAGTTTGTGGTAATTGTACTTGCCAAGGACCTTGCGAACGCCAAGCCACTTATACAAAACCAGATATTTTGATTCTTGGTAAAGCGCTTTCTGGTGGTGTGTACCCAGTTTCGGCAGTTTTAGCGGATAACCATATCATGGAAGTGATTCGTCCTGGTCAGCATGGCAGCACTTTTGGCGGGAATCCATTAGCTTGTGCAGTGGCAGTGGCGGCATTAAATGTGGTGAAGGATGAAAAACTAGCTCAAAATGCTCGCCATCTTGGAGAACTCTTCAGAATGCGGATGAACCGATTAATAGAAAAAACAAACCTAATCCAACTGGTTCGTGGGAAAGGATTATTGAATGCTATCGTCATTAACGATACGCCACAAAGCAAAACTGCTTGGAATATTTGTATGCAACTGGCAGAAAATGGACTACTTGCTAAACCAACACACGGCAATATTATTCGTTTCGCCCCACCATTAGTAATGACCGAGGAACAAATGCACGAGTGTTGTGACATTATTGAAAGAACGATTTTGAACTATTAAACTGTTTTTTGTAGCTGAAAGCGTAGTGTGAGGAAAACCATGAAGGCACATCAGTACGCGCTTTGGTTAACAAAAACCGAAAGGCTAAAGAATGAATTTTCCTTATTTTATTGCTAGAAAGGTAGCTACCAGTAAGTCTGCGGATGGACAAAGTTCTTTTAGCCGCCTCATCATTCGTATTGCTATTGTAGCAGTTGCGTTGAGCGTCTCTGTGATGATACTCACTACTGCCTTAATTCGCGGATTTAAAAACGAAATTCGCACAAAGATTTTTGGCTTTTTTGGACACATTCATATTACAGATACCGATGCAATAGGCTCTATGTTAGATGCTTATCCAATTGATTTGCGACAAAACTTCTACCCTGATTTGGATACCATAGGTAAAATTGAGTACCTTGATCAATACCTCTTATTTGGTCGTCCATTTGGTCAACCTTTCACCAAGACTACCTCTGGAGGTATTCGCCACATCCAATCGTTTGCCGTCAAGCCAGGTGTTATCAAAACCCAAGACGCTATGGAAGGCATCATTTTGAAGGGCGTAAACCGAGATTTTGATTGGAAATTCATGAAAAAATACCTCATTCGAGGAGATACCTTACAATGGTCAGATACCAGCATGTCGCGCCAAGTCATTATCTCGGAGCAAACGGCAAATCGGTTGCAGATAGATACTGGCGCAAGTTTTGTCATCAATTTCGTGGAACGTGGCAATGTGGTAGCTAGAAAACTAAATGTGGTAGGTATTTACAGGACAGGCTTGGATGAGTATGATAAACGATTCGCGCTAGTGGATATTCGACAAGTACAACGACTGTTGGGGTGGAGTGAATACCAAGTAGCTGGTTTTGAGGTATTTCTTGATGATATTGGAGACATTGGACTTTTTGCAGAGTATATTTACAACCAAGTGCTACCCAATACGATGTACGCAGAGACCATTCGAGAGAAATTTCCTGCTATTTTTGAGTGGTTGGAGCTGCAAAATATTAACGAAATTGTCATCATTACCCTCATGTTGGTAGTCTCTATCATCAATATGATTACTGCTTTGATGATACTGATACTGGAAAGAACTAATATGATTGGTACGTTGAAAGCTTTGGGAACTCCTAATTGGGGGATTCGGAAGATATTTTTGTACTATGCTGCTTACATCGTTCTGTTGGGCTTACTCTGGGGCAATCTAATTGGTTTAGGTTTGGGGTGGTTGCAAAAACGATTCCAATTCATCAAACTTTCAGAAGCCGACTATTATTTGTCTTACGCGCCAATTGAGTTTAACTTTTGGACGATTTTATCCTTGAATGTAGGCACACTGTTGATTATTTTACTTTTTCTTCTTATTCCTTCTTATTTAGTCACCCGGATTCATCCTGTACAAGCTATTCGATTTAAGTAACTGGTGGTTGGTCTTTGGTGGTTGGTCTTTGGTCTTTGGTAGGCTAAGACTTATCTCAGTTCGATTCCGAACTTTTATAATGAGCGACTTTTTGTAGTGCAGCGACTAGATAAAGCATTTCTTTGATGAAACTTTTTGCAAAACCAGATAGCTCATTTTGTTGGTAATAAGTTTTACTTCTATTTCAATTTCTTTGATTTTTTATTCTGGATTGTAAAAATATTAAAGTAGGTGAAAATTTTGAATTGCTCACCAGCAAACAATTTATACTTGCGTTTGTCTTGAACTTGGCTCTTTTTTCGCCACCTAAATTTGCTTGAGTCCTATATAAAATCAGCGCACCTAAAACGACATACGAAAAACAAAAATTAAACATACTTTTAATATGAATCCACTTATCTATCTCCATGCAAAAAGTTACTAAACTCGACCGCGTACCTACGATTGAGGATATTCAATTGACGCACGAAACTATTTTGCCTTATATTCATAGAACGCCTGTTTTTACAAACCAAAGCATCAATGAGCTAACCCAAGCCAAGTTGTACTTTAAATGTGAGAATTTTCAAAAAATTGGTGCTTTCAAAATGAGAGGAGCAACCGCAGCCGCACTTGCTTTGTCAAAGGAAGAAGTTGAAAGAGGTTTAGCAACCCATTCTTCGGGTAACCATGCACAAGCAGTGGCATCAATTGCTAAAAACTTGAATACAAAAGCTTACATTGTGATGCCTAGCAATGCTCCAGTAATCAAAAAACAAGCTACTGCTGGCTATGGTGCGGAAATTACTTTATGCGAACCAACACAAGAAGCTAGAGAAACTACTCTGGCGGCAATTTTAGCACGCACGGGAGCTACTTTCATCCACCCTTACGATAACTACAATGTGATTGCTGGTCAAGCCAGTGCTGCCAAGGAATTGATAGAAGATAGTCCTATTTTGGATGCTATTCTTTCGCCGATTGGTGGTGGTGGATTGATGAGCGGTACGGCACTCGCTACGCGCTATTTTTCACCGACCACAAAAATATACGGTACTGAACCAGAGGCTGTTAATGACGCTTTTCGCTCTTTTCAAAGCGGGAAAATAGAAGTCAATAGCAGCACAAATACGATTGCCGACGGGTTAAAAACCAATACCTGCGAAAAAACTTTTGGTATTATCCAAAGTCACTTACAAGCTATTTTTACAGTCAGCGAGGAAGAAATCGTAAGCGCGATGCGCTTAATTTGGGAGCGCATGAAAATCATTATAGAGCCCTCTTGCGCTGTACCGTTTGCTGCTGTATTGAAACATAAAGAATTGTTTATCAATAAGAAAGTAGGTATTATCCTCACTGGAGGCAATGTGGACTTAACACAATTACCGTTCACCAAATTCTAAACTTATTATACCATATTATCTATCGAAAAGCTCCCAATCTAAAGCACCAAAGGCTGATTGTATTACTGCACTTATATTTGCATCGTGTAGTTTTCTCATAGTATGTTAGTCGCTCCTACATCTCATTTCACTTGATGTAGGAGTTTTTTTTTGTAAAAGAAAAAGTGTTAACTTAGACTTTTATGAGTCCACAAACCTTTGCAGAAAATAAGTCAACGAAACAATGGTGATAAAACTGTATTCGTTCGTATAGCGTTAAATCAGAAAATCAAACGTATGCCAATTTCATTTTGGAGAAAATTGATTGAACAGTTTTATCCGTATTTTTAGAGTTTTTCTCCCCAAGCTAGCTCGTCAGTAGATACACAACGCGCTCCCACTTTCCTAAATTTATCAGAATCCAAAGTGCCTGCTACGTCATTTCAAGAGAACTTACTTATTGGAATGCGTCAAAGTAGCGGAAGTGTTATGCTTTTGCTGCTTGTACTAGAGCAAAAAGGATATGACAATCATACTTTTGGGCAACAGGTCTTCCGCGATTTCGCACGCATCATGGAAGAATACGAATTTAAACTACCTACTGCTGTATTAGCTCTATTTTTGCACCATTCTCTGCCCAAAGACGCTGAAAAATATGAGTACAACGTGCTCAACACAACTTTAGGGTTTAATATTCAAGGGCTTGCTGTTCGGGACAGTATTTGGAGGAC
>JAAUTG010000290.1 GCA_012031785.1 Saprospiraceae bacterium | reverse complement strand
AATTCATGAATTGGTGCATGTTTGGCAGTATCAACATTTTGGAGCAGTTTATATTCCTAGAGCCTTGCAAGCCCAACGGTCTGTGATGGGGGTACAACTACGGCGGACTAGATGGATTGAAAAAAGCAATGCAGGCAAATCAGTCATTTACAGACTTTAACTACGAACAACAGGGCGACCTTGTGGCGGATTACTTTCGTATTTTGCATGGTAGTAAGCCTTACTGGGGTAAGGCACGTTTGGAAGATTTAGCTATCTATGAACATTTTGTGAGGCAAATGCAAGAAAGAAAGTTGGCAACAAATAAAGTGAGTTGAGTATTGGGCTGCTCAATAATATTACATGCTACTTTCAGCGCAAAAACAAAAAAGCGGATTAAACTACTTTTTAATCCGCTTTGATTAGCTACTTACTAGAAAAAAATTGTGGTATGGGGCGGAATCGAACCGCCGACACCAGGATTTTCAGTCCTGTGCTCTACCGACTGAGCTACCGTACCAGAACGAACAGTTAGCGTTGCTTTGCTAATGGGCTGCAAATTTAGATTCTTTTTTAGATATATGCAAGTATGAACTATAATTATTTAAAAAAAATTCCATTTCAAGGCGTTTTTTTTACAACACAGGAACAGTATTAACAAAGACCAATTTTTATTTAACTGAAAATCAAATTAATGTAATCATTTTACCCTATTGAAAAAATATATTTTTCCCACGAAAAAATTATTGTTGTACCTTTATTCCGTAGAAATTAAAGTAAAAGTTGCGGTGAATTAATTATGCTTCTTATCGGCAGCGCGTTCCACAGCAACTCATCATTAGTTAATTTTTCATTCCATCACTGATACTTCTCCCGTCATGGCTAGAAAAATATTAGAAACAGAGCAGAAAGCATTAGAAATTAATTTAGATGACTTAGTATATGGCACTTTTTCTGAAATAGGTGCAGGTCAGGAAGTCGCGCGCTATTTTTTTCAAGTGGGTGCGGCGGCAGGTACTATTGCCAAGTCTATGTCCGCTTATGATAAAGTGTATTCTGATAGAATTTACGGGCAAGAGCCTACTGGTCGCTATGTTTGTGAGCCTCGACTTTACCGAATGCTAGACCACGAGTACGATTTGATGATTTCCCGATTGCGTTTGGAACGCCCAGAAAGCACTTTCTTTGTGTTTGCTGATACTGTTGCAGCCATCAACTATTCGCGTACTATTAAAGGAGACGGTTGGTTAGGGCTTCGTTTTCAGTTGCATTCGGATGCTGAGCCTAACGATTTAGTGATTCATGTTAGGATGCATGATAACAACAATCAACTGCAGCAACAAGCAATCGGAATCGTTGGCGTGAATATGGTGTACGCTTGTTATCGTTACAACAACGACCCAGAGTTAATGATTCAATCACTGATAGATAGCGTAAAAGGGCGCGTGACAATTGACATGATCCGCTTAACTGGTCCTGATTTCAAGGAGGTGGATAATCGGTTGTTGACTTTAAAATTAGTGGAACATGAGTTGACTGACGTGAGTATGTTCGATGCAAGTGGCAAGCCTGTTCATGCTTCTGAATTTTATACAAAAAAAATGTTAATGAATTGTGCGCGGAAGTTTTAGACCGCTCACGCTGGTTAATTTGGACATGATTCAAAAGAGTTTTGAGCAGTTCCGAAAAGAGCCAGAAGTAGATTCTAATAAATCCATCATTTTGACCGAAATTACGATTAATAACTTGCGCATTAGCGGTCCAATTGATGAACGAGACTTTTTGGATCGAGCAGATTTACTTTGTGAATTAGGCCAGACTGTAGTGATTTCTAATTGTGATGACCACTTCAACTTGATTACTTATTTAAGCGATTATAAAGTCCCCAACTTAGGTATTGTGGTCGGAGTTAGACAGTTGCTGGATTTGATTACTGAAAAATACTACGAACACATGGACGGTGACTTGCTTTCGTATTTTGGCAAGATATTCAAAAAACATGTTCGTTATTACATTTATCCCAGTATGCAGGAAGGTAGTGCGGATTTGATGCAAGCGCATAATCTGCCTGTGCCAGAAGGAGTAAGATTTCTTTACAAGCATCTTTTGGATAATCGCCAAATTGTGGATGTGGAGCATTTTAATTCTGATATTCTACATATTTTCTCTAACAGCGTTCTCCAAATGATTGCAAACAACGAGTATGGTTGGGAAGGTATGGTGCCAAGAAAAGTTGTTTCAGTAATCAAAGAGCGATATTTATTTGGTTTCCCAAGCGAGCAGTTGGAATTTGAATATTGAATAGGCTTTGCCGAACTGTCTTGTTTGTATTTAATGCCACAATAGCTAGTACCCCAGCTATTGTGGTCAGTAACATTCGCCATGTAAAAGCTAAAGACAAAAAACCAATCAAGCAACATAAGCCGCTAACTATTTGTTAAAAAATTGAACATTTAAGTAACACAAAAGGATACAATCCAATTAGCATGACCATTTTACAGCAGATTGCTTATCGCTACTATCAGCAGTTTAAACAGCAATATATTCTCGTCAAAGCGCCAGGACGTTTCAATTTAATTGGGGAACATGTAGATTATAATTTAGGGCTAGTGCTGCCAGCCGCTATTGATAAACATATTTATCTTGCACTAGGAAAAAGTAACGACACAAATTTGGTAGAAATTTTCTCGCCCTACTTTAATCAAACGGCGCGCTTTACTTGCGATAACGACAGTTTAGAAGGGTTGCCAAGTTGGATAAAATACTTAAAAGCCACCATCATTGAGCTAAAAGCGAGAGGTTATGCTTTAGAAGCAGTCAACGGCGCGATAGATGGAGATATTCCGTTAGGAGCTGGATTATCTTCCTCTGCTGCTTTGTGTTGTGGATTTATTTATGGAATTTCTTACTTAAATCAGCTAAAAATTCCGCGCAACGAAATTGCAGTAATTGCTCAAGCTACCGAGCATCGAGTCGGGCTAAATTGTGGACTTATGGATCAGTATGCGGTGCTATATGGCAAAGCAGGTCACGTTATTGGGTTGGATTGTAGGAGTTTGAATTTTCGGTATATTCCTTTGAATTTACAAGAATACAGCATAGTGGTTGCTAACTCCAAAATTAAACATGAATTGGCTGCTGGTTCTGGATATAACGAGCGTCGTGCGGCTTGCGAAAGAGTAGTAGAGACCATCAACCGCAATCACGCTGAGGTAAACAGTCTTCGAGATGTGGATTTCCATACACTTCGTAGCTATAAAGATAAAGTTGATGCAATAGACTATAAAAGAGCTAATTATGTATTAGAAGAAAATCAAAGGGTAATTCAAACTATGAAAGCCTTAGAAGACGGACGTATCGCGTCGGTTGGACAATATTTGTACCAGTCGCATTACGGCATGAAGCTAGACTACGAGATTACTGTGCCGGAAATTGATTTGCTTGTTGATTTGACCAAACCGTTCAAAGAAGTGATTGGAAGTAGAATGGTAGGTGGTGGATTTGGAGGTTGTACCATCAACTTGATAGAAACTGCTGCCAAAGCACAAGTGCTTGAACATATCGCACAAGAGTACGAAAATCAATTTCATGTTGCACCTGAATTTTATGACATTCAACCAGATGAAGGAGTTCATTTAGTACATGCACCAGCCTGATGCTATGTGGCGGATTTAATCGCAACATAGCATCAAGGTGCTTTCAATAGATTTACACTTTTTACATAATCTTCTCTATATTGTCTTTCAGGTGCGATTTTACCTTTCAAATATTTCTCAATAATCAGACTTGAAATAGGAGCAGCCATTCTTCCGCCCGAGCCAGCATGTTCTACATAAACTGCTACGGCAATCTTAGGAGAATCTTTAGGCGCAAAACAAAAGAAAGATAGAGTGGTCTTCTCCATGCGGATTTTGGGCAGTCCCTGTTTTACCACAAATGGCAATATCTGGAATGTAAGACGCGCGCGCTGTGCCTGCCTGTACCACTTGTTCCATCCCGTTAATGACAGGTTCAAAATACTGATATTCAATATCTACAAAATTTTGAATACGGTATTTGTCATAAATAAGCGTCGCTTTCCCGTTTTCTCGAAGTGCTTTTCCAAAATGTGGAATGAAGTAATATCCCCGATTAGCAATGATAGCAGCTAAATTTGCCATTTGTATGGTGGTTAACTCCATTTCGCCTTGTCCAATTCCTACGGACATAATATAGGGAGAATACCAATTTTCACCTTTGTATATTTTGTTGTAATACGCAGAAGTAGGTGAATTACCTTTACTTTCTTGCGGAAAATCAATTTCTAACTTTCTATTAATCCCAAAACGGTCTAAATGACTATTAAAAATATCTAACCCCACAGAAGGATTCGTGTATCCTTAATATCCACAATATTTCTAAAAACATGGGCAAAATAGGCATTACAAGAATGTTGTATTGCCATACCGATACTAGTGCAGGTTGGATGGCTATGGCAGCCAGGACCTAAACGCCCATTCAAAAAATAGCCACCAGCACATCCAATAGTGCGCTGCAATTCTGTTGCGCCCTCTTCCAATGCAATCAAAGCAACGATGGGTTTGAATAATGAACCTGGTGGGTACTTTGCCATCACCGCCCTATTGAAAAAAGGATGACCTTCGTCAGCATTAAGTTGTTTGTATGCTTCTGCTCGTTCCCTATTGAAAACCAATAAATTAGGATCATAGAATGGCGCGCTAACCATAGCCAATATTTCGCCAGAAGATGGCTCAATAGCTATTATTCCTCCTTTTTTGTTTTTTAGTAATTCTTCGCAGTATTGCTGCAAGGACAGGTCTATGCTCGTAATTAAGTCTTTCCCAGACTCTGCCCTGCTCATCGAATCCATGCTGCCACCTCGAAATGCACCGACTTCTCTTCCTAGATTGTCGCGTAGAATATATTTTGTATCCTTTTTTTCCCCTCAATTCTTTATCGTAGGATGCTTCTAGTCCGCTTGCTCCAATGTAATCACCTGCGGCAAAGACTTCTTCTTCTATATCTTGTTTGTATCTTAAAATAGATTCATCAATTTCCTCTTGATTCACTTCTCTCAAATAGCCTAGTGCATGAGCTGCATTAGGGTGCGGATAGCCTCTGACGTATCGGAGTTGCACAAAAAACCTGGAAACTCATACATACTCTCCTGAAAACGAGCGTAAGTTTCAATAGAAAGGCGACTCAAAAAAGGAAATGGAATAGATTTAGAGTATTTCCATCTTCCGATAAACCACCTGACTTCCATTTTTTGTCTAAATTTTTTTCAAATAAATCTTTAGAAATATCTAAAATCTTACAGAATTTAGCGGTATCAATCTTGCCTATTCGATTGTAAGTCACCATCAAATCATAAATCGGGATATTATACACCAGCAATTCTTGGTGTCTATCGAATACAGAACCCCTAGCAGGATATACTGTAACCTTATCCATAGCTGCATTTTGAGCTTCTTGGCGAAAGGAAGAATCTAGCACTTGAAGCTGTAGCATTTTGAGCGTCAGGAAAGCGATAGCTACGCCAAAGAAAATTTGTATATGAAGTGCTCGTTTTTGTAAAGAATCTGACATAAGTATCGGTTACAAATTAAAAATAGTAAATCACGAATAGCAGTATTTTGCGGTGTGTGTATTATTATTTTAATTCCTTTTTAAACGCAATGAGGGATGAATTAGTTGCTGAAGTCTAGTTCATCTTGAGCGTTTACAGCAACAAACCATTTTAGGCATAGGAAAAACTACACACAAAACTTTCTTAGAAATTTTATTTACTTTCAGATAACCATCAGTTAATATTTAGCGTTTATAATTGAGATTAACTAATTTTTTTGATTGCTCAATAATTTCTCTGTGTTTGTAATTAAGATAACGCAATAATTGAAAAAACTTATTGGCAAAAAATACAGTCATGCGAAAAAATCTTCAATTCGGTGTTTTAGTAGTTTTGTTAATGTTTGGCTTACTTTCTGTTGCCTTCGTTAAGGATAACAACAAGTTTTTTGAAATTTCAAAAAATTATGAGAAATTTTTGTCCAACGTCTATCGAAGAAGTCAATACCTACTAATGTGGATCGAAATTGAACCCGCACAAGTTGATGCGCGTTGGGATAGATGCG
>JAAUTG010000289.1 GCA_012031785.1 Saprospiraceae bacterium | reverse complement strand
AAAGAGTATAAACCTAATCTACGATAGAAAGACTTTTAAAGATGTATATGTAGCATTACTGCTAACGGCAAAGTATAAGGTTAGTACGCTTTGCACAAACGTTTAAATTTAAGTACTGACCATCATAGCGTATTAACTTTATACAGTGTTGTACGCTTTTAAAATTACGACTTATGAAATCATTTTATGAACAGGGCTACCGAGATATAGATGAAGCCTATGCAGAAATAAAGATACTAACCCACACCACTTCCACTATTATGATAGCGGAATGATTACTTATAAACGTGAATATATTCATTTATACAAACGCAAGTAATTTTTATTGCGTACAACTACTATATATAAAACATAAACCATTAAAATCTTGATAATCAACTGATTAGCATTGATATGGATAACAAATTTATAGAGATTTGTGAACAAAAACTCATACATAAGTTTTTAATTTGTGAAATATGGAATTTAATTAGAAGTCCTTCTAATTAAAATTAGAAGAGGGATTTCATATGAATAATCCCCAACTGCTATCTTTAACATTATTTTAACGATCATATATTTTATTATTCAGAAAATTAATGTATATTATATCATGAGCAATTTTAACATCGATTTCTTTGAATTTAGCTTCCTAGTTGAAGCATGGTATTCCCCTAGCCCTATTGCTAGATCCATGTTTTGGGACGATTGTATTGACCGCCATTATCATAACATGACTGTAGATGAAAGGAAAATACTATTGGAATGGATATCCAGAAATGAATATTTTGACCCTGAAAAATGATCAATGTCGAATATTCAAATCCAGGTATGATCAGAATAATCAATTCAGAGTTTATACATCTGTAAATAATAATGAAGAAATCCATGAATGCTTTAAGATGGGGGAAAAATATAATACGGTCATAAACCGCTGGATATCCCCCGAATATATCACAAAAGTAGAAAAGGTAAATGAACAATAAAAAATTAATAGGAATAGATAAAAACATCAAACCCCAATTTCTTAAATGGGAATTCATGGTATCCATAGGGCTTGAAGAAAGCTTGGCATTGAAAAGACATGAAATGGGGATTTATAAAAAAATCCGAACATACTTTTCAGGGGCGGATGTTTCTTCTAAAAAATTGCTTTATGATTTTTAATGGAAAAGGAGTTTCATCCACATAAGGCGGAAGAAATATGCAAAATTATTTCAGTTGATTCTATAGAAGTATATGATTTGATAATAGAGGATTTGATATCGATAATCCGTATTAGAAATATAGAAATAGAATATTATTCATTTAGAGGATGGGACATGAATACTTCCATTAGAAAATCGAAGGAGTTTTTTCGAAAGGGCCCAAAATCCGTTGAAGAAAAATAAAAAACTCGGAGGAGTATAATGAGGGGTTTATTAAAAACCATAAAATTCGGGGATAGAATGACATATGCTAAAAATGCTAGAGGAAATGGGGGATAAAATGGAAAAATATTGAAAGAATTATTAAAGAAAAATCACTCTTGATATTTTACAAGATTTTGAAAATAAGTTAAAAGATTATGTTGAGTCTGTTTAGTACAAGTTCCGACAAAGCGGGGTTCAGACTTCAATATATGGAAGTTTACAACTGGGGAACATTTAATGAAAAAGTTTTTAGAATAAATCCGAAAGGAAATAATTCACTTTTGACTGGTGCAAACGCATCTGGAAAGAGTACATACATTGACGCATTACTTACTCTAATTGTTCCTGCAAAGAAAGACCGTTTTTACAATCAATCTTCGGGTGTTGAGAAAAAAGGAGACCGTACCGAAGAAACCTATGTGTTGGGGCATTACGGAAACATTCAAGAAGAAGGAAAAACTTCTACATCGACACAAAAATTGCGTGATACGAATACATATTCCGTAATTCTTGCTTCGTTCTCAAATGCCGACCAAAACAAATTACACTTTTTCAAGTACGTTGGTTTTCGAATAATGAATTAAGACGGCAATTCGGAATTGCTCACGTTCCTCTTGAAGTAGAATCTGATTTTGGTCAATTCGATTCAAAAGGCAATTGGAAAAAGGTTTTAGAGAAAAAGTATAACTCAAATGTTACGAAAAAGAAAATTGAGTTTATAGATGGTTCAACTGCTTATGCAGAAAGAATGGCGGACTTATTTGGTATGCGTTCAACAAAAGCGTTGACTTTGTTCAATCAAGTTGTTGGGGTAAAAGTGTTGGAAGACTTAGATGATTTCATAAGAACCAATATGCTGGAAGAACAAGATGCGGAAACAGAATTCATTCAACTGAAAGAAAGTTTCTTGACTTTAATGGATGCTAAAACGAACATTGAAAAGGCTAAAGAACAAATTGAACAACTAAAGCCAATTAATGAGATTGCAATAGAACTGACCAATATCAAAGCGGATTTGTTTCAATTGGAAAAGTCGAAAGAAACCGCAGTTTATTGGTTTGCCCAAAAAGGTGTTGAGTTGGGCGAAAAAGAATTGGAGAAATGTAAAGAAGAGTTGCAAAGATTAAATGATGCGTTAACTGATTTACGTGATAAGGAAGAAAAACTAAAACAAGAAGAACGAACTATTTCGATTTCGATTGAAAAAGATGAAGTAGGAAGTAAAATCAAAGATTTAGAGAAGGATATTAGAAATCTTCAAACCCAAAAAGACAACAGAAGTCGAAAACTTGATGATTATAATAAAATTGCCCGAAACATCAAGTTCAGTACTAACCCAAGCGAAGAAACATTTATTACTAACCGTGAAAAAGCAAAAGAATTAAAACATAAAACACAACAGGATATTGATTCTGAAAATGAAAATATTCGAGCATTTAAAAATGAAGAAGATAAACTAAAAGAAGATACCGAAGATTTAGTAAAAACTATAAAAACTCTTCAAGAAAACAAAAATAATATTGCTGGGCGTGAAGCCGAAATACGAGATGAAATCATTTCACACATTGGGGCAAGTCGAGAAGAAATCCCATTCATTGGAGAATTGATTAAAGTGAAGGATGATGAAATGAAGTGGGAATCATCAATTGAGAAAGTACTTCACAATTTTGCATTACGTTTGATTGTTCCACCAAAGTACTATTCATCAGTGAATCAATATGTGAACAGCAATAATTTGAAAGGCAGAATTCGTTACGACAAGTATGAAGACCAAGACTATCTTAAAAATTTCAAGAACAAGGGTTTTAATGAAAAGTCGTTAATCAACAAAATTGAAATTAAGCCAAAAATACAATATTGCGATTGGATTGAGAACTATTTGGAATCACAATTTGATTTTGTCTGCGTAGATAATCTTTCGGAGTTTGAGCAATTTCACGAAATGGCAATTACTCAAAATGGATTGATAAAATTTAAAAGGGGCAAACACGAAAAAGACGACCGACCTCATATAACTCGGAAGGAAAATTTTGTGTTGGGATGGGATAACAAAGAAAAACTCTCCTCTCTTAAGAAAGAATTAATCAATCTTCAAAATCAACAAACAGAAAATAAGAAAGCGATTGCAAATAAAAATATCGAAATAAAAAACTTAGGCATATTCAAGGATGAATGCCATAATTTATTTCAAATTGAAAGTATGATGATATAAATTGGCAATCGTATGCGAACGAGATTCAAGAAAAAACAGAACAGAAAGATAAACTAGAAAAAACAAATAATCGAGTAAAGCAGCTTCAAGAAGATTTAAAAAAGGTTCAAGACGCTTTGAAACAGCTTTCAGATGTTCAAATTTTCAATAAAGGACAAGAAATATTTACCAAGAAAAATGAAGTTGGCTCAATTGAACAATCAATCAGGAGTAATAAATCCATTTATGAGCCATTGGGAATAGTTGATGTTTCAATGTTTGAAAAACAACATTCTGATTTGCTGAATATCGAATACACAACCTTTGAAACAAGTCGTGAGAGATACCAAAAGGAAAATTCAAGACAAACAAGAGAACTTGAAGTACAAAAGCAAACGAAAGAAAGAGAAGTAATTATCAAGATAAACGATTTTAAACAGCCTTCAGAAGCTATATTAAGTAAATTCAAGGATTGGCGTTCTGATGTTAATTCCCTACCCGATTCAACACATTTAGAGTTAATAAGTGAATATCAAAATTTCTTAGCCAGATTGGAGAATGATAATCTTCCAAAGTTTGAAAAGAAATTCAACGACTATTGCAAGAAACAATTACTAATAAAGTTGGGGATTTTAGAATGTTCTTTGAAAACTGGTCAGATTCAATCAAAGAAAACATCAAACATTTGAACGAATCTTTAAAAGAGATTGACTTCAAAAATAAACCCCAAACCTACATTCAACTTGTTGCACCTAACAAGATTAATGATGAAGTGAAGGAATTTAGAAAACTTTTAGAAGAAGCCGTTCCCAATGTTTACCAAATGGAAAAAAATATTGAAGGTAGGAAGCATCATTTCAACAATCACATTCAACCATTTATAGAAAGATTAGACAAAGAAGAATGGCGAAAAAAAGTAATGGACGTTCGTTTTTGGTTTAGTTACAAAGCCGAAGAATTTTATAAGGAAACAAGTCAAAAGTTTAAGACTTATGAAGCAATGGGGCAACTTTCAGGTGGTGAAAAGGCTCAGCTTACCTATACTATTTTGGGTTCCGCTATCGCTTATCAGTTTGGCTTAACACGATATAATCAAGGATTAGAATCTAAATCTTTTCGCTTCATTGCCATTGATGAAGCATTCAAGGCTCAAGATGAAGACAAAGCAAGGTACTTAATTACACTCTGCAAACAACTTCATTTGCAATTACTTGTAGTTACACCAAGCGATAATATTCACATTGTAGAAAACGATATTTCATTTGTTCACTTTGTTGAGCGTAAAGAAGAAAGACATTCGTGGCTATACGATATGCCAATTGAACAATTCAAGGTAGAAAAATCGAATTATCTGACTCAATGATTACACCAAAGGAAATAAAGGACAAAACCGAAAGAAAGTACATTTCATTTCTTCAATCTTTGGTTGAACAGCGACCTTTTGAGAAATTGGTTATACGTGGCGATAAGACGTACACCAAATCTTCATTGTCTGAATTTGAAAGAGAAATTCAACTAATTCACAGCCATTCAAAGGAGAAAAAAGGTTTTGGCTATTCCTTAGACTTTCAAAAAGTAAAGACAAAGTATTTAGGAGTTCAAGATTTACCTATTTCAATTTACTTTGATAATGAAAAAGATTTTTTGAATTTTTTAGGTAAAGAGAATGAAGTTGATTCCTTCAAGTTAAATGTTGAGATCATCCTTCGGGAATTCCCTGAACTCAAAGAATGGATAATTAAAAATCCCAAAAAGGTCATTGACAATGCAAATGAATGGCAGAACATTTTGCAAGTGTGTCAATACTTCAAACAAAAATCCAAAACCAAATTTATACATCAGAGAATTGCCGGTAAAAGTTCACACAAAATTTGTCGAGAGAAATAAAAGCATTATCAGGGAACTACTAGATGTTCTAATCTCGGAACACGTAAAAAGTGAAGAAAAAAGAATTTGAAAATAGGTTTAATTTAAAATACGCTGAACCTCAAATTCGGTTTAAAGTTCTGGACAAAACAATATCGGACAGATTTTTTCGGGAATTGATGATATTGCAATTCCAGTTAGCCAATTTGAAAAATTGGATTTACCAATCTTTAAAGTATTGGTGGTAGAAAACAAGACAACACTTTACACCATTTTGACACTTCCGAAAATGAATGACACCATTGCAATTTTTGGTAGTGGATTTAGTGTTTTCAATCTTAAGAATGTGCGTTGGTTTGACAATATTAAATTACTTTATTGGGGCGACATAGACGTTCAAGGCTTTGAAATTCTTTCACAATTCAGGACTTACTTTCCGCAGACAAAAAGTGTTTTAATGGACAAGCAAGCCTTTGAAAAGTATTTTGAAAACGACAATGGAACACCGACAAACATTTCAACGAAACTTAACTTGACAGACGAAGAACAAGAGCTTTACGAGATTTTGAAAACAAACAACTGGAGACTAGAACAAGAGAAGATACCCTTAATTTATGTAATTCAATATTTTCAGAAAATTTTAGTACCCGCTCGTTACAGATGTTCACATCCATCATACACGC
>JAAUTG010000288.1 GCA_012031785.1 Saprospiraceae bacterium | reverse complement strand
TGTTCTTGTGCTAGCATAACCCATTCATATTTACGCTGGAAGAAACAAAAGAAACAACCAGAGCGGCTGCGCCATTGATAGTATTTTGGTAATCCGATACCACTATCTTCCAATATACGTATAATGTCGTCTTTGACTAGCCCATGTTCCTTAAAAGGAAAAACGGGTCTAATGTTCGGTTTTGTGGAAACATATCCTTCTCGTTGTTCATCGGCGCGTATACCAACATAACTAATAGCTTCATCATTACCCACAAATCTTTCAAGTGGCATGATTTTTAGCCTGTTGGTACACCAACGCATAGTGGGAGAAGGAAGCATACCACCATGAATAACTAACCAATGGTCAAATCCACGCTCTGCTTCCAAATAATTTATTTTATTCCCAAACGAGCCTCAATCCGCTTGAGGTACTCGTAAGTTTCGGGTAGTTCCTTGTGGGTATCGCAAAAGAAGTACTCCATCTCGATCTCTGGATGTTTCTGGCGCATTAGCACGGCTAAAGCAGTACTGTCTTTGCCCCCTGATAAACCCAAAATATGTCTAACTGCTTTTCCTTCCATCCTGATTCTGCCCTTTACGTTTGGCTCTAGTTTGAGAAACTCTATCGCTTTTATCCGAAGCTAGAACATGTTCTGTCAGTTTAGCAACAACAGCTTGGTGCAATTGCGGATTATCGTATTTTTCTAATATTTTCAAAATTTCTTCAAATACACTATCTATCTGAACTTGATTTTCATTATCGAACCAAATCATTGAATGTGTTTCTTTGCCGTCGGGGCGTGTAACCGTAATTTTGCGTGCTTCAAACCCGTCTGGTGTTCGTGTTTGAGCGATCTTTCTGCATCGCTTCGAGGTTTTTGAAGCGTCGAGCGAGGTCTGAAAGTTTTAATTCAAAATTTGTTACATCTTCATCCGTCCAAGATTCGGCTGGTTTGTCAGCAATAATCATTAATAGTGCTTCAAGCCATTCTGTATCGTTGGCATTTTTGATTTGCTGCTGCTAATACAAAACTTCTGACACGATGTTCTAATACTTGACCACTCAAATAACTAGCTCGTACACGCAAATCTTCCCGCAGCTTATTTTCTTCACTACGTACTGCAAATGCAGTATGTAGTAATACTTGACACTCGCTTAAAAGGCTATCGTATGCAGTTTGAATTTCGTGTAATGCTGTGAAAAGCTTCTTGCGTAATGTTTTAGCGATAGTACCATCGTCTTCTTGGTCTGCAAAAATTGGGTTTAGCCCACAAGCTAGCGGTAAAGAAGTAAACAGTAGTTCATCTGGTTCTTGAGCTTTCTGCAAGGTTTGCAATACTGCCAATGCTTCATTACTTAGGCGCCTAGTTTTACTAGTGTACGCAGGTAGCTTTTTCACAAATTGGAACAAGGGTTTAACGACAACGAGTAAAGTTGTGTTTCTAGCTCCAGGTGTAGTTGCTGCGTCCTTCTTACGCAAAATAGATTCGAGTTCCTTAAAAACCTGTGACCGTAGTCCTACAACTTCAAAGTATTTTACAGCAAACCTTGATGCATCTTTTAGCAGTAGCTCAAAATGTTCTGCACCTAAGACAGGAATAAATACACCATCTTTGTAAACACCAATGTCATCAACATGATACAAAAGTACAGCAGCTAACAGTACAGGTATTACACCACGTTTGACACCGTAGGGAGGCGCCGCTAAAAATGTGTAAAGTTTATCAACAGATTGTATTTGATTTTTGGCTTTCAGGCAGAAATCGTCTATTGCTTGCCAAATTTGTGATATGCCTGATGTCTCTGAAGGTGGATGAAATCCCCATCCGTCCTTATCCTGGCGATGAATACCAGTTTCACTAAGCACAGAATAGTACATAGTGACTTCGGGACCATAACCCTCTAAGCAAAGTTTTATCTCTATCGAGTTTTTCTATCATTGCCGCGATGAGTTCTCGTCTTGCTTTACTACCTTGTGAGGTTAACTCACGACGGTTGATTAATTCGTTCCACAGCTTTAGTCCTAGGTGATAAACTTGATCACAAATATCAGAGAGCTTGGCATTAAAATCTGTAATGTGGTTTATGGTTTCCTGCTTGCCAGCAATCCAACAACTGTTACTTGTTGCGATATCAAAGGTTTGGGTGAGGGTTTCATCCAGTAGTTGTTCAGCTTGTACTAATCTGTAACGCACTTCCTGCCTTGCTACACCATCGTTTTGTAACTCAGGCGCCGTAGTTTGAATTTTTTGAGTGCTGCAAACTCGCGCGCTCGAATACGCAGTATATCTAACTTAGATGGACATAGTATAACTAGCGGCTTTTTTATCAGCTGTGTATGCAGGAATATCTGACGGCGCCTCGTTATCCACCCAATACCCAATTAGCCCGTCACATTCATCGTTTGAGCAACGTAACTTCGCGATGTTTTGTACACCATCTATATATTGCCGCTCAAAGTAACGTAAAGTACCTGTCTTGTAACTGTGTCGTTGGGCAACTACTGGTGTTAGAGGACGGATATCTGAAAGGAGTTTTACTAGAGAGGAACGTTCTTGTTCAAGATAATTTGTTAACTCAACGTCTACATTAAAATCAGAACCCTGCCAAATTCGCAGTTCATCCAACTGGCGCCGATGAGTAATAATAGATTTTTCTAAAAGACTGTCGATTATTTGCTCCCAATGGGCTTTTGTTTCCGAAGTGGGAGTTTCACACATTGCCTGCGCTACTAATGTTCGAGTTGCTCGCAGGGTGCCTGTAGTTGTAATTAGGTTAAGGATACCGATACGCTTTTAATATACGTAAGCTATCAATATCTTTGTTTTTAGCATCATCGATTAAATTTTGAATTTCTACCCAACGTTGAAGATTGGGACGGGAAGCTAAACCAGAGCCAACAGCTTCAATAAAATAATCGTAAACTCTATCTAATTTAAGTGTTGGTAATAGTAATACGTTTTCTTGCTCGCTTTCTACAACGCTTTCTATCAAAAATTATTAAAAGAATATGGTTCAACACTAGTTAGAAATGTAAATAATGAACGGTCATTTTGAGCATATCTTGTACATAATATAGGTAGCACTAATGCCGTAATTGGATGTAGGGGGAAAGCTAATTTTAGATTCTCTTCTGTGTAATCATCCTGTATATCTGTTGATAATGATCTATACCATTGTGATGCTTGACTTTCAATGACAGAATGAAAATTTGATGCTTGTGATTGGTCGATTGCTTGACCAATTAAGCGTATCATTTGTGCTGGAGAGTCTTTGAATGGAATATCTTCAAATCGACCTTGAATTTTAGACCATTCGTTACGCTGTATCGAAGCTAGCCGTTCTCCATAATCAGCAAATGCTTGGTGTAGCAATCCAATTATATAAACTTTATATCCGCTATCTTTACGAAGTTCTGCTAACTTTTGCAACAAATATAAATCTTCAGCACCTTGATTTTGAACCGCGTATTCAAGATTTTTACCTAATTCATCAATAATTAATAAAATATTACTAGAACTAGCTTCCGCGACTTCTTTTAGTAAGTTAGGAATTTCTTTACTATCTATAACTTCCCCATCTGAGACTTGAGCATCCAAGTCTAATAGTTTACGCCCGACCTTTATCTTGCTGTACTTTTGATATGACCAAAAAGATTCGGCACCTCTTTGCAGGGCACGAATAATGGTGTGACTTAGCGGTTCTCGCTGTGCCGTGGCGACTGCTCTAAAAAAGCCTTGACTGGGAATATATTCTTCTAAAATAGAATATTCAGTACTTGACTCACCGAAGGTTTCTGCCGCAATTTCTAATGCAACGTGACGTGATGGGTGTAGGGAAGAAGCGCACAAAGAAGCGAAGAAATGAGCAAAAGCTGATTTCCCAGTTCCATAAACACTTGTTAGCGTCCAAGCGCGATGGTTAGAATCACCTGCAAACCCAGCTAATATACGCTTAGTTGCATCTACAGACCTTTCGGTAGGAATATAACCTAGTAAAGCATCAGTTTTATCTAAATCCCGTTCAAGGTTGATAGAACGAGAATAACGACGTTTCAGCCTAAAATAATCAGATAAAGGTGTATTCATCGATCTGCCTAAGCAACCTTGCCTTTGTAATACTTTTCTAAAATACCTTTTCCAAGTGTTTCTGGTTCAGATTTAAAGGAAAATTGAATTAAACCAGCAGAATCAGAGAGATAAACGTTGTTTGACCACTTAGCAACTTTTTCTATAGCTTCACATATAGCGTTTTCTGACAATTTGAGAGCCATTCCAGGACTACCCGTTTCGTAAACCAAGCGTGATATGGAAATATTTCGCTGTTCCCGTCCAACAAAGCTGGCATATTCTAGGCAAGCAGCAACTATTATTTCTGCTGGTAGATTCCTTTTGACGCCAAAGCGAAAGATAAAGTGTCTGGAGTCTCCTGCTGTGTTTATAATGCCTAGCTGGGTAAACGGACAATCTATAGTTTCTTCGCCAAAACCACCTTTGATTGTTGATTGTTCAACGTACATTCGCAAAATACAAGCAATATCCTTCTTTAGGGATGATTCTACTGTACGAGGTGCTAGTGTGTCTTTGTAGTCAGATAAAGCATTAAACAATTCGTCTTGCGAGAATTCGCTGTCTCGAAAAATGTTAAAAGCGAAGTACCAAGAAGCTGCATTACAGCTTGGTTTTAGCAGGTTCCAATGTAAAAGCCATAGTGTTGCAGGGTCTTCTAAATACTTATCCCAGCCATTTTCACCCAAAAGTCGCTCACCGAATTCTGAAGGACTATCATTCTCTAGTACTTTAAAAGCATTACACCAGTAACGAATTGCCATTGACATATTTTTTCCAACACCTAGCCTGATTGGTGCATTATCCTCTAAAAATATCTTTGGATTTTGGCAAGCTGCATCAAACCCCTTTTTTATCCAGCCGTAACGTGGGTAAAATGTCTCATGGCGAGCAAAAACAGGATTTACATTAATAATTTCCTTAACAGCGCCATCCAAATTGAGGCTAATTTGTTTTACCATAAAATGAAATATTTATTAAGAGGTCAATCAAAATAAAAACGAAATTACTAAAATTTTAATTATTATTAAAATTATTTTTCAAAATGCTATTAAGGAATTCAACAAGCAGTTACTATCCAGCAAATAATGTAATGTTTAAGCATGACAATAGCTTAAATAAGCTGAGACAATATCCCAAGGTTTTTACTATACATGAAGTAGGGGCAATAAAGGGAATTTTATTAAATAAAGAACACAAATTTTTAATCGAACTCAGCACAATTACTCAACCTATAAGCGCAGTCCCATCGGTAAAATTCTATCAGATGCTTTCTAAATAAATATTTCAGCATTAAATACTCTTGACTCCTTACTCCAACAATACGAAAGCTACGTTAGAAGCGCTACCCTTCTGGCAGAAAGCGCAACAATAGTCAAACTTAGCATGAAAAAACTTCAAATTTATTACCTCTTCTACCCAGACTTCGACAAATACCCCCATCCAGCATTAAAAACGAGTATTCAACTTAACCTAGAAACACTAAAAGTTACTTATCGAGACTACAGTACCTCAAAGAATCCTCCCATTCTCCATCGTAAAGAGACTTTCGTCGTACCTGACTATACTCTTTACGAGCAATTTACTAAACTTACTTGCATTCAAGAAGCTTTAGGTTTGCTAGACAATACCAAAGGTATAGGCACAACATATGGATGGCAACAAAAACAACAAGATTATAGCGTAGAAATACAGGGATATTTTCTTATTTAGCTTTTTATTAATCACACAAAATAATTTACACATGAGATTCTATCGTGGACAAGGGTTTCATACCTTAATTTAGTGCAATTAATTTTGTTTAACTACTTAGGGTAACTTCAGAAAATAAATTACACAATTGCAGAACAAAAGTATCATCTTTTCAGGACGTGCAGGACGCCATTGGCTTCAAGTTAAAGTCAAAACGGGTTAAGTCAATAAGTGATTATGCTCAAATATTTTTAGATATTGTTAGAAAATAAGGCTCAATTTTTAGCTAGCAAGAGTGTTAAGTAAGTTGGCATTATAAAAACAAAAATTTATGTTTTTGTTTTATAAAAAACCTTGAAAACAAGCCACTTTTTAAGATATTTTACTAATTCTACA
>JAAUTG010000032.1 GCA_012031785.1 Saprospiraceae bacterium | reverse complement strand
TTTTTACTCGGGAAAAGTACAACAAAACAATAGTAGATGCCATCAATGATTTTCTTTCCGCCTATTTCACTTCAAATAGGCTTGAAAAGGAAGGTATTCCAACCGTGCTGCAATGCGCCGAACATCTAAACCTCTCTCCTAACTATTTAAGCGACCTGCTTCGCAAGGAAACTGGAAAGACCACGCAAGACCATATTCATTACCATCTCCTTGAAATGGCAAAGGATCGTTTGCTGGGAACGGATAACTCAATACAAGAAATTGCTTATTCTTTGGGTTTCGAGTACCCGCATTACTTTAGCAATTTGTTCAAGAAAAAGATAGGGATGAGTCCTACTGAATACAGGAGGTGGGATGAAAGCAACTAACCAACCCCATTAAAACAGATTGAGGTGATAAATTCTGGGTAAGTAGGGTTGTTGCAGGGCTTGAACAATAGTTTGAAATTGGTCTGGATTTTCCCAAAATCGAATACCATCCATATAAAGAATCAACACAGGAATATCGGTAATGGATTTGAGGTAGCTGAAATAAACGCCCTGTATCTGTTCCAAGTACGACTTAGAAATTTGTTGTTCAAAGGCGCGTCCACGTTGCTTGATGTTGAACAATAAATCGTCCACCGAACGATGCAAATAGACCAACAAATCAGGATGGGTGAAGGTGGCGTTCAATATATTGAAAAGTCGTTGAAACAACCGAAACTCTTCATTGCTCAAGTTGTTTTGAGCGAACAACAGGGTTTTCACAAAAAAGTAATCCGACACCGTTAGCGTTTCAAAAAGGCTTTGTTGGGGAAGGTTCTGCTGGAGTTGTTTATGGCGTTCGGTCATAAAAAATAACTCCACAGGGAAGGCATAGCGTTCTGGATTTTGATAGAAAAAGGGCAAAAAAGGATTGTCTGTAAACTGCTCTAAAATAAGTTTACAGGCGTACTGTTCTGCCATCATCTGGCAAAGTGTGGTTTTTCCTGCACCAATGTTCCCTTCTATGGCAATGTAAGAATATGGGAAATCCTTATTTTTCATGCGACAACAATAACTTCTAAATCATCCGAAGATGCCCAGTAAATATCTTCAATTGTTTCTTTGAGGACGGGGTGTTCTAGTTCTGGCGCAATTTCTAGCAGTGGAATCAAACAAAAATTGCGCTTGTGCAACATAGGATGTGGAATCGTTAATTCTTCAGTTTCAATAATTTGATCCTCGTATAGCAAAATATCAATATCAATAACTCTCCTACCCCACTTTTCGGTATTTACTCGCCCCATTTCCTGCTCAATCAGTTTGGCTGCTCGCAAAAGCGCTATCGGCGATAAGGTGGTTTCTATCAGCAGCACTTGGTTGTAAAAGTACGGTTGATTTTTTAAACCCCAAGGTTCTGTTTCGTATAATTTTGATATTGCCTCGATGTTGCCCATCGAAATGCTAATTTTTCGCGCCGCTTCTTCCAATTGCGCAGTACGATCCCCTATATTTGTCCCAGTTTGTAAATATGCTTTCATTATTTGTCAACGATGTGTCAAGAAAATATTTTTTACTTGACGGCTTCTAAAATAATAATGTTGATTCACAATCAATCTAAGTTGCTACAAACAGTCTCATCAAAAGATTGCTAATAAAATCTAAAAGGTTGCAAAACAAAAACGTTTTCTACTAAGTTTCGCTATATTTGCTAGAAATAATTTTTTTTCAGCTCCATATCAAAGGTTTTCGAGCCACCACTGTCGCATGGAGCAGGAAAAAATTAATAGCTTTAACTCAACAAACAACTCATTATCAATAAGTTGCGCTTTAGTATCAAGTAGTCAAAATTAAAAGTCAAAAAAATTAAAAACCACAGTGTACAATGAATTTGAACCCTGTCATACTAGCAATACCGATGTATTTTACGCTAATGGCTATCGAATTAGTTTACGAAGCCATTACAAGAAAACATACGTACAGATTGAACGACGCAGTGACGAATATTAGTACAGGAACGTTGCAGCAGTTCACTAACACGTTTTTACACATCTTAAACATTGGTATATATACCCTCATTTTTGAACAATTTGCATTTTTTCACCTCGAACCAAACGCATGGAGCTTTTTAGTGCTTTTTATCCTCTACGATTTTTGTTACTACTGGGAACATCGTGTGGCGCATGAAGTAAGCTTATTTTGGGGCGGACACATCGTGCATCATCAAAGTGAGGATTTCAACCTTTCTGTCGCATTGCGTCAGAGTTCTACTTCTATCATTTGGGGATTTGTATTTTTCCTACCACTTGCGCTAATAGGCTTCAGCCCCATTCAACTTGCTTTAGTAGGTGGTTTTAACCTGTTGTATCAGTTTTGGATTCATACGGAACACATTAACAAAATGGGTTGGTTGGAAGCAGTCCTGAATACACCTTCGCATCATCGTGTACATCATGGTAGAAATCCTAAGTATATTGATAAAAATTATGCAGGTGTTTTCATTATTTGGGATAGAATGTTTGGCACTTTTCAAGCGGAAGAAGAACGCCCCACGTATGGCATTACAGTAGCGTTAAATAGTTGGAATCCTGTCTATGCCAATTTTTCACACTACACCTATCTTTTTGAAATGGTTAGGCAGGCGAAGTCCATGAAGGATGTATTTAAAATTCTTTTCAAAGGACCTGGTTACTTACCTGACTATCTTGAGCCATTGGTGAAAGCGCGAAAAAGAAAACTCCAAGACCCAAAGTATAATGTGCAACATCATTTTTCAGGCATCAACAGGTATGTGCTAGTGCAATTTGTGGTGGCGTTGGGGATTATTGCTTACTTTTTCTTTATGCAACCGCAGTTTGAGCTATCCACCAAATTACTCTACGGGGCTTGGATTGTCGGAACTACGCTCCTGTTCGGATTCCTTTTTGAATATCGTGGGAAGTGGCTTGTTGCGTTGGAATGGGTGCGACTGGCTGCTATGCCAATTGGGCTGAACGGGCTTCAACGGGCAGGCGCTGAGTTACCAAATTTTATTTCGATAGCACTATTAGTTTTTGCCGTATTGAGTATGGTCACTTTCTTTTTCGTTTTTAACAAAAGTACAAACTTAACACAACAGTTAACTCATGTGTAAGAAAATATTGTTGCTGGTCGCTTTGGCTTGGTCGCTATTCGCTTGCAGCCGCAACGAACCGACCGAAACTACAGAAGACGATTTTTTGAACTGTAAATATAGCGCGCCAGAACCTATTTTCACGGCTTCGACGGCAGGAATCATCAGTCACCAATTTGAATTACAAACGCAAGTGGGAATAGAACGTGTGGAATGGGAAAACGGATTACAACTGACTATTCAACAACAGGGGTGCAATGAGATAGTGCAGTTTTTTGAATTTAGAGTAAATGGCAAGTTTAATGAGTTACCTGAAGCCCACTGGGTACAACAAACAGGACAATATTTCTATTACATTGGCTCCACAGACGAACAATATTTGCCGCTCTACGAATGGGGTGAATTGATGATACAAAATGCTTCCATCATAAGTTTAGGCAAGGATTTTGAAGTATATCCTGATTTTTTTATTCAAGTTGCCAAGAAAACTTTTGAAGACCATGTACTCCTCGTTACTCGATTAGCCACCACTGCCCAAGGTATTGAATAGTTCAACCCTTCCTCATCAAATTTCTAAACTCATTAGGGGTCATGGTAGTCCTTCTTTTGAAGAGTTTTGTAAAGTAAGAAGGGTCGCTGAATTGCAATTGAAAAGCTATTTCTTGATTGGTCAGCTCTGAATAAGACAACAATCGCTTGGCTTCCAGCACTATTCGATCTTGTATGATACTGATGGCAGTGCGTCCACTCATGTTTTTCACTACGCGATTCAGTTGACCAGGTGAAACAAACAATAATTTGGCATAGTCTTGCACCTGATGTTTATCCAGGTAATGCACCTCCACCAGTTGCTTGAACTTTTCAAGTAAATTTACTTTTATAGGTTTTTCTGTGACAGGCAAAGGTTGCAGCAATTTGTAAGTAGAATGAATGCGCCACAATAACAAATTCAAATGCGACCACAACAAGGAATTGGCTAAAGAAGTATTATCAACGTAATCTTGCATCAAATTAGCCAACCAATTTTTGACGTATGTGGTGGTCAGTAAATCCAAGTTAATAACTGGTGAATACTGCTTTAAATCATAGAAAGCAAACTTTGCTAGAGAATGATTTTTTTGAGCAAAAGCCTCGTAAAAAGAAGGCGAAAAGGCAATAATAAACCCTTCCGTCAAGGGATTCGATTTAATCAAATGAACGCTACTTGGTGCGATGATATGGATGGAGTTACTTTTGATGGGATGTGGTGTAAAATCAATATCGTGTGTACCACTGGCTTCAAAAAAAATACAAACTTCATAAAAATTATGGCAATGCGGAATGCTTGTTTGTTGCGGAAAGTGAGGAATTGCTGTCCATTTTAACTGATTAGTCTTTAATTGATAGAGCTTGAAACCAGAACGTTCCATGTCTTCGTGCGAAAAATCATATCTAGCAATTGTGTGTGGCATGATTTTCAAATCTAGTTACTTGAAAAATGATTTTCTCATCAAAATGCTTGATGGTGAGTGTTCTAGCATGAAGTAAAGCAGGTGTTTTGCAATTACAAAACGACTAAAGCAATAGGTTTATTCTTAGTTATATTTTAAATCACCAACTATAATAACAATTTAACACCCGCTATCGTTCAAAAAGGTAGTTGTCAACCTACTACCTTAGAAGTGAATGATAAAAAAATTAACGTTCTTAATTTATAACTCATCAATTATTACACCATAAACTTATACCTCATCACTGATTTATTGATGGTTATATAACATAATTTATTGATTGTTCTGTATAAAATTAGTCCAATCTGCCACTGCCCGATTACCACTTTGAGAAAAGGCTTCCAACTTAGCCCTTGAGACGTTGAACTGTCGTTCTAAGGCAGCAAAAGCAATATCTTTTAACTCTAAATCACTAAGAATGTTCTCTATGTGAGATTCATTCACTTGGTTTTCGATTTTTCCATCCACCTTATCAAAAATTGCTTTAACTTGGCGATAAGTTTTTAAAGAAGTTTGTGCCAGTTGTACCCATTCCGCAGCCGTCATACCATCTTTATTGGCGCGTTGTTCCAAATCCTGATAATACTTTGCTTCGTCCTCAGAAAGCCCTTTCAGTGCTGTGTTGCTGGGCACTCTTCTGCCATTACTGCCCGCAGGGTCTGAAAACTGCTCTTCTAAATCGTTCAGCACTTTATCCACTTTTTTATCCGTAGCTTCATCTTGTCGGTCATTTCTCTTGATTGGTGCTTCTGGTCCATTTGGGCGATCCAACCAAGCTAATTCTTCCGTCCGTTTCACATTATCAATGCCAAGTCGCTCCAACACAAAGTAAAAATAATCATCAGCGCCACAATCATTAAGAGCCATTCGTAGGGTTTAATGAATCTTTTTTTTGTTTTAGCTGCTTCTGGTGCTTGTTGTTTCATTGTTACCTGTATTATTTTAAATGTAAAAGATATAATTTTAAAATGGATAGCCAATCGCTAAATTGTAGTTGATATCGCTGGCTTTCAGTTGATTCGCCCAAGGATTCACATTCTGGTAAGGTGTTCGGAGTGGGTAACCCATGTCAAATCGGAGCAAAAAATAACTAAAATCTAACCGCAAGCCAAAGCCAGTTCCGATAGCTAGTTGCTGATAAAAAGCTGGATTAATCACTTCGCCTTGTTCGTCTTTAGCAGCATTCCACAAAAATTGAGAACCTACCCGTGTAGAGTCGAGCGAAGAAGTCCAAACATTACCAGCATCCAAAAAAAGAGCCCCCTCAATCACGTAATTGAAAACCTTAACCAAGCCAAAGCGATATTCTACATTTGCCTCTAGTTTGATGTTGCCAGTTTGGTAAAAGGGAGTATTCAAAGCTGAGGTATCCGTGCCACAAAGCTCAGCAAATAAAGTGGGCGTACAATGGCTACCGGGTCCGGGTTCTCTCGCCCGAAAAGCGCGAATACTGTTGGGTCCGCCTACATAAAATTGTTTTACATAAGGCACTTCTTCACTGCGTCCAAAAGGGACACCAAGTCCTGTGCTCAATCTAAAAACCAGCGCGTGGTGCGGAGCGAACGTTTTATAAAACCGTCCCTCCATATCCAGTTTTATAAACCTTGAGAAATCAATGTTCCCTAATGTAAAAGTTTTGGGTATCAAGGCGAAGGAATTGTAAAGGGCATTCAAAGCTTCTACTTCTGCGCCCGAAAATTCTAGTTTCACGTTTCCATAATAGCCCCTTCCATATCGGTTGGTTCGGTAGTTGTAAAAATAATTAATATCTCGAACCAAGAAACCTGTAAAGAACTGATTACCAAAGCTATTAGTCAAAAAAGGATTTCTATTTACTAAAGTATCAAAACTTGTACCTTGATCCAAAGATGGTAAAAAATAGTCAATACCTGCATGATTTAAAGAAACAGAATGCTTGCTACCGAGCTGTGTATTGTAACCAAAGGAGGCATTGAGCGACTGATAACTGTAAAACTGCGCTCGGTCTGTGTAATTATAAGCCAAATTAACACGAGTGGAAGCGCGTAACTTGAAAAACTCGTATAAGTTTTCAGGGTCGTTTTTCTTCTGAAAGAGTTTCCAAAACCCTAAGTAATCCACAAATCTTGGGATATTTAGCTGTTCTTGCACTCGAAAATCAATCGTATTCAAAGAGTCTGGAATATCAAACTCTACACCCGCCGATAAACTATTAGAGAGCGTTTCTGCGCCTTTCAAAGCATTTCTAATTTGTAGCGAAATGCTACCTGATGCGCCTATTAAGTTCAATCGCTTAGTTTGGCTAACTGTTTGGTCAGAGTAGCTACCTTCAATATTGGCACCAAATTCAAATCTTTCATTGCGCGTTAGATAGATTTTGTAATGAATGATACTATCTTGTAAGGAATCTATTTCTGATTTAATCGAAATAAACCTAAAAAGCCCTAAAGAACTTATATTATTATTGGTCAATATTTCATCGGACTGATTAAAATATTCGCCTGATTTCAAAGCAATTTCGTTGCGAAGGGTTTGCGGTTTCACGTTGCTGCTCCAATTGGGCAAAAAGAAGCGAACACCTTGAATCGTTGTATCCTTTAAATGAACATAATTACTATCCGGAATGTAAGGCGGCACAAACCCTTCTTTCAAGATAATTAAAGAATCCAAAGGTTCGTAGGCTGGAAAGACTTCAATATTTCCCGTGCGATAGCGTTTGTGCAAAGCGTTGTCTTTTGATAGTAAAATCTCAAGCCTCAACGTCAGTTTATAGTCCGAAGAATCTGCTTTGAGTGGCGCGATGTAACTTCCATTAAAAGTGGCATATCCATTGTTTCTCAAATAGTTAAGAATTCTTCCTACTTCTTTATTGTAAAGATCAAGCGAGCCAGGTTCTCCTTTCTTTAAAAAACTGCTGGCAGCCGTCTTCTTCAAAATAGCTTCAATAACGCTATCTCGACTTACGAATATCAAAGTATCTACCGTATATTGTTGTTGTGGAACGACATGGTAAATGACTTTTTTACCTTTGTTAGAGCGTGTGGTTCTATCTTCCACTTCTACCTTAGCTTCATAATACCCTCTACTTATCATAAAGTTTCGCATGGAAGCAACCGTTTCTTCGCTTTTTTTGGCATCGTAAATCACTGGTACTTCTCCGAGTTTAAATTTTAGCCATCTTTTGACACGACCAGAAGTATCCTGCACGGTGGCGTAGATAGCTTCTCTGGGAATGAATAGAAAATTGTGGTTGGGCGTTTGTTTGTAAAGTGTAGTTAATTGATAATTTAGAAATTCCTTATTTGGAATTTTTTCCTCGCTATTAATGTTAACTTTGTTGCTGAGTAGCAACAACGGTCTATCTTGCATAGACTTGGGAGTACTACAAGCTGTGAAAAACCCTAAAATACATAGATATGAAAATAGATTGTTAAAATTCATCTTTGGTTTGTAATGCCACTATCTAAGAACAAAGAAAAGTATATTCGCAGTCTTTACTTGAAAAAAAACCGCGACCAAAATAGTAATTTTATTGCAGAAGGAGAAAAACTAGCAAAAGAAATTCTATCTACTGAACAAATTGAAGTAGAAAGTGTTTTGCGCAAAAATCTTGGCTCACTAGCAATCGCCACTTAATCAATGGATTAGCAGAACGACTGGAGGTAGTGACTGCTTTAGAATTAAAGCAAATTTCACAACTTGCCACACCCAATCAAGTGCTGGTTGTAGCCAAACAATTCCAACCCAAAATTAATCAACATACCGTTAATAACGATTGGTCGCTTTACTTGGATAGGATTCAGGACCCTGGCAACATGGGTACTATTTTAAGAATTGCAGATTGGTTTGGTATTCAGCACGTCTTCTGCTCGCCAGACTGCGTAGAACTTTACAACAGCAAAGTGATTCAATCCTCTATGGGCGCTTTTTTGAGGGTCAATATGATTACGATTGAGTTTGAGGCACTTCGAGCAACATTCCCACACCTCCCTATTCTCGGAACAGTGGTAGAAGGTGGGCAATCCATTTTTCATTATCAAACTACCCAACATGGTCTTATTGTGATGGGTAACGAAAGTCAAGGTGTTTCTGCCCATATTCACGCCCAAGCAAGCCATCTTATCACCATTCCTTCGCGGGGCGGAAGTGGTATGGAATCGCTAAACGTAGCAGTTGCCACTGGCATTATCTGTGGCACGTTGAGAAACCCTGTGGTAAGCATTTAAGCGTGAGGGATTTGTAAAGACCCAATAAAAAAAAACAAAAAAAATCACCCTAACTATTGCAAAATAAATACAAACCACTTACTTTTGCATTCCATTTTGGAAATCACATATTAGATGTGAATCAAATGGTATTCAAAGTGCCTCAATAGCTCAGTCGGTTAGAGCGGCGGACTGTTAATCCGTAGGTCAAAGGTTCAAGTCCTTTTTGAGGCGCATTTTTTTAGGTTCTCCTTGGAGAGCAATAAACCATTTTCAGCTTCCCAATTAAAGGTAAGTCAAATTACGTTTTGATAAGTCACATTAAAACAAAATATTGACAACCTAATGTTCTAAACTTTAGTCTTTTCTGTTCCATTCTCCTATACGCTTTTTAAATTTTGACTCATCAAACTCCCAAAGAGTAATTTCGGAGTTGCCTTCTAGCTCGGCTTCCAATTCGTCTTCCAACAAGTCACTAAAAAAGTTAAGTCCAGTTTGCTCTTCTACCTGGTCTATGGAAGTAGCGAAATCTTGGAGTGGTTGATTGCTAAGCTCATTAGGAATCACAAAAGCAATAGCCTTTAGTTCTGGTTCTGAAATATCCAATATCAACTTGTAAAATGCACTCGGAACAGCGACCTTATTTTTGCCAATAGTGCCTTTGATAGGTTGCGTAAGTATAGGTCCCGTGACGATGTAAAGTTTATTAAATTTATATGCCCAGTCGCGCACCAATTCTTCCAATTCTCGCCAAATACCGCCATTGAATGAGCGATCTTGTGGTGTGATGTTGCTCATCAGAAAAGTCTCATCCATAGCTTCTCTGGAAAAAGCGCGGTCAGCAGCAGGAATCAAATGCCCGCGGTCATAGCCTGAACCTCTATAATCGTAGGTGTCAGCAGAAGTAGTGGATACCAATTGATCGGGTAAAAAATTATCAACTCTAGGCACGCGATTTTGCTTCAACTGGTTGCGAGTCAATTCATAAGCTACCCATTCTGCTACTTCATATTTTTCCACGTAGGAAAGTGCAAAATGTTTGTGTTTCACCACCACACCTTCTTTGACCGTTGGCAAAAATAGAGTTCTTCTTCCGTGTAGGTTTCTACTTCCTTTTCTTCCACTTGCACCTCCTGCACAGCAGTCACAGTGAGTAAGTCATTCACAAGACTAGGATAGAATTTCAAACCAAGTAGCAGCACTCCAAGCAGAGCGACCAAAATAAGTGGTTTAAAAGCACCAACACCGCCACCGCGTTGTTGTTTATGATTCATTCTAAGTTTTGCCATATTGGTAGTGAAAATGGTTAACTTTGGTTATGAATTATAGATGGCACAAATTTATGATTCAAATTCGGAAGAAAGCTGGGGCACTTTTCTTACATATTACATTGACAACTGTCCAAACATTCTAATACTAAGGACACATCGCGTTCTTTCAAGGTGTACATCATGCTTCTACCATCTCTTTTTACGGAGATGATGCCACTCATGCGCATATTTTTAAGGTGATGAGACGTTAGAGACTGTTCCGAACCAAGCATATCACAAATTTCAGTTACCGACAACTGCGGATATTGTTCTAGCAAATGAATGATACCTAGGCGAGTGGGGTGTGCTACTACTTTTAAAATGTCTGCGATTCGATTGAGTTTATTGACCAGTTCTTCACTGACTACGCTTGTTACTTCCATGATTAACTTTTTATATTCTTTATTGAGAATGAACTGCAATATTGTACTTTTTGGGCGCACTTCCAAGTTGGATACAATTTTGTAGAAGGCGAACCTAAAAATTCTGTTAAGCCAAGTTCTGACTTAACTACACACAAGATACGAAACAGCCTCAAATTACATATAGTTCATGTCAAAATAAAGTTTTGTCCACCTGTAAAAATCAAAGTAGCATAAAAGTTTAAAAAACGACTGGATTCGCTTTTTTTGGTGTGTATTGGATACTTTTGCTATCTTTGGCGAGCTTGTTGGTTACGCCAAAAGAGTGATGTTAAGCAAGTAGCTTGTAAATAAAGCAACTCAACCAAAGCAGGTGTACCCGCTATTAATCAGTTCATTGTAAAACGCTTGTAGTTTTTTATTTTAAATTTGTCATTCATTTAATATATTGTTCACCATGAAATTTGCGACCAAAGTTATCCACGCGGGCATAGTACCTGATCCTTCAACGGGCGCAGTAATGACCCCGATTTATCAAACTTCTACTTATGTACAACAAGCACCAGGCGTGCATCAAGGCTACGAATATGCCCGCACACAAAACCCGACAAGAAACGTGCTGCAAGACAACCTAGCAGCACTGGAAAACGGAACGCATGGGATATGCTTCGCAAGTGGTTTAGCGGCTATGGATGCAGTGCTGAAACTTTTGAATCCAGGGGATGAGATTATCTCTACCAACGATTTGTATGGTGGTTCTTATCGCTTGATGCGCAGGGTTTTTGAGAAATATGGCATCAAGCTCCATTTTATTGATTTACAGGATATAGCAACTTTAAAAGCGACCATTAACGACAACACGCGCTTGATTTGGGTGGAAACACCTACGAATCCGATGTTGAACGTGATTGACATACAGTTGGTTTGCGAGCAAGTTAAAGCACAAAATACGAATGCTTTAATTTGTGTGGATAATACTTTTGCGTCGCCTTATTTGCAAACGCCTTTGGATTTGGGGGCAGATATGGTGCTGCACTCTGCCACAAAATATATTGGTGGACACTCCGATTTGGTACTGGGGGCTATTGTGGTGAAGGAAGAAAATTTGGCTAAAGAACTTTACTTTTTACAAAATGCAGTGGGTGCAGTACCTGGTCCACAAGATTGTTTTTGGCGTTGCGTGGTATCAAAACGCTACATTTGCGCGTGGAACGAGCTTGCCAAAATGCAGCGCGTATTGCTGATTTTTTGGAGGCACATCCTAAGGTGAGTAAAACCTACTATCCTGCTTTTGCCCATCATCCTGGACACGAAGTAGCAAAAAAGCAAATGCGCCATTTCGGGGCAATGGTTTCTTTTGATTTGGTAGCAGATAGTTTTGAAGCCGCCGAAAAAGTGTTGAGCAATACCGATTTATTTGCACTTGCCGAATCGCTTGGCGGCGTGGAATCGCTGATTGGACATCCAGCGTCCATGACTCACGCTTCTATTCCAAAAGAACAACGCCTCAAAGTAGGATTGACAGATTCTTTAATTCGCTTGAGTATTGGTGTGGAAGATGCTGATGATTTGATAGCAGATTTAGATGGTGCGCTTGCAAGAATTTAGAGCGAGAGCAATGAGCGGATACGAGTGAGAAGCTGCGAGCTTGTTATTTTAACAATGCTCCTATCTCATGTTTAATCATGCACTGCTCCTCTTTACTAACTAGCAAAATTGATATTTATAGCCGTCATCTATCCTTTGTCATTCCTACACAATCAACATTAAAATGCTATTGACATGAAGCATCTTGTTTTAGCTCTTGGTCTTTACTTCGCATTGATGCCAGTTTTGGTGGCGCAGCGTCAAGATATTGATGTACAGTTACTTTCTGCCATTGTTGCTGCCAAACAGGAGGAACTTAGAGAACGTATTCTTTCTGATTTAGTAGTAAAGAATATCAAGACCACTAATTACACCACCTACAATACTATTTATAATTTGGTCAACATTATTACCACCGAAAAAAATAAAGTGGTGATGACTCAAGACATCACTCAGCAAATTGCGGATTACGCGATTGCTTATGGATTGACGACTTATTTTATGAATTACGAGTTGAATGCGCCTGTGGCAGTATTGATGGATAAGGTCAACAGAACTGAAGTCATACAGCAAGTGTCCAGAGAAGTGTATGTGGATTATAGTTTGAACGATCAAAAAACTGCACTCTTACAAAATTTCTTGATTGATACTTTGTACCAAAAGTTGAGGGTGCTAGGCAGTACGCCGAACACTTTTTTTTACGAAAAAGGACTTTTTCAGAACGATCCACTTCGCCCTTTTTTTTCTAAAGGACTTCAACTGGATTACAGCGTTTTGGAGGGCGACGCTCGTTTGGATGGTATTAGCAACCGATTGGATGAATTTTTGGAGGCAGCTCTGGTGATTGCAACGAATACAGAAGATATTGTTTTTGATTTGCTGGAAGATAGCGAATTTAATTTGACGAAATTTGTAAACATTTCAGAGGAAGGTATCCGTAATTTATTCATTCTATTTGAGTTATCTATTTCGCTTTACCGAGAACAAATTGGGGAAAATAGCTTCATTGCCACTATTGGAGATATCATCAAACGCTACGTCATCTACGACGTGCCAGAAGCAGATATTTATCGCTTTCGTATTGATGTAGAAGCGATTATTTTGGCATTTGAGGATAAATTCGTGGAGAGTAAAATTACGAACATCAAGCAAAATAAGATTGGCATTAAACCCTCTTTTGAGATTGGTTTGAATTATGGTTATTTTACAAATGCGGATAACAATTTCGAGTTGGATGGTACCACAGTGGATTTGCGCCAACTGGCTTTGGCTGCTGAAAAAATTGGGCTTAAGTTTGTTTTCATGGATTTGGAATACACGCGCTCTTTTTCACCTATGGAATGGTATCAATACAAAGGCAAGTTTTATCGCTGGGAAAATCCACCGCGCAAATCTACCGTCAATAAAGTTTATGGGATGGTGTCTGCTTCTGGCTTATTGTATAATGTGGTGGATTTAAAAAACGAAGAGAATTTTGATTATGCACTCATAGCGGCGGGTTTTGGGATAGAGTTTTTTAATGGCTTGCAAATGAATCTTGAGTGCAACGTACCCATCGTGCCAGGAGATGGCGTGAATGAAATGTGGCGTAAAAACTTCATTGCACTAGGTCTGGATATTCCTATTTTTGAATATTTGAGAGAATTGAGGCGCAGGGAATAGAATAGTGAGCGAGGATAACCAGTTACCCTCGCTCATTTTTAGTTCTACAAAAAGTAAAATTCAAAACAATTCCCCTACCCTATCGCACAACTATTGCCTGACAACAGCTATGGGCATATTGATATCGTAAGAACCGGTGATGAGCGGCGATTGTCGCATACCTGTGTAGCTTCGCACATTGGAGCGAATATAATCAAACAGTTCTTGCAGCGCAATGACCCCATCGCGGTTGGCATCTCCTTCGCCTTTTAAGCCTCGAATCAGAAAATGGCTAAACACCCCCTGACGCAAACTGTTAGATTCTAATGAAGTTTCCTCTGATTTGGAAGACATAATTAAAGCAGTGCTGGGTGCTGCCTGTGCCAACGATTCGTAATAGTCTGCCAAAATATTTTCTATAGCCCCATCGCGCATCGCAAGTAAACTTCCAGAATGGCAGGCATCTGCAATACAGAGCTTGAACTTTGCAGGGCTTGCTTTCAAAATAGCATTAATTTCTTCGTGATAAAATTTGTTGTTGTAACCATCGTAGTCAATTGGAAGGAAAGAACCACGCAAACCATGCCCAGAGAAATAAAGAATCACCAAGTCATTAGCTCCTGCTTGAGAAAACACTTCTTCCATCGCTGCTTTTATTTTTGTTTTGGTGGCTTCTTCATCAATTAAAATACGGATATGTTCGTCGGCAAGTGCACCACCTTCGGGGCTTTTGAAAAAAGCATACATTCGGTAGGCATCGTCATCGGTGTAGCGAAGCACTGGCATGTGGTTGTATTGAGCGATTCCGACAATCACTGCCCAAACTTTAGCGTCATGCGCTCCTAAGGCAGGACGATGTACTGCTTCGTAGGTATATTTAGCAGCATTTGGCTTTTGTTGCCCTTCATAGCTACCGTTGTTCCAATATCCATCGGTTTGCTTACCATCATAATAAAAATAAGTGCCTTTGCCCGTCAGTTTTCCTCCTAGCAGTTGCCCTTCGTATCGGTCACCGTTTCGATACACCACTACACCTTCACCGTGAGGCAAACCATCCACAAAATAACCTACATACTTACCTTTACGGTCAGGAAAAACATAAACTCCTTTTCCATTCGTACAGTTACCACTAATACAACCCACTTGGGCTGCAAACTCTAAATCGTTTCCAACGTATTCCCCTGCTAACCATTCGCCTTCTAAACTGTTGCCATTGGCGTAGTAAAATCTACCTCTACCTTCCTTCAAACCCCTCACAAAATGTCCAACATAAATATCGCCATTTAAGTCGTAAAAAGTACCTTCGCCATTTTGTTTGTTACTGGCAACATGCCTTTGTATCGGCTGCCATTGGGATAAGCAAAAATACCAAATCCATTTTCACAGTCACCGTAAATACAGCCTGATTGAATGTTGGTATCGTAATCTTTAGCTCGTTCTTTCTCGAAATCTTCTGCAATAATATTCCCGATTTTATCCACAGGTTGACCCTTTTTCCAATAACCATAGCGGCTGGTGCCATCACTGTAAGTTCTTGTACCTAACCCATCGGGGAAACGATGCTTCCATTCGCCTTTGTAAGAAGTGTTGTCCAAGAAATGGCAAATGCCATAGCCGTGTATTTCTCCTTCCACAAAATCACCAAAGTATTTTGCGCCACTGGGTAGCGCGTAAACCCCTTTACCATTTACGCAATCTCCTGATACACATTGAGAAACGCCTGAGAAACATAGAATAATAATAAACGCTAGTGTGAAGTATATGTATTTCATCCTGTACGCTTGTGTTTTTATAGCTCGGTTGTAAAAAAAGTCCATTGATTTGTACGCACCCCCCGAAAAAGTGTCTGACAAGAAATGCCTAGACTCAAATAATGGATTGAGAATAGGAAAAAATGGTAAGATTATAAACGATTGAATGTTACAAAGGGTGCATTTCGCGTGCAAATATATATCAATGACATTAAGAAAAAAATAATATAACTTTTTTATTAACACTTACTAGGCGTTGAAAATCAATTATTTATACTTTAATGAGCGTATGGTTGACTTTTAATGACGAACGGTCAGGAAGATTGAGCCGTAGAACAAGCTCTTTTATTCAAAAAAGCTAAACATTGTTTTCCCATAGTTTCTTAGCTCCTTAAAATGCTCGTGGGTGCTAAAATCGTGTTCAGGATTATGTTCCAGCACAAACAAACCTTCTTCTGCCAATAGTTGATGTTGGAATATCAAATCAGGAATTGTATCCAAATTAGGCAAAGGATAGGGAGGACCAGCAAAGATATAGTCAAATTTTTCTTTGGTGCTTTCCATAAATCGAAATACATCCCATCTTAACACATGAATACTATCTTTGATTTGTAGTTCTTCAGCAGTTTTTTGAACAAACTTGACGCACCCTACAAATTTGTCCACATACGTTACATCAGTACAGCCGCGCGAAATAAATTCATAGCTATGGCTACCTGTTCCTCCAAACAAATCCAGCATTTTAGTTGCCTCAAAATCAATACGATTGTTCAAAATATTGAACAATCCTTCTTTGGCAAAGTCCGTTGTCGGACGAGTGGGCCAATTATCTGCAGGAGGGTGAAAACGACGACCTTTAAATTTTCCACTTATGATGCGCATAATGCAAATTTCGATAACCTAATGGCTATACTTAGGAAGATAAGGAGGATACAAGTTGTAAGCGCCTCACCATGAGTTAATTAAAAAATAGTGTTAGTACACTTTATTTCGTTTCTTGGGTTAGGTTAAATCTACATACCACACCTCAAAAATTATCTCGAATATAAGCCAACACACTTTGCATTTCCTGCCTAATTGGGTTGACACTACCTGTATAATTATTATTCATAAAGCTGAATATCAGCATTTTACCACTTTTAGCAATTAAGTATCCACTCAAACAATGTTGGTTACTAAGCGTTCCTGTTTTTGCGAACACATAAGGGGGTTGTCCTCTTTCGGCAGCATACCATTTTTCAATAGTTCCTGAAACACCACCTGCTGGAAAATGTTGAATAAACGCTCGTTTGGAAGACGTTGCTGCACTTTTTCTAGCAGTTTGACTAAAGTGCGCGGCGTAAAAAGATTGTACCGCGATAATCCTGAACCATCTACCCAAATAGGTTTGTCCGGTAAGCCATTCAAAAGGCTATCCAAAGCATACTGAATCGCAGAAGCTGTGTTTTGCGTCCCAAAAAGTTGATTAGCACAAACCAGTAACAATTGCTCCGCCACAAAGTTATCGCTCTCTTGCATCATCAGTTGGTAAGTAAGTTCAGCAGGAATATCGCCATAAAGTGCTTTCACATCCGCCAATGGAATATTATTTTGCATCTTTTGTACTATCTTTCCCAAAGTATCTGCCAGCAAGCGTGTCCACAAGTGCGCATCGTAATGAATAGGCAATTCTTCGTAGTAAGGCACCCCAGCTAAAGCCGCATTATTGCATTCAATGGCATTATTGTTGATGTTTGTTCTTCTAAATTGAACGGTTTTGCTGGAAAGACCAGGATGAAGGGTTACAAAATCTGCCATTAAACGCGGCATTGCCTGAAACCCTAAATCATTTTTTTGATGCCTGAACGAGGCAATATGCCCAAACATTGGCATTGGCGAACGCTCGAGTTGGTAGGTATAATTGAAATCGTCCCAAGCCCAGCCCTCTCCGAACGCTTGTTCCTTAAAATTGTGGTCAGAAAAGAAAAGGTTTTTTTGAGACTGCTGCAAAAAGGTCAATACGCTATTGTCTTTAGGCAACAGAGGATTTAAAAAGGATGGGTCGCCTGTTCCCCAAAAAACGAGCGAAGAATCAGTTTCTTGGTACAAAAGTGTTGGAATGGAATCTCCCAATACCATCAAACTCGTATATAACGTAAAAATTTTGGTGTTAGAAGCTGGTGTAAAGTATTTATCTGCTTGATATTCATATAAAAACGTGCTAACGGCTGGATCGTACAGCGCAAAACCACTGTAAAACTTACTAAAAATTGGGGAAGTTTCTATTTTTTCGCCTAGTTCTTTTATCTGTTTTTTAGTTTGTGCCTGTACGGGCAGTGCTACGCTAACTGCTGAAATAAATATCAAGATAACCTTTAGAATCAATGCGTTTCGCATACCGAAAATCAATTAATAGTATAATTTAATCAAAGCCAGACACCTACAAAATAAACTGATGACAACACATTTTACGATAATTACTAATTGAAGGGCTAGAAAGTAATCTTTTGATAGTCAACAATTCACGTCATTCAACTAGCTATTTGTGTGTAAGGTTATATTTTTGATAAAGATAATGTTTGAAGACGATGGATTAAATACACCAAATAAATTAGCTAACTTTCCAAAAAATAGTTTGGCACGACATTTCAAAACGAACTTTTATACCCCAACAAATAAACAACTGCATAACATGCAGTCCGTAAAATGTATTTTGTCGAAGCAAAAATAAATACTTTTATCAAAGTTTATACTTTTGCCAAACGAATTGTCTGATGATATGCGATGAATAGCTTTTGCGATTCACTGTTTACCTAAACGCAAAATGGACATTTTAACTCAATAATTATCAATTTGTAATTCCATAATCGTTATGCAGCTTAGTTTTGAGATTCATTTACCAGCCTTCACAAATTACCTTCAAGAAAATCAATGGATAGGGTTAGAAGACCATGTGGTTGCAATTCAGAAGCCTGGAGAAGGCAATATGAACATGGTGCTTCGAGCAATTACTGCCAACGGAAGCATCATCCTGAAACAAGCCAACCCTTATGTACAAAAATATCCTTCCATTCCAGCACCCATAGAACGGGTGGAAGTGGAATATTTATTTTACCAATTGCTGCAACAAACTGAAGCACTAAAGCAGTACCTTCCAAATTTAATTGGTTTTGACGCAAAAAAACACATTTTAGCAGTACAAGATTTGGGAGAAGGTGCTGACTTCACGTTTGTCTATCGGAAAGGACACTCTTTTGAAGACAAAACCCTAATCCAAGCTATTGCCTTTCTTTCGATTTTGCATAACCTTGAATTCGATGCAAATACGGTGCGCCAATTCCCCAGCAATTTAACCTTGCGAAAGCTCAATCATCAACATTTATTTGTCTATCCGTTCCTAGAAGACAATGGTTTTAACTTGGATACCATACAACTTGGTCTGCAAGCCCTAAGTTTTCCCTACAAAACCGATCAGTTGCTAAAAATGAAACTTCAAACTTTAGGCGATTTGTATTTAAGCACAGGCAATACGCTATTGCATGGCGACTACTATCCTGGAAGTTGGCTCAATAGGACAGCAGGTTTTAAAGTAATTGACCCAGAATTTTGTTATTTTGGAAACGCGGCTTACGATATTGGTATCTTTCTGGCTCACTTGAAAATGGCACAAGCTCCTGCCGCCCAAATTGAGTTACTTTTGACTCGTTATCAGCAACCTAAGCATTTTGACCAAACGCTTGCCTTTCAATTTGCAGGCATGGAAATCATACGACGACTCATTGGATTGGCGCAGTTACCGCTCGATTTGACATTGGAAGAAAAAGCAATCCTATTAGAAGAAGCAAAATCCTTGATTTTACTGGAGATGTAAAAACGGAATGTGTTTCTAGGAGTAAGGTATAAGTTAGGAGTGATGAGCCACGAATTTATCATTTGATAATGAATAAGTTGCAAAAGTAAATTGTCAATTTAATCATTACTCATTCCTTAATCTTTTCTAGCAATATTTTTATTCAGTTGTCATTTACCGCCACAAAAATTGTCAACGTACCAAATTTCATTACCTTTGCTTTAAAAGTGATTTAGACCATTGGATTTTCAAACTATCAAGCAACAATTATCGCAAAAGGAATACAAACCTGTCTATTTTTTGCATGGCACAGAGAGCTATTTTATTGATGCTATTGCTGACGAACTAGAAGCAAATGTATTGGGCGCAGGTGAAAAAGCATTCAACCAAAGCATCTTTTATGGAAAAGAGATAGACGCAAGAACCTTAATTGATACTTGCTACCGCTATCCAATGATGTCGCCCTATCAAGTGGTAATTGTGAAAGAGGCGCAGGAAATGAAGACGCTCAATGACTTGGCGAACTACGTAGAAAAGCCAGTTCAAACCACTATTTTAGTCCTATGCCATAAACATAAAAAATTTAGTTTATCATCAGGGTTAGGGAAATCGCTGAAGAAAGCAGCCCTTGTGTTTGAAGCTAAATCGCTGTACGACAATCAAGTGCCGGACTGGATACAAAATTATCTTAAACAAAAAAAGCGAAATATTCAATCAGAAGCCGCCAATTTGGTAGGAGAATATCTGGGTACAGAACTTTCTAAAATCACAAATGAACTCGAAAAATTAGTGATTAACTTACCAGAAGGCACTACGATTACCACTAAACATATTGAAGAATATATTGGCATCAGCAAAGATTATAACATTTTTGAGCTACAAAAAGCACTCAGTAACCGCGATATTTTTAAAGCTACACGCATTGTGATTTACTTCAACGCCAATCCAAAAAAAAATCCTTTAGTGCTGGTTATTAGTAGTTTGTATAGCTTCTTCAGTAAATTACTCATGCTTTATGCAGTTCCGAAACTATCTGATGACGAAGTGGTAAAAACATTAGAACTTCGCTCTACGTACTTTCTAAAAGATTATCGCCTAGCAGCAAAATACTATTCCGCCACCAAAGTAGCTGCTGTTATTGGTATTTGCGAGAGTACGACCTTAAATCAAAAGGTATTGACTTCAACAGCACGAACACCGATGAAGGCGAATTGCTGCGAGAAATGATATGGAAAATTTTACACCTTTAGTACCAACTGACTTAGGTGAAGCAGTTGCCACTTGTATTTGGCTACTTTCCGTTTTCATATACTTGAGTTTGTCCAAAACAATTATATTTGGGCAAATTGCGCAAGTTGAGTTATAATGTAAGAATAGTTGAAGCCACAAAATACTCAACATAAAATCCATCGTATGACAAATAAGATACAACTGCTTCAGGATAAAACTGCAGAAGCTAAACTCGGAGGCGGTAAAACTAGAATTGAGCAGCAACACGAAAAAGGGAAATTGACAGCTAGAGAGCGAATTCATTTCTTGCTCGACGAAGGCTCTTTTGAGGAAATTGGCATCTTAGTGACCCATCGAAGCAGTGACTTCGGACTGGATAAGCAGAAATATTATGGCGACGGCGTGGTAACTGGCTACGGCACAATTCACGGCAGGTTGGTCTATGTTTTTCGCAAGATTTTACAGTATTTGGCGGCTCACTGTCAGAAACGCACGCAGAAAAAATCTGTAAAATCATGGATTTAGCAATGAAAACAGGTGCGCCACTCATTGGCTTAAACGATTCAGGAGGTGCAAGAATACAAGAAGGGGTAGTGTCTTTAGGTGGATACGCAGATATTTTTTACCGCAATGTGATGGCTTCAGGGGTGATTCCACAAATTTCAGCCATCATGGGTCCTTGTGCAGGTGGCGCAGTGTATTCACCAGCAATGACTGATTTTACCTTGATGGTGGAGCAAACCTCCTACATGTTTGTAACAGGTCCGAACGTGGTGAAGACAGTAACCAATGAAAGTGTTACGGCTGAACAACTGGGTGGTGCTTCTACGCACGCCAGCAAATCTGGAGTCACGCATTTCACTGCAGCCAATGATGTGGATTGTATCCAACAAGTTCGGCGGCTACTTACTTATTTACCTCAAAATTGCGAAGATAAACCTATCATGCTGCCCTACACAATGGGCACAGAATACAGAGAAGTGCTGGAAAACATCATTCCAGAAAGTCCAAACCAACCCTACGACATGCACGACATCATTGCGGGGATTGTGGACGAGACCTCATTTTTTGAAGTACACAAGGACTATGCAGAGAATATTATTGTAGGATTTGCTCGTTTAGCAGGTAGAAGCATTGGTATTGTAGCTAACCAGCCTATGCACTTGGCAGGTGTTTTGGATGTCAATAGTTCTAAGAAAGGAGCGCGTTTTACTCGTTGTTGCGACTGTTTCAATATTCCCTTGCTGGTTCTGGTGGATGTACCAGGTTTCTTGCCAGGCACAGACCAAGAATGGAACGGCATCATCACGAATGGTGCAAAATTGCTATACGCGCTTAGCGAAGCTACTGTACCCAAAGTGACCGTCATCACGCGAAAAGCTTACGGAGGTGCTTATGATGTAATGAACTCTAAACATATTGGTGCAGATATGAATTTTGCATTTCCAGGAGCTGAAATCGCAGTAATGGGTGCGAAAGGAGCTAGTGAAATTATTTTCAAAAAAGAAATTCAAGAAGCATCAGACCCAGTAGCTAAACTTGCTGAACAAGAAGCACTTTATGCAGAAAAATTTGCAAATCCTTACTTAGCAGCACAGCGTGGCTATATTGATGAAGTGATTTTACCGAAGGAAACACGCCGAAAGCTCATCAAATCCTTTGCAATGCTGGAACACAAAGTGGTAAGTTTACCGAAGAAAAAACATGGCAACATTCCGCTGTAAAACTATCAAAGGGTTAAGGCGTTTTTCTGTATAAAATTGTAGTTATAATTTTAGACTTAGGTCTTGTAAGGACAGCAATAAAAACATTGCAAAAGCCAAACGCTTCCCTTACATCGCATCGGTCGGTTTAACTACTAAAAAGAGCATAGCATGAGTAAGAAATCGAGCTTTAAAGATATTGTCAACGCAGAAATACCTGTGGTAGTTGACTTTTACGCGGATTGGTGTGGACCTTGTAAGACCTACTCCCCTATTATCAATAAATTGAAACAGGAAATGGGCGACCAGATTATAGTCGTTAAAATTGATGTAGATAAGAACCAAACAATTACCTCCAACTTGCAAATACGTAGTATCCCTACCACCATGATTTTCAAGAAAGGAGAAATGCTTTGGCGAGCAGTTGGCGCACAACCTATTTCAGAGTTGAGACGACAAGTGGAAGTGGCACTCGGATAAAACGTTTACCGTTGAAATGGATACGTTGCATTGGTCATTAAGAAGCAACGTATCCAATGGACACATTCACTTGGAAATTATTGTATCTTTGGATGTTGTTGCACCACCACTCACTTTTTGTCCATTCTTATAAACATATTCCATAATAATTTCTTCATTGGCATTAAAATAGCGCATAATACCGTCCTGTAAGCCATCCTTATACTCCGCTTCTAGCTGCATTTTCCCAGTATTTTCATGGTACTGACGAAAGAATCCATCTAACTTTCCATCTTTATAATTTTGTACTTCTAAAGGACGACCAAATTTGTATTTAATGCTAGTGCCATGAAGTTGATTATTTACATAATTACTATGCGCAATCAAATGGAGTTGTCTATTAAATTCTAAATAGACCCCATTTAAGTTTCCATTCAAATAAGAAGTTAATGATTTAATACCTCTGTCTTGGTCATAAGTAATCCACACCCCCTCTTTCAAACCATTTTGGACGAATCCTTCCTCCATGGTTTGCCCAGAATTATTTCTCATCACTACTTTTTCAAGATTGTTGCCGAGGGTTGCTTCTACTAGAAATCCATCTAAATTTGCTTTTGATGCTGCCTTGTTGCCACTATTGTTTTTACAGGCAGCAAATAGTAAGACAATTCCCAACGCGGTTGATAACATCAAACGATTCATCATTATTTACGAATTGAATAGCCTTATTTATGTGACTTCATTTTCAATATTTTTACAAAAGTCAATAGAATAGAAGCTATGGATGAAATTAATTTTATACATGCGCAAAATTAGCTTTTTTAGCATTAAGTAGGTAAACATTACGAACCACTTCTTCTGTTTCCATCCTTTATTCTGTGAGGCTCCACCAGACTTTATTTTCTACTTCTCCAAATTTGGATAGTCCAGTTTTGCTATACGCCCAAAAAAGAATTACATTTGCACCCATTATTTTTTCAGTAAAATAGACGCAGTTTGCGAAACACATCAAGTAAGAAGCATAGTAGATTGGCTATCAATGAATCAGCTCGACTTCAATGATTAAAATGGAAATACTACATAAGCTATACAGATTGGGCTACTTATTACAATACACCAAAATGTTAAAAAAAACTAGTACCATTGGATTGGGATATACCTGCTTTTTGGGAT